>JAILDR010000132.1 GCA_024689285.1 Bacteroidales bacterium | reverse complement strand
AACGAGTACAAGGTGACTGTTGAAGTGGATGGAGGCTATCACAATGAAGAGGGGCAGATGAAGTCAGATGCAGAGCGTACTGCACGTCTGAATGAGCTTGGATATACCGAACTGCGTTTTACCAATGAGGAAGTCCTCCACAACCTGGATTCAGTTCTGAAGAAGATTAAGACGTTCTGTAGCGGAACACCCTCTCCTTCAGGAGAGGGCTTGGGAGAGGCTCCCTACGCCGTCTATAACATCGGTGGCGGCCAGCCTGAGAACCTGCTGGACTTTGTGCAGACCCTGCAAGAGGAATTGTTAAGAGCCGGGGTGCTGCCGCAGGATTATGACTTCGAGGCTCATAAGCAGTTAGTGCCTATGCAGCCAGGTGATGTGCCTACAACGTATGCTGATGCTACTGCTTTGGAGCGTGACTTTGGGTTTACTCCGAAGATTACGTTGAGAGAAGGATTGCGGAAGTTTGCGGAGTGGTATGCCTTGTACTACGTACGGAATGTATAGGGTTGAGAGTAGTTTATTGAGTTGAAAAGAATGGCCACCGGAATCCCTATCGAACATCATCCACTGGAACCGTTCCTTCCAGAGCGTGCCAAACTGCTGATGCTGGGAAGCTTCCCGCCACCTCGAAAGCGGTGGTGTATGGAGTTTTTTTACCCTAATCGCACCAATATGATGTGGGAAATCTTTGGCGAAGTGTTCTTTGGCGACAGCCAACGGTTGGTGGATGCAGAGCATAAAACGTTCCGACTCATGGATATTCAAGCGCTTCTCAACGAGAAGGGAATCGCCATCTTCGACACTGCAACAGCTGTGCAACGGCTTTCGGGCAACGCTTCTGACAAAGACCTTCAAATTGTTGAGAAGACGGATATTTCTGCCTTGCTGGAGCGTATCCCGCTTTGCCACGATATCGTCTGCACGGGACAAAAGAGCTTCTCGGTGCTGACGGAAGACTATGGCGTTGAAGTGCCTAAAATGGGTGAATACAATGAGTTCGTCATCAATGGGCTGCCCATGCGCCTGTGGAGGATGCCCTCGTCATCGAGGGCTTATCCTATGCCAATCAAAGAGAAAGCGGCTTTCTATCAACACATGATGGAGTTGGTGTTTGGTAATCAGGCCGTAAAATCAAAATGAATCACTTTGAATGACTTATTCTCTTTTTATTCCGAATAAATCCACAAAAACACGCAATAATTCATGGGATGGCTGAAGGTATGTGGAAAAACTGTATTTTTGCAGTTGATACTTTAATTATGCAAGATGGAGAAAAAAGCATTAATCACCGGCATTACGGGCCAAGACGGATCGTTTCTTGCTGAATTTCTGATAGAAAAAGGCTATGAGGTGCATGGTATTCTGCGCCGTAGCTCTTCATTTAACACGGGCCGCATAGAGCATCTTTACCTTGATGAATGGGTGCGCGACATGAAGAAAAAGCGCTTGGTGAACCTGCACTGGGGTGACATGACAGACAGCAGTTCACTTATCAGGATTATCTCTGAAGTGAGGCCCGACGAGATTTATAATCTTGCAGCACAGAGCCACGTGAAGGTGTCGTTTGATGTGCCTGAGTTCACGGCTGATACGGATGCCAACGGCGTGCTGCGTCTGCTGGAGGCGGTGCGCATTGCGGGACTTACCCATACCTGCCGCATCTATCAGGCCTCTACCAGCGAGCTTTTCGGTATGGTGCAGGAGGTGCCTCAGAAAGAGACAACGCCGTTTTATCCCCGTTCGCCATACGGAGTGGCCAAGCTCTACGGTTTCTGGATGATGAAGAACTATCGTGAGAGCTACAATATGTTTTGCTGCAACGGCATCCTTTTCAACCATGAGAGTGAGCGCCGTGGAGAGAACTTCGTTACACGAAAGATAACGTTGGCCGCTGCCCGCATTGCCCAAGGCTTTCAGGACAAGCTCTACTTGGGTAACCTAAATGCCCTACGTGATTGGGGCTATGCCAAAGATTACGTCGAGTGTATGTGGCTCATCCTTCAGCAGCCTAAACCTGAAGATTTCGTTATTGCAACTGGTCAATATCACACTGTGCGCGAGTTCTGCACGATGGCATTCAAGGAGGTCGGAATGGAGCTGCTATGGGAAGGGGAGGGCGTTAATGAAAAAGGCATTGACGTGAAGACAGGCAAGACTCTCGTTGAAGTAGACCCGAAATATTTCCGTCCGGCTGAAGTCGACCAGCTACTTGGTGACCCAACGAAAGCCAAGACACGGCTTGGTTGGAACCCGCAAAAGACCTCTTTTGAGGAACTCGTCAAGATTATGGTTTCACACGACATGAAAAAAGTCCGCAGAATGCATATCCGCGAACAAATGGAGGATTAGTATGGAGAAGAATTCAAAGATATATGTAGCAGGTCATCGCGGAATGGTGGGGAGTGCTATAGTACGCGAGCTGCAGCGCCAAGGGTATAACAATTTGGTGTTGAGAACACACAAAGAGCTGGATTTGACCCGTCAGGATCAAGTTGAGAAGTTTTTTGCCAAGGAAAAGCCTGAATATGTGTTCCTCGCCGCAGCGAAAGTGGGTGGCATCGTGGCAAACCAATCGGCTTTGGCCGATTTCATGTACGACAACATGATTTTGGAAATGAATGTGATTCATGCCGCTTGGAAAAACGGCTGCAAAAAGCTGGAATTCTTGGGCAGTTCGTGTATTTATCCGAGAATGGCACCTCAGCCGATGCCGGAAAGTTGCTTGCTCACAAGTGAGTTGGAAAAGACCAACGAGGCCTACGCTTTGGCGAAGATTTCAGGCTTGAAATACTGCGAGTATTTGAACCGCCAATACGGCACAGATTATATCTCGGTGATGCCGACGAATCTTTATGGTCCCAACGACAATTATCATCCTGAGCATAGTCATGTTTTGCCGGCTTTGATAAGAAGATTCCATGAGGCGAAAGTCGATGGTTTACAGGAAGTCACCTGTTGGGGTGACGGTTCACCTTTGCGTGAGTTCCTTTATGTGGATGACCTCGCTAATCTTTGTGTCTTTTTGATGAATAACTATAGCGGCAACGAAACTGTCAATGCTGGGACTGGTAAGGAGTTGACCATTAAAGCATTAACAGAGCTGGTTGCGAAAGTGGTCGGTTATAAAGGCATCATCAAGTGGGATACTACCCGTCCGAACGGCACTCCGCGCAAGCTCCTCGATGTTTCGAAAGCTACCAAACTTGGCTGGACTTACAAAACCGAACTTGAGGATGGTATTGCCTTGGCTTACGAAGATTTCCTGAACAACCCAATGCGAGCTGAGCGATGAGCAAGAAAGTCTTTGTAAGCGGTTGCTACGACCTATTGCACAGCGGTCATGTCGAGTTCTTCCGTCAGGCATCACAGTATGGCGACTTGTATGTCGGTATAGGTTCAGATGACACCATTCTGCATTACAAAAACCACAAGACGCTCTATAATGAAAAAGAGCGTCTTTTTATGGTTAAAGCTATCCGTTATGTGAAGGATGCATTTATAAATGCCGGTAGTGGTATAATGGACTTTGTTCCAACGGTGGATTTCTTGAAGCCAGACATTTTGGTTGTGAACGAGGATGGTGCTTCCGAAGAAAAACGCTGTTTTTGCGAGACGCGAGGCATGGAATACATCGTGTTGAAGCGTGACCCGCATGAGGGCTTGGAAGCCCATTCCAGCACTTCTCTCAAGGAACAGTTGTGTACGATTCCCACCCGATTGGATCTGGCTGGCACTTGGATAGACCAGCCTTACGTTTCATGTTATGCTCCTGGTTGGGCTCTTACGATAAGCCTGAAACCAACCTTTGAAGTGCGTGAAAGATGTGGACTTTCAACTTCCACCAGAAACATTATTAAGCGGATATGGCCTTTGAAGTTACCTGATATGGATCCTGAGATGTTGGCGCGACTGGTGTTTTGCTTCGAGAACCATCCTGAGCGTGAGGACGGCATCATCAGTGGAGCGCAGGACGCTATAGGTATTTGCGTACCGGGATTGTGCCGTCATTATTATGACAACCATTTTTGGCCTGAAAAGATAGAGACTTGCGAAGATGAAGGGATATTTCAATGGCTTGAGAAGCATCTTGTTATGATTCCGATGGAGCCGCGCAAACCAGGTTGTTCTGTTGTTGATGGCAAAGACATCACCGAACCGAAAGTGAAGGCTCTTGCCAATGCTGCAGACCGTTGCTGGAACGCCATTATGCATGAGGATTTGCCGGCATTTGCAGAGGCTTATCGCGATAGCTTCAACGCCCAAACAGCAATGTTTCCTGCCATGATCCAAGGTTGTGTTCAAAGCTATATCGACGCATATAAAGACAAGGTTCTTGCTTACAAAATGCCTGGTGCCGGTGGTGGAGGTTACCTCGCTTGCGTTGTAGAAAACGCTGAACTATTCGTCCAAAATCACCCCGAAGCTATACGACTAACCATTAGAAGACCCGAGTTTTAAAAACTTTGGCCTTTAGCCTGTAACTATATTCAAAGAAAAATGAGATTCAACAATCCTACAGCCAATGGCCAACATCTTGTAAATAGACAATACCTGGTTCCGTTTATAGCAATCACCACGCTTTTCGCACTCTGGGGGTTCGCCAATGACATCACCAACCCGATGGTGGCGGCATTTCAGACATTGATGGAGCTTCCAGCGGCGAAAGCAAGTTTGATTCAATTCGCATTTTACGGTGGCTATGCTACTATGGCTATTCCTGCAGCACTTTTCATCAGAAAATACAGCTATAAAAGTGGAATTTTGTTGGGTTTGGCACTTTATGCCATTGGTGCGTTGCTTTTCATTCCGGCAGCGGCACAACAAAGCTTCACGTTTTTCTGTTTCAGCCTCTATATCTTGACCTTCGGACTGGCATTTCTCGAAACAACAGCCAATCCGTTTATTTTGTCGTTGGGAAATAAAGAAAACGCCACCCGACGCCTTAATCTAGCTCAAGCTTTCAACCCGATGGGGTCGTTGGCAGGGATGGCCGTTGCATCGATGGTCGTTCTTCCTAACCTATTGAGCGACAAACGTGATGCTGCTGGAAACATCATCTTTCCAATGCTCTCTGAAGCTGAAAAAGCCGAAATCCGTTTGCATGATTTGGCAGTGATCCGCAACCCGTATGTCGCTTTGGGCATCGTAGTCATCATAATGATGATTGTCATAGCTTTTGTAAAAGTTCCAACAGCCGATGGCCAAAAACAGCCAACTGCCACCAAAGGCACTCTGAGTCGTCTTTGGCATAACAGGGTTTATCGCGAAGGCGTAATAGCCCAGGTTTTCTATGTTGCGGCTCAAATCATGGTGTGGACGTTTATTATTCATTATGCTGATAATCTTGGTATTAGTAAAGCTACAGCGCAAAACTACAACATCATTGCAATGTGCTTCTTCCTTTGCGGGCGCTTCCTGTCCACTTGGCTGATGAGATACACTGATGGCCGGAAATTGCTGACTATCTTTGGCATGTGTGCTGCACTGTGTTCATTGGGAGCCATCATAATTGTAGGAAAGGTTGGATTGTATTGCTTGATAGGCATCAGCCTCTTCATGAGCCTGATGTTCCCGACCATCTACGGCACCGCTTTGGAAAACGTAAGCCTTGAAGATGCCTCCCTTGGTGCCGCTTTCCTCGTGATGGCCATTGTTGGTGGAGCCCTGATGCCGCCTTTGCAAGGGATGATTATAGACCGCGGCACTATTGCCGGACATCCTGCTGTCAATGTAAGCTATTTATTACCGTTCATTTGTTTTATAATAGTTGCTGTTTATGGTTTGCGAGCTAGAAAAAGCAAATAAGCCAACAGCTAATAGTCAAAGTAAAAAATGAAAAGATACTGTCAAGTCCTTACTCTTGTCGATGACGAAGAAATGATAACAAAATACGTCGAAGCTCACACTCACGTGTGGCCAGAAATCATAGAAGGTCAACGTGAAGTGGGTATTCTGGATATGCAGATTTACCGCAAGGGGAGAACTCTCTTCATGATTTGCGATACGGTGGATGACTTCGATTGGCGTCGTGATATGGAACGCCTGTCAAAGCTTCCCCGCCAAGCGGAATGGGAAGCCTACGTTTCCCAGTTTCAAGGCTGTTCGGCAAATGCACGCAGCGATGAAAAGTGGCAAATGATGGAAAGAATATTTTGATGATGAGTAACGCTTAATTGCCAACTTTCACTTTCATCCCATCTGAATACGCGCTGAACTCGGGTGCATACTGGCATTGAATGATAGCATAACCATTGTTCAGGTAGCCTTCCTTGGTGACAAACATACTGTACTCAAGCTGGTGTGTGCCTTTGGACAGACGTTCGATAAAGAACTGCATATCGGTGTCGGTGTTAGTCTGATAGTAGCTCATGCGGTCGTTGTATTCATAGTGTGAAACTTGGTCTATTGGCTCGAAGCCAGCAGCTCGGAGATCCTTTACGAAGACATAGCTCATGTCTTGTTGGCTGGTAAAGGTAATCTTTACAGTGAGCTTGTCACCGACTTTCAAGGCTTGCTTTTCAACAGGAACGAGCAACTTGCCTTTGTCGGTCGCGGTTTCCACAAACAGTTCACGCTTGATGGTGAAGCCCGACTCGTCGCTCTTCACTTCGTCAATCGGGACGAAATACTGACGGAACAAACCGCCCCAGACCAAGTGGTTGGTCGGGTTGTTGACGGTGAGTTGGCGCATCTCCGAGGTCACTTCGTCGGCGTTCCAGCGGCGCTGGATGAAGCCCGTGCCGGCCACGCCGCCCTCGGTGCTGATGGGTGTGTTGCCGAAACGCAGGGTGACTTCCTTGCCTTCCTCAAACCAGTCGCTGCCACGCATCAGCAGGGCATAGATGGCATCGGCAGTGGAGGCGGAGTTCTCCCATTTGTTGGTCTGCTTTTGGGTGAGCAGCCACACACGCAACTCGTCAATCATCTCTTGGTTCTGGTCGATTTCGGCGAAGGCCGCCATGATGTTGGCATGCGTGGCGATATGCGACTCAAACGAGAAGTATTTCTTCGGCCAGTACATGCCGATTTGCTCGTTCTTCTGAGCGCACTCCGTGAAACTCTGAATCATCAGTTTCGCGGTTTTCTCGTTGCCGTTGCGGTAGAGCACCAAGGCACCCTTTGAGCGTTGGTTGAAGTTGAACGAGGTCCATTCCTTATCGAGGCTCTTAAGATAGTATTCCTTGGCTTTGGCAAAGTCCTTGTCGGAGTTTTGTACATCGAAGAAACTCAAAGCATAGAGTTCGTTCAAGGTGCTAGAACCAATGGGCCAGTCTTTGCCTTTGCTGTGGGCTTTCATATAGCGATAGGTCTCGGCCACCTCGTATTCGAGGTAACGCACGGCCTTGTCGCAGATGCTTTGGGCGGTGTTTTGGTCGGCCTTACTCAGCGACTCCCAAGCGCCCATATTCTGCAACTTGCCGAAGCCGCTCAAGATGTAGGTGCTGATGTAGGGGCTTTCGGGCATACCGTCCATCCACGACCAGCCGCCGTTGTACTTCTGCTTCTGCTCGATGAGCTTCAGGGCGTTGGTCTGCTGGTTACGGATGGTGTTGATCTCGAAAAGCGTGGCGATACGGCTGCGCTGCTCGGTCTCGCTTTTGGCCTCGAGCACCCACGGCGTCTCTTGCAGCATGATGGCCTTTAGGTCTTGGTCTTTTTCGAGTTGCGAGAGCAGGGCATCAGGCGTTTCGATTTGCCATTTCTTGATGTAATTCAAGAGGTTCGGGATGTGGTCGGCGATGTAGGACGAGAGCGTGTTGGCGTAGAACACGTAGAAGGCGGTCTCGGCGCGGTCGGTGCTGATGTTGGCCAGGTAAGGCAAGGCCTGCACGGCGTACCACACGGGGTTGGTGCTGAAGTTGAGCGTTAGGCTGTAGTCGCGCTCGTGGCTGTCGGGGTTGGCGATGGCCTCGAAATCAAAGGTTTGTTCGGTTTCGGCCTTCACGGTGATGGGCAGGGTCTGCGTCATGAAGATCTCGCTGCTCAGCACGGGCAGGAGGTGCTGCTCGGCATCGCTGAACTGTCCCGCGTAAGCCGTGAAGCGGAAGGCCAAAAGGCTCAAATTATATTGTCCCTTCACCTTCCAGCGCACTTCCTTGCTACGACCGGGTTGGATGGTTTCCATCGGGATTATGGCGTTGGAGACAATCATATTAATGGGTTGCATCGTTCCCGCATCAAAGATTTCGAGTTTCGCCTTGGGAGTCACAGGCTCGTCGCCCGTGTTGATGACGTTGGCCACGAACCAAAGTTCATCATTGTCGTACATATAGCGCGGCATATCGGCCATAATCATCACGGGTTTGGAGGAAGTGAAAGTGTAATCCTTGCTGCCCGTCTTGCGGTCTTTGGTGTAGGCCATCAGCATCAGGCGCCAGCGCGTGAGGGCGTCGGGCATAGTGAAACTGAAGGTCGCGCTTCCGTCCTTGTTGGTACGCAGTTGCGGGAAGAAGAAGGCCGTCTCGTTGAAGTTCTCGCGGAGGGTTGGCTCGGCGTGTTCCTTGGACTTTCCCGATTCAGTGACTTCATAAAACATTACTTCGTTATCTCCATCTGCCATAACCATTTCTTCATCCACAGCGTTTTGTGCCACCAAGGGGATTTCATAATCCACTGCATTAGAAGACTTTTCCAACACCGCTCCAGCCATCATAGGTGCCGATTCCTCAACATAATCATACATCACACGTCCGCCTTTTCTATATCGGCGCGCGCCGAAACCATATCCGAAATCGAAGAAAGGTGCATCGGAGGGCAGGCTGAAATTGAAGAGTTCGACGAAATAATAGAGATATTCCAAGCTTGTGTTGGATGAGGTAAAGTTGTGTGCACAAGTGGAAAATCTGTAACTGCGTGTGCCCCAAGGCGACATACTGAAACTCCAGTAATTGCGTTCAAATTCATCCAACGAGGCATCATACATTCCTGCCAGTAAAGCGGCTTCCAAAGGCTTTTTCTTGTAGTCGCTTACCGTTACTTCCCAAGTCTCTTCGGCTCCGTGACTGAGTTTGTCGCGCACGGTGGCCAATTTCACGTCCAAATCGTAGTTGTCGAAAGGCACGGAAATATGATCGTCCGAAGTTCTGAAAGCATTTTCCTTCACAAGGACATAACGGAAATCGAGGCCGCCACGGTCGCCTTCGGTCACCTTATAAGTAAAGTTCTGCACCGCGTTGCTGACCGTGATTTTCTTGTCAAAACGGATTTCGTCGCCGTGGAGCAACTGCACCCAAATATCCACATCCTTGGCTGAACTGCCGATGCTGAACTTGATTTCGTCGCCGGGATGGGCGGTCGATTTGTCCACATCGCTCCAAACCATAGTGGTATAGGGCATTTTTTGGGCCTGATTCTCGTAAAGGGTGAATTCCTCCGTCGTAACGGCCAAGGGGTCGTCCAAACTCTTCAGTTCCACGACATAATTTCCAGGTTCCAAAGTCTTGCCTTCCAAGAACTTGGCCTTGTCGTCCACCATAATTTCGGCCTCATCGACCAAAGTCTTGGTTCGCTTGTCATAGAAACTATATTCAGGGAAGAGCCTGTTCAATTCTTCGTCACTAAACATTTGTCGGTCAAGGATTTCAAGATGTTGCATTGCTTCAAAATAATTAATCTTGGCAAGGTCGTCGTAGCGGTAAATCTTGCGCGAGATACGGCTCTTGGCGGGCTGCCAGCTGAGGTTGCTCACCGTGATTTGGTACTTGCCGAGGTCTGATTTCTCGATAGTGCGAGGCAGGTCGGTGCTGATGGCGATTTCGTTGTAGCCCGCGCGGATGCTGTAAGTGTCGGCGTGGGTTTCGCCCTGCTTGCTCGTGGCGGTCACCTCGATTTCGTAGGTGAACATAGGCTGTTTCTCGGGCGCAATGGTCTTGGAAGGCTTCAAGTTGAAGGTGATGGCGAACTTGCCGTTCTCGTCGGTGCGTGCCTTGCCGTGGGTGATTTGCTCGTCATCGACGACGGGGTACCACCACCACCAGCAACGCCACGGGAAGGAGGTCTTGCGGACGACACGGTAGCTGTATTCCACATCGTCCAAGCCGAAACCGGCGTAGGCTTTCACGTCGCCGCGCACTGTAACTTCTTGGTTCAGTTTGTATTGCTCTTTCGGCTGTTCAAAAGTCACCTCGAAAGTCGGGCGTTTGTATTCCTCCACACGGATGGTCACGCTGCCACGATTGGCGTTGAGGTGGAACACGCCGTTCAGCCTGTCGGTGGGGATGACAAAAGAGCCGCTGAATGAGCCGTATTCATCGGTGTTAAAGTTGGCCGAACTGTTCTCTTGCCAGTTGGCATCGCGGAAAGAAACCTTTTCCGAATAATTGTTCACAAGGCTCAAGTCTTCACCTTGGCGGCGCGTCACGATACCTTGGAAGTAAACGGTCTGACCGGGACGATAGATGGCGCGGTCGGTGAAGA
>JAILDR010000131.1 GCA_024689285.1 Bacteroidales bacterium | reverse complement strand
GGCAGGGGAGAGGAAGTATACCTTATTAATAATTAATTAATGAATTTATATTACTTTATTAATTAGTAAAAAATCCCCTCCCCGAAATCAGAAAACATAGGAATTTACGATTGACGATTGACGTTTTTGCTCCCTGCCAGCTCCCCGCCCTTTGCCTGTTTTCTCCCTGTTTCTCCCTGATATCAGAGAAAAACAGCAAGCATATCTGTCGTTATCAATCACTTGACTGATAGTTATTTATATATAAATAACTTCGCTGGCAACCGGAGAAATTTCGTCGTATTTTTGCATCGTGTTAGCCGCAAGTGAGCGCTCGGCGGTGAAGCACACAAGAACCAAAAACCAAAATTACTAACCATCAAAAACCAAAAACTATGGCAAAATCAAATTGGGGTATTACCTCAGGATTCATCGGAAAACTCGGCAATGTGGTCGGGTACAACTGGAAGGGCAAGAACATCCAACGCGCCCTCACGCAAAACGGCAACAAGTCGCGCTCGCAGGAGCAGCAGCTGCAACGCGCCCGCTTCGCCCTCATCACCCTCGTCGGCAGCGACCTCTATGAGGCCATCTACGAAGGCTACCGCCAGGAGGCCAACAAGCAGCGCAGCACCCAGAACGGGCTGTTCGTGAAGTACAACATCGGCCTCGTCAGCGGCAGCGACCCCGAGGCACTGGGCCTCGACTTCGAGAACCTGCAGCTCTCTTCGGGTCGACTCATGGGCGTTGACTTCGGCCAAGCCTCCATCAGCGGCAACGTGCTGACCGTCGCCATCAGCGACAACAACCTCTACGGCCGCCGCGTCTCTGCCTCCGACCGCGTCTACATCGCGGCCTACTGCCCCGAGCTGGGCGACGCCCGCTGCTTCGTGGCAGGCACCCGCAGCAGCGAGGGCAACCTCACCGTCAACCTGCCCGCCAAGTGGGACGGCAAGGGCATCGTGGCCTATGGCTTCACCGTCGGTGCCGCCTCGTTCAACGACGGACTGGCCTCCGCCACCCAATGCCTCTGCACCCAAGGCACCCTGGTAGTGCCCAGCTACCACAAGGTGAACTCGGGCAGCCAGAGCGGCAGCAACAGCGGCACCTCGACGGGCTCAGAGACTGGCGGCAACGGCTCCAACGCTGGCAACAGCGGAAGCACCGGCGGCAACGAAACGCCCACCGTGGCGGCTCCCACCATCAGCGGCACCACGCCCTTCGCCGAGACGACCCAGGTGACCATCACCGAGCCTGAAGGCGCCCGTGTCTACTACACCACGGACGGCAGCACGCCCACCAGCGGCAGCACGCTCTACACCGAGCCCTTCACCCTGAGCGCCACCACCACCGTGAAGGCCATCGCCATCAAGGACGAAGTGAGCAGCTCGGTCGCCAGCAAGACCTTCACCAAGAGCAGCGGCGGCGGCAACGACACCGAATAATTCAGCCGCGCTTCGCGCAGTCTCGCGTCCCGCAGTCAAAAAACAACACAAAGATTATGAAGCACTTCACCATCAGCGAGCTTTTGAAGAGCGACACCGCTCTAAAAAACAAGCTCTGGAACGGTGCCCCCAAGGAGGCGGAAGAGAACCTCAGGGCCTTGGTCGACGAGGTTCTCGACCCCCTTCGGGAGGCCTACGGACGCCCCATCCGCGTCAACAGCGGCTACCGCTGCCCCAAGCTCAACCGCCTCGTGGGCGGCAGCCCCAACAGCCAGCACATGCGCGGCGAAGCGGCGGACATCCAGCCCGTCATCGGCAACGAGTCCGACCTGCCTGAACTGGCCCGCATCCTCATCGCCAACGGCAAGTTCGACCAACTGATCATTTACCCGACGTTCATCCATGTGAGCTACAGACGACTCGGTTGGAATCGGAAACAGGTTCTGCAAAAGTGACGGCCTAGATTGCTTCGTTCCTCGCAACGACGCGAAGCGGCTGTCAGACTCCCCCGCCCGTTGGGCACCCCCTCTCAGCGGGGGAAGCGCAAAGCGACGACAAGGCTACGCGTCCGGCAGGCAACAATTCAACAATCAACAATCAACAATTCAACAATTCAACAATCAACAATTCAACATCCTGACAAAATGTTGAACATTCTTGCGATGCAATCCCAAAGAAAGATTATTTTTGCGCAAAATTTGCGAAAATGAACACCCTCTCAGTCGTCATCATCACCTTCAACGAAGAGCAGAAGATAGGCCAATGCCTTGATTCTGTGAAGGATATTGCCGACGAGATTATCGTCGTCGACTCGCATTCCACCGATGCGACTGAGGCTGTCTGCCGTCAGTATGGAGCCAAGTTCTTCCTGCAAGACTGGCTGGGCTATTCCGACCAGAAAAACCTTGCTGACGGCCTCGCCACCTGCGACCTCATCTTCTCCATCGATGCCGACGAGGCTCTATCTGACGAGTTGAAGACCTCCATCGCCACCCTCAAGACCAAAGAAATCGCTGAAAACGAGGTCTTCGCCATGAACCGTCTGAACAACTACTGCGGCCAATGGATCAAAGGCTGCGGCCTCTATCCCGAGACCAAAGTCCGCATCTGGCAGCGCGGCTTCGCCCAATGGGAAGGCATCATCCACGAGTGGCTGAACTACAAAAGCGAGCCGAAGAAGACCCTCCTGAAAGGCGACCTGCTGCATTACTCGTGGGACACGCCCGAGGCCTTCCGCAAGCAGCAGTTCCACTTCGCCGAATTAGGCGCGCAGTCCTACTACGAGCGCAGCAAGAAAACAGGCCTGCTGCCTTATCTGTTCAGCCCGGGCATCAATTTCATCCGCACCTATATTATAAAAGGTGGCTTCCTCTACGGCAAGACGGGACTCAGCATCTGCCGCACGATGAAACAAGCCAACCGACATAAATATAATCTGTTAAGAGAAAAAACCAAGCAAAATGGACCAACTGTTTGAAGAAGAAGTGGAACGCACCGTTGCGGTGTTGAAAGCCGGAAAGACCATCCTCTACCCCACCGACACCATCTGGGGTGTGGGCTGCGACGCTACCAACAACAAAGCCTGCCTGCGGGTTTACGCCGTCAAGCAACGCCCTCTCAACAAAAGCCTCATCATCCTCGTTGATTCGGCAGAAAGGCTTCAGGATTATGTAGTCAGCGTGCCAGCCATCGCCTACGACCTTATCAAGGGTGCCAAAAGTCCGCTGAGCATCATCTACCCCGAAAGCAAAAACCTGGCCAAGGCCGTTTCAGACGACAAAAGCATTTGCATCCGCGTGGTGGACAACGAGTTCTGCAAGGAAGTCATCCGCCAACTCGGCAAACCCATCACCTCGACATCGGCCAACCTGACTGGTCAACCTTCATCGATGATTTTCAGCGACATCTGTGACGAAATCAAAAACACAGTCGATTATGTGGTACAGCTCTACCACGACAGTTTCTGCAAGCCCAAGAGCTCGACCATCATCAAACTTCACGAGAACAACACTTTTGAGATTGTGAGACAATAAATTTGTTTATCCACCAAAAGAATTCCGCATTTTTACGTATTTTTGCAGCCAATCACAGCCACAAAAAGTTCAATGAACAAACAAAAGAAAACACTGGCACTCATCATCACACTTCTGGTGCTCTCTGTCCCGCTCTTTTCCATCGTGAACGGGCGTCCTTTGACGGAGACCCTTAAGGATCTTAGCATTGAACTAAAAATGGTCTATGATCAACGCGACGAGATGCAGGGACGCTTCGACGAAGAAAATGAACGCCAGCATCAGAAGATGATTGACATCATCACCAAAACAAACGAACTCTCCATACTGCTTTATACCCAGGAACTGGAGATGACCTTCGATTTGGCATACGCCCTGAAAAAGGTGACTACGGAATTCAAGGATTTCAGCAAAGACAGGAAGCCCTACGACCACATCGTGAACAACCTGAACATCGAAATCGACCGTTACGCACGTCTGCTTGAAGCCCTCCGTCGGCTTCCTCCCATGATGCAGGAAATCGAGTTTGAAATCATTCCCGACAGCCTGTTGTATCACAACGACTCGATTGACTTACAGTTTTTAAGCACAGCCACTGCCCTTGAGAGGGAGGTTATCATGATTGCCACCAAAGACTCGTTGTCGGCACCCTTTGTCTTGGACGAGGAAGGGGAAATCTATCGCGACTCCTGCATAAAATACACTTCAGAACTCTTGAAGATGTATGCCGACAACCGCGCCACCATCGTTGCCGACAGCGTTCACTATCAGGAAGCCTTTATGCGCTTGAAGGAATCCTACGACTATGCCGAATCACGCTACCGCGAACTGGAGAAATACTTCTTTGTGGACGGCCAAACGCCTTTCCTCAGCATTATAGCCGACCCCAAAACCTACTGGGCAAAAACCCTGATAGACCTGCGGAGCCAATACGATTTCGAAGAAATTTTCAACGACAGTACATCGGATGTTTTGCCAATCCCCGACTCCCTGCTCATCGACTATCCGGCAGACACAATGTCATTGGCACGAGGCGACTCCGCTTCAGCCCTTTCGCCAGCCGATGAGGATGAGGACAGCGAAATCGACAGGTATTTTGGCAATCTCACCAGCAAAGGCGCAAATGCCTATCTGCTGTTTGTCTGCATTATGCTATTGTTCTTTCTGTTCACAGCCTGGTTGGCAACTTTCCTAATCATCATGTTGCTTAGCCTCATTTTCAGGCGCAGAAATCTATTCCCGAAAAACAAACGGACAATAACCTCTATACTGGTGGGCTCCATTGTGTATTTCCTTTTGGTTGGTTTCTTTTTGGCAATGGGAACCATTGAATACATGGAGTTGGTTGTCAAGCACTTCAACACCTTCCTATGGCTGCTCATTGCCATCACTGGTTCGTTGCTGCTGCGCGTGAAGCCCGAACAGATCAAGAACGGCATCCGCCTCTACATCCCTACCTTCGTCATCGCGCTGGTAATCATCGTATGCCGTAACGCTTACGTCCCCGACAAACTGATGGTGCTTCTGTTACCCCCCATTCTGTCGCTGATTGTGTTGCGTCAGCTGTTCTTCTGCATCAAGGAAAGCGGCAAAGCCACACCCGTCGACAGCGTTTTGGGCTGGGTCTCGCTCATCATCTATGTCATTGCCTTCACAGCGTCATTCATGGGCTACACCTTTATCGCCTTGCTTATCCTCGTTTGGTGGTACTTCCAGCTGGCCGTTCTGCTCACCATCCTCTGCATCACCGACATGATGAGCCACTACAAGGAGCGGAGATTGAAAAAACGCGTCGACTCCATGCGTGAGCGTATCACTTACGTGTCAGGAGCCGACCGCGAGTCGCTGCTGTTTGGCGCCACTTGGTTCTATGAATTCCTCAGACAGGTGACTATTCCCGCCTTATTGCTGCTTTCCATCCCGTTCTGCGTACACATGTCGATTGACATCTTTGACTTTGACGACCTGTACGAGAAGATTTTCAACATCCCCTTTGTCCAGTTGGTGGACAAAAACGGGGTTGCCACACTGCGCATCTCTGGCAGGAGCATCATCGGACTAATGATTCTGTTTTTCGCCCTGCGCTACTTGAATAAGGCGGTTCACGCCATCTATCAATACCTTTGCTACACGACCTTCATGCGCAAGCACAACCGCACCACTATCCGCGACAATGAAATCAACCTGTCGTTGGGCAACAGCATCATCAGCGTCCTGGTTTGGATGTCCTACGCCGTTGTTTTCGTAGCCGTTTGCCGGATTCCGATGGGATCGTTGAGTTTGGTGGCCGGTGGTTTGTCGGCTGGTATCGGTCTCGCCCTCAAGGACATCCTCAACAACTTCATCTATGGCATCCAGCTGATGGGAGGTCGTTTGCGCGTAGGCGACTGGATTGAATGTGACGGCATACGCGGACGCGTCATCGCCATCAACTACCAGTTCGTACAGGTGGAGACCCTTGAAGGCACCGAAATGTCGTTCCTCAACGCCTCGCTCTTCGGCAAGAACTTCAACAACCTCACCCGCAACAACTCTTACGAGTTCACCAAGATTATCGTCGGAGTGGCTTACGGAACCGATATCAAGAAGGTGCGCGAAGTGCTGGTGGAAGCCATGCAGCAAATGCGTACGAAGGACCGCTATGGCCGCGAAATCGTCGAACCGAAATATGGCATCAAAGTGGTCGTGAACGAAATGAGCGAGAGCTCGGTCGACATTGCCGTGAAGCAACACGTGCTGGTTGCCGAACGCATTGGATACATCGACCACTCGAAAGAAGTGATATACGAGGCACTCAACAACGCGAACATCACCATACCGTTCCCGCAGTGCGATGTGCATCTGATTAACGACGACAGTAGAAACGAAGACAACAAAGACATTGTAAAAGAAGACGTTATAAAAGAAACAGAAGAGGAATAAATGGCAATAAACACATATCATCTCATGAAATCATTGAAATTGTTTTACCTGGCTCTTGTTTGCCTCTTTTCGTAACCTACCAGCTTATCCGCGACACCGTCACCGTCATCAGCCCCACAGCAGGAGGCCCGTCGGAAAAGGTCGGCATCATGGCCGAGCGCATCAACAATACCGTCAAGAACGAGCTCCTTCATGGACAGACGTTTACCAGCCTGGAGCAGGTGACTGCAGCGGTCGAAAGTGCCATCCTGTTCTACAACTCGGAGCGTCCGCACAGCAGCCTCGACTGGCACACGCCCGACCAGGCTCACCAGATGAGCGGTGACATGAAGCGTCACTGGCACTCTTGGAGGGAAGATGCCATCAGAAGGGAACAAAAAGTGGCGGTGTGATGAAAAATGCATATTTTTGCAGCGGCAAACCAAAAGCTCCGGTTCTGCAATCAGAGTAAACAAAAACCAGTCGAGGAAAAAGCGGCTGACAACTTATAACAGTCTAAATTTATTAACCCGTCAACTTGGATCAGTCGTAAGACGCTGAAGTGACAACCAAAATCAGCAAACTACAGCTTCTGAGATTTTGAGACAGCAATAAAAAAAATTTGTGTAACTTTGCACCACAATAACTCAATACATGAGCCACACTGATATCATACACCAAATTCAACGCATTGGCAGGCAAGTCCTTCCAGAAGATGCACACTTGCTGCTATACGGTTCCCGCGCCCGTGGCGATTTTCGTGAGGATTCCGATTGGGATTTGCTTATCTTGCTCAACCGTCCTCAAGAAGCTGCTGATTTTCAAAATATTGCCTACCCAATTATGGAACTTGGTTTTGACTTGGGAGAGTATTTCAGCGTTCAGACCTATTCGAAACAGGAATGGAATGCCATGACTTTCCTTCCTTATTACAAAAATGTGGAACACGACAAAATTGTTTTGATATGAGATTAAACGAAGAAGAAAGAAGAATCGTCGTTGGACTGGAAATCGAGAAATCCAGAAGGACTTTTGCTGAAATTAAAATTTTGAGGCAGGCAGGACTTTGGAACAATATTGCTAATAGGTTGTTTTATTCTGCATATCATGCAGTGACTGCCCTACTTATCAGCGAGGGCTATCCTGCGGGCTCACATCAAGGCACTGTAATACAGTTTCATCAATACTTCATTAAGACGGGAATCCTTCCAATAAGCGACGGCGCTTTCTATTCGCAAATGCAGACATTACGCGAAAAAGCTGACTATAACTGCACCTACTATGCCACTGAGGAAGACACAGTCCCTCGTATCGCCGAAACGGAAGATTTTATTGACAGAGTAATTGGAGTGATTAAAGAGCAATACAAGGAAACCGACCCTGATCCAACGCACGTCTGATATAAGTAATATCCCGCTTACGGTCTACTTGACTATCGAATGTACAATAAAGAAAAGGCCGAAGCCAATAATTGCTACTATGAATATCCAAAAAGGAAGTATCACTAAACAGACATTCAATTTCCTAATTGTCTTATCTGGCAGTCTATTGTTTCCTTTCTTTAATCTATTATAGCTTAATCTGTATTCAAGGACGCTTCCAACAACAAATCCCAGCAGAGACAGAACAAACCAAATAATCGATAGGATTAGATTAGTGTTTTTATCCCATTCATCCCTCAATGAGAAATAAAGAGTTATAAACATGAAGATTGATGCCCACATGCTAATCGACCCTCCAACAGCAAATCCAGCTCCCCGTATTCCCCGCAACCACTTCTTATACTTTGGGTTTCGCTCCATCTTTTGTAGATTATATGACATCCGATCCAATAGCATAACTCCTATTTCATTATAATTGCGCAGCGCAAAGATAATCAATTTCGATGAATCGCCCAACTTTTCAAGAAAAATCGTAATTTTGCAACCTATATTTCATCACCTATGAAACCCTTTAGTAGTATTATCACAATATTATTTTGTCTGTTTTGCTTTGCCTCTGTCGCTCAAGCACAAGAAGAAACGAGTATGAATGTGCCTGTCAATGACACTACGATTTACACTATTGTAGACAAGATGCCATCATTTCCTGGCGGAGATGCCTTTATGTATATGTTCCTGGCAAAAAACGTCAGGTATCCACAACGTGCAAGAGAAGACGGATATTGTGGGAAAGTTTACGTCAAGTTCGTTGTTGAGACCGACGGCTCACTATCAAACATAGAGGTTCTAAAAGGAGTGGGCGGCGGATGCACCGAAGAGGCGCTTCGCGTCATCGGTTTGATGCCAAAATGGGTTCCAGGTGTGACCGCTGATGGCAAGAAAGCCAGAGTTTATTACACTCTTCCCGTTGATTTTAGACTTCAATAACAGCCCATACAAACTCATGAATTCATCGAAGTCTTTCATATTCTCCTTCCTCTGCCTCTTTCTGTTGTCTATGGCATCTTCTTGTCTTCAGCTTCAAGACGACTACCTTTATTCATTGAAGGCTGAAGCCAAAGCGGGCGACAGCGGAGCGCAGAACGACTTGGGGGTCTATTATTTGGAAACTCAGGATTTTAAGGAAGCTTTCAAATGGTTCCAAAAGTCTGCCGAACAAGATTGCATATACGCTTATAACAATTTGGGGTTATGCTACTTGAACGGTTTGGGCGTTGAGCAAGACCCCGAAAAAGCCATCCACTATTACACGATTGCCGCCGATAAAGGTTCAAGCGATGCCGAACTCATGTTAGGCATGATTTACCAGTTTGACACTACCATACCCAGCAACCCCGAGGAATGCATCCGATGGTACGAACGCGCCGTCAGCCACAACCAGTACCGGGCGGCCTTTAATTTAGGTACCGTCTATCTTAACGGGGAGTTCGGAACAAAAAACGACTCTTTGGCGCTTTACTGGATCCGGGAAGCTGCCAATCACGGCATTCCACAGGCCCAATATCTGATAGGGCAATGTTATCTTGAGGGTACAGGTGTCCCTTGCGACTATAATCTTTCAACGCAATGGTTCAGAAAAGCTGCTGAACAAGGCTTGATGGAAGCCCAATATGCCCTAAGCATGAATTACCATTATGGTCTTGGGGTCGAAAAGAATCCTGAGATGAAGAAATACTGGCAGGACCAAGCCAACGAACAAAGGGGTATTGCCGAAAATGCTGCTCTTCTAAGCCAAATCAAAACGCCTGAGACCTCGAAAAAGCATTCCGTTCTTATCGAACCGCTTACGAAAAAGAATATCAAGACCGAAGCAGATAAGCTCTATCAGAAGGGATTCCAGATGCTTTTCGAAAACAGTTCATACAAGGCCAACAACGAAGCCATAGATTGTTTGACCCAAGCCGCACTGAAAGGCAATAAAAACGCAAAAGTGCTGTTAGCCTATTGTTACGCCACAGGACTTAGCGTTCACCCTAGCAAGTTGACTGCTGCCAGCCTCTTTGTCGGCAAAGGTCAAATCAAATATTCCATCGGGAAGGAAATCTATACCATAGACTTCGAAATCTTTGAAGACGGCAGTTACGACAAACAGATGAATTTAGACATACTGAAATAAGAGCAATGAATATCAAACTATTATTTACAAGCACATTAGTTTTTGCGACACTTTTCGCATCAGCCCAAAGCCAAAAACCCCAGTCGAAGGCGCAGATGAACGCGCAGAAGTTCGCCACAACGCTTTACCTTATTGATAATTTCTATGTCGATACCGCCAACAGCGAGAAGATAGTGGAAGATGCCATCGTCGCCGCATTGAGGGAACTCGACCCCCACTCGGCCTACATCTCAAAAAAGGATGTGGAGAAGGCCAACGAACCCCTCGTGGGCAGCTTCGAGGGCATCGGTGTGACCTACCAGCTTATCCGCGACACCATCACCGTCATCAGCCCCGTTGCCGGCGGCCCTTCAGAGAAAGTGGGCATCATGGCCGGTGACCAGTTCATCAAGATTGACGGTGAGGAATCCGTAGGCAAGAAGATTGACAACGAATATGTGCAGAAACACCTTCGTGGCAAGAAAGGCACCAAAGTCACCGTAAGCATCAAACGCGGCAACGACCCCGAGCTCCTCGACTTTGAAATCACCCGCGACAAAATACCGCTGAACAGCATCAATGCGGCCTATATGCTCGACAATCACATCGGTTACATCAAGCTCGACCGTTTCGCGCAAGAGTCAACCAAAGAATTCAAGGAAGCTTTTGCCAAGCTGCAAGCCGATGGAATGGAGTCGCTCATCTTCGACCTTCGCGGCAACACGGGCGGCTACCTCAACACCGCCATCGAGATGGTGGACCAGTTCATCGACGAGGACAAACTCATCGTTTTCACCGAAGGCATACACTCACCCCGTCAGGAATGGCGCAGCACGAAATCAGGTCTTTACACCGATGGCAGGCTCGTCGTCCTGATCGACGAAGGCTCTGCCTCAGCCAGCGAAATCCTCTCCGGTGCCATCCAGGATCACGACCGCGGCGTTGTTATCGGGCGGCGTTCGTTCGGCAAAGGTCTGGTGCAAAGACCTTTCAACCTGCCCGACGGCTCACAAATCCGCCTCACCACTTCGCGCTACCATACCCCTTCAGGCCGCTGCATCCAACGTCCCTACGAAGGAGGTGTTGAAGAATATGCCAAGGAAATGACCAAGCGCCTCGAACACGGCGAATACTTCCACGCTGACAGCATCCAATTCCCCGACTCGCTGAAATACAAGACCGACGGTGGTCGCACCGTATACGGAGGCGGCGGCATCATGCCCGACCTCTTCGTCCCCATCGACACAGCCTACAACAGCAAGCTCTACACCAACCTCGTCCGCAAGGGCGCACTCAACCGTTTCACCACCGACTACGGTCTGAAGCATCGCGACGAAATCAAGAAGCAATATGGCGACTTCGAGCATTTCAACAAGGATTTCAACGTTGGGAAAGACCTCGTCGAAGGATTGAAGAAAGCAGCCGAAGAAGCCAAGGTAGAATGGAACGACGAGCAGTATGCCCACTCCGAGATGTTCATCCTCCTTCAAATCAAGGCTCTCATCGCCCGTAATGTTTGGGAAACACAGCAATATTACCAAGTGATGGCCTCCGTCGACCCAGGCATC
Source organism: Bacteroidales bacterium (assembly GCA_024689285.1). The sequence continues at coordinate 19,766 of JAILDR010000131.1, read as the reverse complement.
CAGAAAGCTATGGAAGTGCTTGGCGACAACAAGCAGTATAAAAACATCCTAAAAAGGAAATAGTTTTCCACATTATTCAAGCCACAAAACAAAAAAATCATTATTTTTGCCGTTTCAATTTAAGTCCGACACAATCAACATACAATATCTATAACAAACTAACCATTTAAAAATGAAGAGATTCAGTATCATTACTGCGATGTTCCTTTTGACGGGAATGTTGTTTGGTACCCAAGCGATGGCCCAAGGCCGCATCGACTTCCGTACCAATGCGGCGCAAAAGTGCGCCAATGTGACTGAAGATGGCTTCACTGCCACCTTCTCCTTCAACGGCATCAAGGCTGCTGAGGTCAACACCGAAAAGGGCGTGTTCTCCACCCTCACGATGGAAGGCACCTACCCTATCGGTAATGTTGGCGAGCCTATGCTGCCTGTCGTCAACAAACTGGTTGCTGTGCCTTATGGTGCCAAGATTGAGTCATTGGAAGTGAAGAGCTTCACCACCACCACCTACAATCTGGCCGATTTCGGCATCAACAAGATTACTCCTATGCAGCCCATGATCCGCAAGGACCAGAAGCCCGAGGAAGTTCCTTTTGCCTACAGCGAAAAAGCCTATGCCACCAAAGGATTTGTCCAGCGTCCCATCGCTTTGGCCGAAATCAAAGGCACGATGCGTGGTATCCAAGTCGCTGACCTGACCATCAACCCTGTGCATTATGACGCCGCCTCCAACCGCATCCGTGTTTACAACAACATCGAAGTTGAAGTGCGTTATAGCCAATACGACAAGTCGGCTGCCTACGACGAGTTTGCCCGCACTTTCAGCCCCTACTTCGCCAATATCTACGGCCAGATGTTCAACTGGCGCGACGATGTGTATGAGCAACACCCCGACCTGTGGCAGAACCCCGTCCACATGCTGGTCATCACCGACCGTATGTTTGAAAATTGCATCCAAGATTGGTTGGCCTGGAAGACTATGAAGGGTTTCTATGTTGACGTTTATTATACCGATGAAATCGGCACCACTGCCGCTGCCATCCGCAGCTTCATCCAAGAGCGTTATGCACAAACCGCTCCCACCTTCCTCATGATTATGGGCGACAAGGGTCAAGTGGCTGCCAGTGCCACCGGTAGCGAGACCCACTGCGTCACCGACCTCCAGTATTCGAGCGTCGACGGCGACGAGTACCCCGACATGTACCACAGCCGTTTCCCCGCTGAAAACCCCGACCAAATGATCTCCATGCTTGAAAAGGCCTTGGAGTATGAACAATACACCATGCCCGACCCGAGCTACCTAAACAATGTGCTCCTCATCGCCGGTGAAGACAGCGGCTGGGGTGTCACTGTGGGCCGTCCCACCATTTGGTACGCCACCAACTATTATTACAACGAAGAACACGGCTACGCCAATGTGTATGAATACAGCCACGGCCAGTATTCTGGCTGCTACAGTCACCTGAACACGGGTGTCGGTTTTGCCAACTACACTGCCCACGGTTCCAACACCAGCTGGGCTGGCCCGCAATTCACCGTTAACGATGTCAACAACCTGACCAACCAAGACAAGTACTTCCTCGCTATGGGTAACTGCTGCGAGGCTGCAGACTGGGGCATCAGTGGCACCAGCTTCGGTGAAGCTATGGTTCGCGCCCCCAAGAAGGCCGCCTTTGCCTACATCGGCTCCTGCCCTTCCACCTACTGGCTGAACGACTACTACTTCGGCGTTGGCGCCACCAACCGTCATGACGGCACAATGCCTTCCTACGAAGAGACCACGATGGGCTTCTACGATGCCATGTGGACTGACGATGCCTACAAAACAGTCACTTCCTTGATGTTCATCGGCAACCTGGCCGGCAATGCCGCCCAAGCCCTCGGCTATGAACTTCACTGCAGCACGCTCTACAACTGGCAAGCCTATCACACCTTGGGCGACGGCTCCATCCTGCCCTTCCGTGTGCAACCCACCGAAAACAACGTGAGCCACATGGCCATCCTGCCCATTGGCTTAGACTACTTCACCGTGTCAGCTGAACCTGGCTCATACGTCGGTATCAGCAAGGACGGTGTCCTCTATGGCGCTGGCACCATCGACGAGACTGGCACCACCGACATCGCCATCGAGCCTATCACCTCTGGCGGCGAAGTGACCATCTGCGTCACCGGAGTCGACAAGATCCCGTACATTGCCACCATTCCTGCTGCTGCTTTGGAAGGCCCATTCATCAGCGTTGACAGCTACACTCCCGCCAATGCTCACGTCGGCGACCAGACGAACCTGAGCATCACCTTCAAGAACGTCGGTACGGATGCCACTGGTGGCACCACCAACGTCACCTTGAGCTGCGACGACAACAACCTGACCTTCATCAACAACACCGCTTCGTTCGACAACCTCGCTCCTGAAGCCACTGTCACCGTGAACGGTTTCAGCTACAGCATCGCTAACGGTGTGGCCGATGGCACACGCTTCACCATCAACACCACCGCCACCTGCGGCAGCGAAACTTGGGAAGGCAAAGCCATCATCACCGCCGGTGAAGCCGCTTTGGAATTCGTCAGCTGCTTAACTCCTAATGGTTTCGTCCCCGGTGAAACTGTCAGCGTGACTGCCATCTTCAAGAACGCCGGACACTACAGAGCCTCCAATGCCATTTGCCGCATCAACTCTGAAAGCTCATACGTCACCTTCGGGAACACCACCTTCGAGGCTGGCACCATTGACCCGAACGGCGAAGCCATGTGCGTCTTCAATGTCAATATCGCTCCCGAGTGCCCCGAAACCGAGCAAATCCAACTCTCCTTCGTCCTTGAAGCCGACGGTGGTCTCATCGCTGAAGGTAGCGGTACCCTGAAGAACAGCTGTAATGTCGTCTTCGACCTGAGCGACAGCTATGGTGATGGCTGGAACAACTCCTATATGACCGTCAGTTTCAGCGACGGTACGCCTTCGCAGAACCTCACCATCAGCAGCGGTTCAAACGCCACCTACACCATCGAGATTGGCAACGGCACCAATGTTAGCCTCAGCTGGCACAGTGGCAGCAGTTGGGACAGCGAATGCTCCTTCGTCATCCATTATGAAGACGGCAACGAAATTCTGAACTGCTCCAACGTCGGAAGTTGCCTGCCTTATTCATTCGACTGCAGCTGCGGCAGCAGCTCTCCCATCGTTGTTGCCCCCGTCACTAACCTGACTGGCGAAATCAGCGGCCACAACATCACCCTCTACTGGAACACCTCGTTCCGCGACGATGCTCTGTTCCACATCTACCGCAACGGTGTAGAGATTGGCCAAACCGCCCAAAACAACTACACTGACGAAGTGTTTGTAGAAATGGTTTACACCTATTGCGTGGTTGCCGACCTGGACGGCAATATGTCCGCTCCTACTTGCATCCAGATTGAATTCACCGACCTTGTGGAAGAAAGCATCGAGCAAATCCAAGTCTACCCGAACCCCGTTAACAACATGCTTTACATCAGCGGTTACGAAGCTGAATACAGCTACGCTATGTACAACTGCATGGGTCAGATGGTGGTCAAAGGCACTGCCCGTGGCAGCCAACAAATCAATGTCAGCAACATGGCCAAGGGTATCTACTTCCTGCATTTCAACAACGGTACGCAAATGCGCATCGAAAAGGTTGTGGTGGAATAACACCTGCAAGCTTACACGAAAAAAGGCAGCCGCTTGGCTGCCTTTTTTTGTTTACATCCCTCGTTGTTTTTTGATAGTCTCGTAAGCCGCGTTGATTTCTTGGAATTTCTTTTCCGCAGACTTCCTCACTTCATCGCCAAGATTGCTCACCAAGTCGGGGTGGTTCTTCTTTGCCATCTCGCGATAGGCTTTCTTCACTTCTTCATCTGAGGCCGAAGCATCGATGCCCAAAATCTTGTAGGCACTGTCCGTTTCCTTGATGAACATAGCCTTCACCGATTGGAAATCGCTATTGGTGACACCCATGTAGCCGGAAATCAGATTGACGATATTCAGTTCCTCTTCCGTTATTCTGCCGTCAGAATTGGCGATGCCAAACAGATAATGCAACAGCTGCAGCCGCGAGGCATAGTCCATGTAGCGTCCCACCTGCTGGCTGACTTCATAGAGGTTGTAGTCCTTTTCCAGAATCTCACGCAGCATCTTGATGTAGTTCTCAGCCCTTTCCTGTCCGAAATTTTGAAGGAAGAAGCGTTTCACATAATCAAGTTCCGATTTCTTCACATTGCCGTCGGCTTTCATGACAGCAGCCGAAAGCACCAGCAAAGTCACGTTGAAATCACGTTTCTCCTCGGTGTTGCCGAAAGTGTCACTTACTTCAGAGCGAATGCCTTTCATGCCTGTGCCTGAAAAGAGCCCGCCAATCGCATAGCCGATAATAGCTCCAATAGGGCCGCCAAACGACCAGCCCAAACCCGCAAGTATCAATCTCAAAAAGCATCCCATAGCTGTCTATTTTTAATTTCGTCGGCAAAAGTACACAAATTTCAGCGTTAACATGAAGAAAATCTTTCCACAAGAGAAAACCGTCTGAAAAGAATTCGTATTTTTGCCCGTTAAAATCGAGCTTTATACATCATTAAAACATTTTAATTCAACACAAATGAAAAAGATTGTCTTATCCCTAATGTTAGTGGCATTGTCAGCAATGACATTTGCCCAACAATGGACAAGTCTCGGCAAGAGCACTCCTGCCGAGCCCAAGGTTGCGTTGATTTCGAGCAACGAGCAGCAAGTCATCGTCGACTTCACGCTGGGCGGCTTCAACTTGACCCGTGTGAACACTCCTAACGGCATCCAACAGGTTGTCAGCGTACCCAAGATGGCTCAGATGCTTGAAGCCGGTGCTCCCGATCTTCCCCAATTCCCCGTTCCGGCCATCATCGGCGATATGGCTGAGATGCAGGTGAACGTGACGAAGAGCGAATACACCGACTATGAAAACGTAGAGATTGCCCCCTCTAAAGGCAATTTCAGCCGTCAAATCAACCCCGAAGACGTACCTTACACCTATGGTGAGATGTACAGTCAAAACGCCTTCTACCCGATGGCTCAGGCTTATCTCGAAGCCCCTTACATCATCCGCGACTTCCGTGGCCAGAACATCATGGTTCGCCCCTTCGCCTACAACCCTGTGACGAAGACCCTGCGTGTTTACCATCACATGACCATCGAGATGCGTAAAGTGAGCGACAACGGCGTGAACCAGAAAGTAGCCCGCAAGGCTGCCGCCAAAGTCTCACGTGAGATGGAAGCCAGCTACGAGCGCCGTTTCGTCAACTACAAAGAACAAGCCAGCAAATACACCTTCGACCACGACCGTGGTGAAATGATTGTCATCTGCCCCGAACAGTATATGGAAGCCATGCAGCCTTTCGTGGACTGGAAGAACCAATCGGGACGTCCCACCACGATGGTGAGCGTTACCGAAGCTGGTGGCAACAACGACAACCAAATCAAGAACTACATCTCGGGCATCTACAACGACCCCGAACGCAACCTTGAGTTCATCCTCCTCGTTGGCGACTATGCCGACCTCACCCCCCACTCGATTGGCGGCGGACGCGGCGACAACTGGTTTGGCCAGCTGGAAGGCAACGACTATTATCTTGAAGTCTTCACGGGTCGTTTCTCTGTGCAGAGCGTGCAAGACGTGGAGACCCATATTAATAAGGTGCTCTACTACGAGCGCGACATGCAGGAAGGTCTCTCATGGGCCAATAAAGGTCTGGGTATCGGTGCCATCGGTGCCGGCCAAGGTCACTTCGGCGAGGACGACTACCAACACATCGACTTCATCCGCGACACGCTGGAACACTACACCTACGAGCACGTCACCGAGCTCCATGACGGCGGCGGTGCCAATGCCTCTTCCATCAGCGCCACCATCAATGAAGGCGTGAGCATCATCAACTACTGCAACCACGGTTCAGAAACCAGCTGGGCTGTAGGTAATTACAGCAACAGCCATGTTAACGCTTTGGTGAACGACAATATGTTGCCCTTCGTTTGGTCGGTAGCTTGCTTGAATGGTAAGTTCGACCACAACTCGCCTTGCTTTGCTGAAGCCTGGATGCGCGCCACCGACAACAACACGGGCGTTCCTACAGGTGCCGTCGGCGGTATGTTCAGCTGGATTTCACAACCTTGGATTCCGCCCATGTACGGACAAGACGAAATGGTCGACATCCTCACCGAATGGAGAGGCACCGACAATTTCGACCACACTTTAGGTGGTGCTTCGCTCAACGGCAGCATGTACATCCTTGATGCCGCTGCAAGCGACCAAGGCAACACCTTCAACACATGGATCCTCTTCGGCGATCCGACCTTGATGGTTCGCACCGACAACCCCGTCAGCATGAATGTCACTTGCAATCCTTCCGTGCTGATGCTCGGCATGAACAGCTTGGAAGTCACAGCTACCGACACTCCGTTTGGCATCGCTACCCTGATGATGGACGGTGAAGTGCTCAGCACCGGTTATATCCAAGACGGTATTGTCAACCTTGATTTCCCACCCATGAGCAACGTCGGCAACGCTACGCTGACCGTGATGGGATACAACAAGGTGACTGAAATCATCAATATCGAAGTACTGCCTGCTGAAGGTCCCTTCATCACAGTGAACGGCTACGAGCCCAACTTCGCTGCCGTCAACCAAGAGACCAACCTCAGCATGAGCTTCAAGAACGTGGGTGTTGATCCGACCGATGGTATCACCACCGTCACCTTGAGCTGCCTCGACGAACGTCTCACTCTCCTCAACGGCACCGCCGAATTCGATGTGCTGCCTGCTGAACAGATTGTCACCCTGAACAATGCTTTCAGCTTCATCATTGCCGAAGGCGTTGCCGACGGCGAGCGTTTCCAAATCGATGTTGAAATGACCTGCGGCACCAACACTTGGACAGGCAAAGCCATGATCACCGCTGGACAAGCTATCCTTGACTATACCGGTACTTCCTGGGCGGGTGCTTTCGTGCCTGGTGAAAACCTGACGCTGGTCGCCAATTTCAAAAACGTTGGCCACTATCTGGCCTCCAACGCTATCGCCAAGATTGCCTGCGACAATCCATACGTCACCATCCTCAACGAAACCGTTGAAATCGGCACCATCGCCCCCGAAGGCATCGCCTCTTGCTCGTTCAACATCAACATTGATGCTGCCTGCCCTGAGACCGAACAAATTCCTGTCCGCTTCACGATGGAAGCCGACGGAGGCCTGATTGCTGAAGGCAGCATTACCTTGAAGAACAGCTGCAATATCCTCTTCGAACTGAACGACAGCTACGGCGACGGTTGGAACGGATCGTTCCTGACTGTCACTTTCGACGACGGTACTCCTTCTGAAAACATTACTTTGGATGGTGGATCGTCCAGCATTTACACCCTTGAAGTCGGCAACGGTGTCCATGTTACCTTGACATGGACCAGCAACAGCTGGTGGGACAGCGAGTGCTCATTCACGGTGAAATACGAAGACGGCACCGTCATCTATCAATCTGGCGACCTCAACGCTGGCGTGCTCTACGAGTTTGACTCCAACTGCTCTGGCGGCAGCGCACCTATCGTAGTGGCTCCCGTCAACGACCTGACCGGTGAAGTGGAAGGTTTCTTCGTCACTCTCTATTGGAACACCTCGTTCCTCCGCGACGACATTCTTTACCATGTATATCGCAACGGTATTGAAATCGGTCAAACCACCGAGCACACCTACACCGACGAAGTCCACACCGAGATGGTCTACACCTATTGTGTAGTCGTCGAGCAGGACGGCAACTTCTCTGCCCCCGCCTGCATCCTCATCGAATTCGTGGATGCCGTCGAAGAGAACGAGGCTGAATTCAGCATCTACCCGAACCCCGTCAACAACACGTTGAATATCAACGGCGGTAACGCTGAATACAGCTACACAATGTATAATGGTATGGGCCAGATGGTCGCCAAAGGTACGGCTCGCGGTACTGAGCAAATCAACGTAAGCAGCATGACCAAGGGTGTCTACTTCCTGCACCTCACCTCCGGCACACAAGTGCGCATTGAGAAGATTGTGGTGGAATAAGAGCATCCCCACTTTACACGAAAAAAGCCGCTTTCGAGCGGCTTTTTTCATTTCATTCTATCTCAATCTCATCAACGAACAACCACGCCGGATTGCCGAATCCGCTGTGGTCCTCAGGTAAGTCAAAACCGCTTATGACCACTTCCACATAACGCGCTGTAACGAGGTCGAAGTCCATCTCGTATGCGAAAACGCCTTCTTTGTCGGTCCATTGGGATATCGGAAAGTCCTTCTGCTTCACTACGCGGAAGCTCTCGCCATCGTCGGAAACCAACAACTTCAATTGACGAGGATTATAAATCCAAGCTCCTTTGTTCACCAAAGCATGAAAACGCACATGATGCATCTCAGCAGGCTGTTCAAGGTCAATGACGGCATCCAAAGGATAGCCGCAGAATCCCAGCCATCGCCCTGAGTTGTAAGCACCTCGACCCAGATTACCATCGTTGAGGGTCACAGCACCACCGTAGGTGTATTGCTCAGCAGGCTGCTGACGCAAAGTAATGGGCTTCCGGGTGACCAAATTGGCTGCCACCGTATCAGCCCAGACTGTCGGGTTGAAGATATGGTCGGCATAGGTGTAATGATACAAGTCGTACAATTGGGCCATCTTCCTGCAACGCTCAACGAAGGCCCCGAAATCACGCTTTTGCGGGTTGTTCCATTGCAATTCAGTCAAAGCATCCATACGCGGCATAGCCATATACTGCACATGACGGAACGAAGTGATATACTCCGTCCAGATGTTGGCCTGCACGCCGATGATATGTTTTTGCTGTTCAGGGGTAAGCTCATCGGGCAACGGCTGGAACTCATAAACGCGTTCAACGGGAAGATAGCCGCCGATGCACGAAGGCTCGTTAGCAATATCCTCACTTTGGTAGTAATCAAAATAAAGGTGCGAAGAAGGAGCCATAATCACATCGTGGCCTTTTCGTGCCGCTTCAATACCGCCCTCAATACCGCGCCAGCTCATAATGATGGCTGTTTCAGAAATATTGCCTTCCAGAATCTCATCCCAGCCAATAACACGCCGACCACGCGCCTCCACCACCTTCGCCATACGGTTCATCACATAGCTCTGCAAATAGTCCTCAGCAGAAAAACGCTCGTCTGCATTGATTCCCAGTTCCTTGATTTTCGCTTGACATTTCGGGCACTTTTCCCAGCGCACCTTAGGGCATTCGTCGCCGCCGATGTGGATGTAAGGCGAAGGAAACACATCCATCACCTCGTTGAGCACATCCTCTACAAACCGCATAGCTTCCTCGTTGCCTGCGCAAAGCACTTCTTCTGAAACACCCCAACGCTTCCACACCTCGTAAGGGCCACCCGTGCAGCCCAACTGCGGGTAGCATGCCAATGCTGCCTGCATGTGGCCAGGCAGGTCAATCTCAGGGATGATGTTGATATGACGCGCGGCAGCATATTGAATAAGGTCGCGGAGTTCTTCTTGGGTATAATAACCACCGTGACGGATGGTGTCGTAGAGATTGCCGTTGTGTCCAATAACCGTTCCGCTGCGATAAGCACCTGTTTCGGTCAGCTCAGGATATTTCTTGAGTTCAATACGCCAGCCTTGGTCTTCTGAAAGGTGGAAATGAAACTGGTTCATATTGTGCAGAGCCAGCATGTCGAGGTAGATTTTCACAGAGTCCAAATCCATAAAATGGCGACAAGGGTCGAGGTGCATACCACGATAACCGAAATTAGGCCAGTCTCTTATTGTCCCGCAAGGTAGTTGAGAGTTTAGAGTTGAGAGTTTAGAGTTGAGAGTCAGTTGAGAGTTTGAGGTTGAGAGTTGAGAGATAGGAAGGCTCTTGCGGAGAGTTTGAATGCCATAAAACACACCTGCAGCATCGGCACCTTTAACAATGACCTGCTTGGGCGTGATGTCGATTTGATAAGCCTCAGCCTGGCTGAAATCGGCAGGAGCCAACTTCAGGACGATGCCATCCGTCTCGTTGCCTTGCATCGTTTTGATTGGAAGCTCATAGTGAAGAATGTCGTTCACATACTCGCTGAGAAACTGCGCTTCACGTTGCAGCCCTGCTTCAAAATAGACTCTTGTTTTCGGGCCAAGAGCGAAGTCAGCTCCATCAGTAACATTCACCTCTTTCGGCAAGGGAATGACATCAAAGGAGGCCTGCGGAAGCCTCTGTTGACAAGCGGACAACAACATTGCCGCAACACTTAAGAATAGGATTGTTTTTTTCATAGGATATTACGTTTGTATCTACTAAAATTAATGCTTATACACTTCATACGACACTACACTTATAAGTTTGTGGCGAAACCTACTGAAGGCGCAAATATAGCGTTTAATCTTAGAAATCAAACAACAAGAACCAAAAAAAAGCGCATCCGATAATTCGGATGCGCTCAAGATATCATTTGCAATTTATTTATTCGACTAAATTGTTGCTGATGAGATTCAACAGTGCTTTTTACATTTACAAAGGTAAATTGATGGTTTCCATCATAACCCTCGTCTCACGAACGATACCAACACTGTTATTATCAATTTGGCCTAAGAACAAGCCCAAAAAGCCACCACCCTGACCATACAGAGTAACCGTAAACTTATTGACACCTTGTAAAGCCCTCTCCATAAGAATAATGTTGAAATAAACAGTTTCACCATTTGTAAACGAATACCCAGTTCCAGGACACTGAAGTGAAACAGAAAGCCATGGATTAGAAATAGTATAATCAGGAATAATGTCAGTATCAGCACCATCCTGGAGATCCTTTTTATATATCAAATTACCAACCAAAGGATTACCACCAGCTTCAGCTGACAAATCAATTCTAGAAATCTTAATACCAGACCCGTTTGCCTTAATAGGTATAGTCAGCAAACCAGCAGGGCTATTGAATTGGAAATTATTGGCCTTATTAAAAGCATACATCGGGTATGTATTGGTAGCGAAGCTATTTTTCTCAAAACTCTGAACCTTAGGTATCACCAAAGTAACCGAATCATCTCCAATTAATGTATCCGATACAATTGGATAGAAAGCAGTATAGCTTTTATCATCCGTTTCGAGATGCGCAAAGAAATCAGATTTACCATAGAAGGTTGCTGTTTTAGTATGCTGACCACCTTCCACCTCAAGCCAAACATGATCTTCACCTTCAGTGCTTTGCAAATCACACACCAGTATTTCGTCAAAATTACTCCACTTTACCCAATCATTGTCGAGGTATATCTTGCTATTGGAAGTGGTTTCAGGCATGGAAGCCTTAATGACGACTTTACCGTCGCTATTTTTCTTACATGCAGTAAAGGCAAAAGCCATAAGAGCAAAAAAGCCCTATATTCTAACTACTTTTTTCATTGCTTCTGATTTATTTAATACATTAATAATTAAGGATTAACGGGGGGATACACTTGATTCCATGAGCCACCACCATTGCCATTAATTAGCTTAGCGCCACCCGTGAGGGGATTGTTTGAAGCTCACAAAACACCCTGTGTTTCTAACTCGATGACTTCCGCATGGGGAGCCTCATAATGTTTGATTCGTTTCATTTGATTAGTATTTTTCTTTTATTATTATTATATTCTTTATTCAGCTCTAAAAACAATACTTTTTTGAATACCTCTGCAATTAATCTCAACTTTTTTCCCCGATTGGCAAAAAAACAAAAAGGACGGTTTTACACCATCCTTTTTGTTTTATTTTCAACAAATTAGGATTATTCGCCCAACTTGATGCGGAAGAAATTCACCACGGTGGCTTCCTTGTCGGCAGCTTGGATGAACTCGGCAACGGTCTTCGGGTCGGCAACCAGAGACACTTGGTTGAGCAGGCAGCTCTCTTTGAAGAACTTATTCAGACGGCCTTTGGCGATGTTCTGAATCATGCCTTCGTTGAGTTGCACAGTACCAGGGACGTTGGCGCGAATCTCGCGGGCTTTGGCAGCCTGTTCTTCGGTGAGGTAGCCCTTTGTGACATTCGAGGAGATGTGGTCGTCGCTGTCAGCGTGGTTGGGGTTGATGCCAGCCTTGCGGAGCGCCTTCTCCACTTCCTTGGCGATCTGTTCTTCCTTGGTCTTGTCAACGGCGACGGAGAACTCGCGGTCTTTCACCTCTTGCGGGATGGAAGCCTCGCTGACGGCCAACGGGGCCATAGCGGCGACGTGCATGCACACCTCGTGGCTCACTTCCTCAATACCGTTGAACGACTTGTTCATCTCAACGATGGTGGCGAGGCGGTTGCCGGGGTGGTTGTAGTTGGCGACGTATTCACCTTCGAGGACCTTGAAAGCACCCAGTTCGGTCTTTTCACCGGTGACGGCGCTTTGGTTGGCGACGAGGGCTTCCACGGTCTGGCCGTTGAGTTCCATCGTCTTGAGGGCTTCGATGTCCTTCACGCGGTTGGCGACGGCCATATCCAGCACGTCTTTCGTGAACTTCACGAAATCGGCGTTGTTGGCCACGAAGTCAGTCTCGCAGTTCACCATGATGATGGCGGCATACTTGTGGTCATCGGAGGCTTTCGACAGCACGCAGCCTTCGCTGGCGGTGCGGTCGGCACGCTTGGCGGCCTTAGCCATACCCTTCTTGCGAAGGATGTCGATGGCGGCTTGGATGTCGCCGTCGGTCTCGACGAGGGCCTTCTTGCAATCCATCATGCCAGCACCCGTCATTTGTCTCAGTTCGTTGACTTGAGAAGCGGTAATATTCATTGTGTTATCCTTTCTGTTTGATTAGTTTTTGCAACGGGCTTGCGGGGACGGCGGTTGGAACGCGGGCGGCGTTCTTCCTTTTCTTCCTCGACGATTTCGTCTCTCATATCCTCGGGTTCTTCCTCATCGTCTTCGGGAAGCAGGTCCTTGTTGTTCTTGCGCTCGGTGATACCTTCCTCAATGGCGTCAACCATCTTGCCGACGATGAGGGCGATGCTCTTCGAGGCGTCGTCATTGGCGGGGATGGGGAAGTCGATAAGGTTGGGGTTGGTGTTGGTGTCGACGATGGCGAAGGTGGGGATGTTGAGTTTGCGGGCTTCGGCCACGGCAATGTGTTCCTTCATGATGTCGACGACGAACAGAGCGGAGGGCAGACGGCTAAGGTCGGCGATAGAACCGAGGTTCTTCTCGAGTTTTTCGCGCTCACGTTCGATTTGCAGCTTCTCGCGCTTGGAAAGGCTCTTGTAGGCGTCGCTGCTCATCATCTTGTCGATGCTCGTCATTTTCTTGACGGCCTTGCGGATGGTGGCGAAATTGGTGAGCATGCCGCCGGGCCAGCGTTCGGTCACGTAAGGCATGTTGACGCGCTTAGCGAGGTCGGCGACGACATCCTTGGCCTGCTTCTTGGTGGCGACGAAAAGGATGCGCTTGCCCGACTTGGCGAGTTGGCAGAGGGCTGCTGCAGCCTCGTCCATCTTGGCTTGCGTCTTATAAAGGTCTATGATGTGGATGCCATTGCGCTCCATGAAGATATAAGGAGCCATGTTCGGATTCCATTTTCTTTTCAGATGGCCGAAATGACAACCGGCATCTAACAGTTCTTCAAAAGTTACTTTTGTCATGAGTTTTCTTTTTTAATGTTTACATTCGCTGAATACAATCGAAGAGTAGTCTTAACAAGAATCTCGACGATTTGGATACTAAACAAAATCGCTCGGCTTCTGAGGGCTTAACGTTTGCTGAATTGGAACTTCTTACGGGCACCGGGCTGACCGGGTTTCTTACGCTCGACCATACGCGGGTCGCGGCGCATGAGGCCTTTAGCCTTCAGGGTGGGACGATACTCGGGGTTGATTTCGCACAGGGCGCGGCTGATGGCGAGACGCAAAGCCTCGGCCTGGCCGTTGATGCCGCCACCGTCGAGGTTGACCTTGATGTCGTATTGGCCGAGGGTTTCGGTCAGCATCATAGGCTGTTCAACCACATAGTGGAGGATGCTCGTCGGGAAATACTCCTTGTAGTCGCGCTTGTTCACCGTAATGTTGCCACTGCCGGCCTTCATGTAGATGCGGGCGACGGCGGTCTTTCTTCTACCTAAAGCGTTGATAACTTCCATGATTATTTGTTATTCTTGATAGTGTTGATTTTCAGTTCAATCGGCTTTTGGCTCTCGTGCTTGTGCTCAGGACCTTCATAGACATAGAGATTTCTGAACATCTCGCTGCCGAGTCTCGTCTTGGGCAGCATGCCTTTGATGGCGTGCTCGAGAACGAAAGTGGGCTTGCGTTTCAGCATGTCGCTGACATAACGCACACGCTGGCCACCCGGATAACCCGTGTGGTGCACATAGTACTTCTGAGACATCTTGTTGCCCGTCAGGACGATTTTCTCTGCATTGATAATGATGACATTATCGCCACAATCGCTGTGGGGAGTGTAGCATGTCTTCTTCTTGCCACGCAGAATCATGGCAACCTCACTGGCCAGGCGGCCGAGGATTTGACCCTCAGCATCGATGACATACCATTTCTTGTTAGCATGTTCCTTGTTGACGCTGACTGTTTTGTAACTTAAGTAGTTCATTTTGTTGTTTGTATGTTTAATCCAATTTCTTTAATCACGTGCCCTTGTTGGGGGGCGTAAAAATACACCTTTCTCCCTTTCGCTCCAACTTTTTTCGTGCACCGATTCATTTTCGCCCATAAATCAATGCGTTAGCGCGTTCAGAAGACAGATGATGGACTGATCTAACGAGGCCGCAAAAGTACTACTTTTTTGTTTACCTACAACAGTTTGAGTGATTTTTTCTATTTTTGCGGCAAAATTCAACAAAAATGTCCATCGAAATCAACCATATCACCAAGCGTTACGGCGAACAGCTCGCCCTTAATGACGTGACCCTCTCTATTAATAAAGGTATCGTCGGCCTGCTTGGCCCCAACGGCGCGGGCAAGTCGACGCTGATGAAAATCATCACCTGCTTCATTCCTCCCACTTCGGGCACCGTGAGCGTCAACGGGCACGATGTTACCGACGCGCCTATGGCCGTCAAGCGCATCGTGGGCTATCTGCCGGAACACAACCCGCTGTATCTCGACATGTATGTGCGCGAATACCTTGAGTTTGTGGCGGGGGTCCACCACTTGCAAGGCGTAGCAGCCCGCAAACGCATCGAGGCGATGATTGAGGAAACCGGCCTCGGCCTGGAGGCGCACAAGAAAATCGGAGCCTTGTCGAAGGGCTACCGCCAGCGCGTGGGCCTCGCACAGGCCATGATGCACGACCCGCAGGTGCTCATCCTCGACGAACCCACCTCGGGCCTCGACCCCAACCAGCTCGTCGACATCCGCAACCTCATCAGCAGCCTCGGCAAGGAGAAAATCGTGCTGCTCTCCACCCACATCATGCAGGAGGTGGAAGCCATCTGCGAGAGGGCCGTTATTATTAATAAAGGTGTGGTGGTGGCTGACGACAAGATTGAGAACCTGAAACAGGACAATGCCGCCAACAATGTGGTCGTGGTCGAGTTTGAGAGCGAGGTCAACGAGACGCTGTTGCGCACCATCCCGATGGTGGGCATGGTGCAGCGCATCAAAGACAACCACTGGATCCTTGAACCGCAAGGCGACACCGACATACGCGCCAACCTGATGAAATGGTCGGTCGACAACGGACTCATTATCAAAACCCTGCAGAAGGAAGACCTAAGCATTGAGGAGGCTTTCCAGAAGCTGACGAAGTAATGTTTGTGCAACAGAAAAACAAACCGAAGTTTGAACTTTGAACTTTGAACTTTGGACATTAAGGTTTTTCAACCTGATTTAGGAAAGGAACAAACTATAATTATTATTATTTTATTAATATATATAATATATATTATATATATTAATAAAGTTTCCTATGCCAAGTAAAACGCAATCATCAGATGTCTAATGTCCAAAGTTCAAACTGGAAAACTTCCCCCCTTCCGACACCCACATAGCGAGCCTGTGGTTTGCTTCCTTCTAACCCCCAGCGAGTGACGTTCAAACTGCTGCTCAGTGACGTGCTAACCGTCAACGATGAAAATATATTCCACATTCCGCATTCCGCATTCCGAATTATTTTGTACCTTTGCAGCCACAATTGTGGAAAGATTTGATTTGATTGCAACCACAAGAAAAAATGCTAAAACAATGCGTTTTCCTTCCCATTCAGTCAACACTTCCCACACAAATTTATTATTAACCAACTAATAAACAATTTGTTATGGGTTACTATTTCACTTCAGAATCCGTTTCGGAAGGCCATCCCGACAAGGTATGCGACCAGATATCGGATGCCGTTTTGGACGAGATTCTTCGTTATGACCCCACCTCAAAGGTGGCTTGTGAGACTTTGGTCACTACTGGCTTGGTCGTGGTGGCGGGCGAAATCCGCACCAACGCATACGTTGAGATTCAAGACATTGCGCGCCGCGTCATCGACCGCATCGGCTACAACAAGTCGGAATACCAATTCGATGCCCAGTCGTGCGGCGTGCTTTCGGCGCTTCATGGCCAGTCGAACGACATCTTCATGGGCGTAGGCCGCAAGGACCCCGAGAACCAAGGTGCCGGCGACCAAGGCATGATGTTCGGCTTCGCCTGCAAGGAGACCGAGAACTATATGCCTCTCACCATCGACCTGGCACACATGCTTCTGTTAGAGCTGGCCAAAATCCGCCGCGAAGGCAGAAAAATGACCTACCTCCGCCCCGATGCCAAATCGCAGGTGACGGTGGAATACGGCAACGGATGGAAACCGCTCCGTATAGACACCATCGTCATCAGCACCCAGCACGACGAGTTTGCCGACGACGAGACCATGCAGAAGAAGATTGAGGACGACGTGCGCAACATCCTCATCCCGAGGGTGAAGAAGCAACTGCCCGCCCGCCTGAAGAAGCTCTTCGGCGACGACATGAAGCTTTACGTCAACCCGACAGGCAAGTTCGTCATCGGCGGTCCTCATGG
This sequence comes from Bacteroidales bacterium, assembly GCA_024689285.1. The sequence continues at coordinate 2,782 of JAILDR010000131.1, read as the reverse complement.
CGACAGCGGATTGACAGGCCGCAAGATTATCGTCGACACTTACGGCGGCCGCGGTGCTCACGGCGGCGGCGCTTTCTCGGGCAAGGACAGCTCGAAGGTTGACCGCTCGGCAGCCTATGCTGCTCGCCACATCGCTAAAAACCTCGTGGCAGCCGGCGTTTGCGACCAAGCCCTGGTGCAGATTGCCTACGCCATCGGCAAGGCCGAGCCCGTGGGCTTCTACATCAACACCGACGGCACCTCACACGTCAAGATGACCGACGCGGAGATTGCTCTCAAGGTAAAAGAATTGATTGACCTGCGTCCTTACTTCATCGTGAAGCGTTTCGGGCTCACCAACCCCATCTTTGAAGAAACCGCTTCCTACGGTCACTTCGGACGGAAGCCCGAGACCAAGCCCGTCGAGGTGTTCTACAAGGACAAAGACACATACGAAAAAGACGGAAAGACTTACAAGGATGTGGAGTTCTTCGGCTGGGAGAAACTCGATTTGGTCGACAAGCTGAAAGCGGCCTTCGGCTGCTAACAACCAAAAAAAAGCCTGCGGGAGAATCCTGCAGGCTTTTTTCGTTTTATTAAAAGATTATTCCCATTGTCCTTCCACTACCTCCATTTGCGACATCATGATCCGCGCCATGATTTCATCAGGCGTCAAGCCAAGATATTCGATTGATTTCCGGGCATCCTCAACCAATTCGCTGTCGGGGTATTCGTCGATGACCCTCTGGAACATGACGTGGGCCTGGGCTGTGTCTTTAATCATGTCGTCATAGACATATGACCCCATCAAAAACAGGCTCATCGGGGCCCATTCCGACTCGGGGTATTGCGAAACAAGTTGGTTGCCAATCGCGATGCATTTATCAGGATTGTTCAGCATCACGTTGATTTCCATCGCATGATACAGCCACATGGCCGCGGTGGAGTCGTCGGGGTTTTGCTCGGCAAACTTACAATACTTCTCTGCCACACCCGGAGCTTCAGCCTCGTTGATCGATTGGTCTTCGTTAAACAACGTGGCTTCAGCCGCCCTAAGGTCTTCCTGGGTCAGTTTCTTCTCGCCACAGGCCAGCATACCGAAAGCCAGCAGGGCGAACATCATCATTTGAAATGCCTTTTTCATACCAATTCTGTTTATCTGTGTTTCTTTTTGTGCGGAAAAATCATGCGATAATCCACATCGCACTTGCCTTCGCTGATGGCACGCAGCTTGCCTTGCAGCAAGGTTTTGCGCAGCGGCGCGATGCGGTCGACGTGAACATGACCCTCAAGATGGTCGTATTCGTGCTGGATGATACGTGACCGAATACCCTCGAAAACCTCTTCATGTTCCTGGAAGTTCTCGTCAAGGTATTTGATGCGGATTTTGTCGGGGCGCATCACTTCCTCATAAATATTGGGCAGGCTGAGACACCCTTCCCTGAAAGGCACCTCATCGCCGAAAGTCTCAAGGAGTTCGGCGTTGATAAACACCTGCTTGAAGTCCTTGCCGTCGGGATAGTCGGGATAGAAGGGGTTGCCGTCGACGACAAAGAGCCGGATGGACCTGTTCACTTGCGGAGCCGCCAACCCGACGCCTTCAGAATGGGTCAAAGTCTCCCACATATCAGCCAGCAGCTTGTCAAGCTCAGGATAGTCTGGCGTGATGGGCTGGGCTATAGCTTTCAACATAGGGTGTCCGTATGCTACAATAGGTAATATCATGGTTTAGTGTTTTTTGGATTCCATATATGATTGCAGGATGATGGTGGCGGCAATGGTATCGACGAGTTCCTTATCCTGGCGCTTCGATTTCTTCAGGCCCGCATCAATCATGGTCTGGTGAGCCATAACAGAGGTAAAGCGTTCGTCGTAACGAACGATTTTCATGTCAGGAAGCAACTTTTTCAGACGGTTAACAATAGGCTCGATGTATTTGGAGCAGTCGGAAGGATTGTTTTTCATGTCCTTGGGCTCGCCGATGACGATTTGCTCGACCTCCTCGTTTTTGAGATAGTCCATCACGAAATCAACGAGTTTGTGCGACTCCACCGTTGTCAGGCCGTTTGCGATGATTTGCAAAGGGTCGGTGACAGCGATGCCGCTGCGTTTCCTGCCTAAGTCGATAGCCATTATCCTTGCCATAACACTATAAGTTTATTCCCGCCTGTTTCAATATCGCAACAAAAGTCCCCTTTTTCAAGTCCTTGCCGTTATGGAAAGGCACAATAACGGTCTTATTGTTTATGGGATTGTAATACACCCTAATCGACCCTTTTGCCCTTTTGAATTGAAAACCGGGACCTTCAAGGAGTTGAATCAGATATGAAGGACTTAAGTTCATGCCATTGCCAAATTCAAGGAATACTCCAAAACGTTACTGTCGTCAGGGACGGGTTCGCCTCTGTCTTCAAGCTCTTCAATATAAAGCTCTATCGCTTCCTTAGCCATATCTATTGCTTCGTCCACTGTTTCACCATAAGTGATGCATCCCGGCAAAGAAGGGACGAAAACAGTATAGCCTCCTTCAGGTTCCCTACGCAAGTTGATTCTGTAATTCCTATTCATCGTGTTTTCAAATTTTGCTGCAAAGATACAAAAAAATGGCAGATTGTCTGATGGAAACTAAAAAAGAGGTTCTAGCGAACCTCTTCCTGCATCAGGGTGGGAGATGGGATTCGAACCCACGACCCTCGGAACCACAATCCGGTACTCTAACCAGCTGAGCTACACCCACCATCTGGATTTGCGGCTGCAAAGATACTACATTTTTCGGAAATGGAGTCATTTTTTTTCCTAAAAT
>JAILDR010000117.1 GCA_024689285.1 Bacteroidales bacterium | reverse complement strand
TCACTTCAGCGCCTAACGACTGATTCAAGTTGACGGGCTAATAATTTAGGACTGTTTTAAGTTGTCAGCCACTCATTGTCGATTGACCATCTCCGATAACCAACCGGCTCTCTTCTGATTGCTTATATCGAACTCACGTTAATTTATCATCCATGCTACTCCGCCGCTGACGACATAGAACTTCCCGAGGTTTTTGAAATCCAAGTCGGCAGAGAGGTCGAGTTGCACACGGCGTGACACCAACCAGGTGAAGCCAAACTGGGTCAGGTATTGGTTGCCTTCAGGATGGATGTAGTTGTAGGTCTCCACGTAAGTGCCAATGTGTTGGGTGATGTTGAAATAAAGCCCCAAGCCCAAAAAGGTTGTTGGCGTGGCCGTCTCTCCATCCCATTCAGCACCAACGTTATAGCATATCCCGAACCAATCTGTAAATGTGTGTTCAAACAAAAGATGCAAAGAGGGTGTCAGATGGGCTGGTAACAGCTCTTTTGTTCCTACATGGGGAGATTTCAATTCAGCCAACATCGACACTGATGGCAGATACCCCGTGCTTTCATAGAATCTGGCCTTTATTCCGAAGGTGAGTGGGGTCAACCCGAAAGAATGCTCCATAGAAGATCCATCGTTCCACAAAAGGGCGTCTGTGCCGATGCGAATCTCGGCACTCTCAAAAAGGCCGAATCTCAACAGGGTGTTGTTGAGGGTGAATGTATGCGCTCCATCGCCACCTGACTCAAATCCTATTCCCGTTTCCCATTGCACTTTGTAGAGGGGCATTACATCTGTGCCAGTCAATGCGCCTGGCCGGTCGGCAGAGATGGTTGGCGGTTCTTCTTGAGCATGGCAAAGGCCATAGCAGAAAACCAAAGCAATAAAAAGGAGTCTTCTTGTAGTCATTTTTTTATAGTTTTGATTTGAAAGATATGAAAAAGCCGCAGCACAAAGGCCGCGGCTTGTTGGAAATAGCTTATTTTATTACCGAAACCTGTTTCGCGCTGACACCCTTTTCTGAGCTGATGCGAATCAGATACATTCCGGTGCCATATTGCGACAGGTCGAGTACCGTTTGGTTGGCCTCGGCCGGGGCATCGTAAACGATTTGCCCTAAAGCATTCATTACCGTCACGCGGCTGATGCCATCGGCTTCTATGGTGACTTGGCCATGTGTCGGGTTAGGATAGACTTTGTTTTCGGTGCTTAACTCTTCTATGCCATCGGTAGTCACCGTGACGTAATCGTGAATGCCGTCGGCAGCCATTGCGGGGGCTGATTCGCAGGTCTCGTTGCCCGGCATCGTGTTGACAGCCGTCACCTTGTAATAACAGTTTGCCGACTGGATGTCGTTGTCGTCGTAGCTGACGGCATCACCGTCGGCATAGCCGATGATGTTGTAGTTGGAACCGTCGGATGAGCGATAGACGTGGTAACGAAGGGTTTCGCTGGCCGTACCCGCCCAAATGGCGTTGGTTACTGTGATGTTGTCAATCACCACAGCGAAAGCGCTGACATTGGACCTGTGATGGAACCCGAGAAACACTTCCTGCCCGGCATAGGCCGACAAGTCAACCGTGTAGCGTTGGTAGGGATATGAGGTCGTGAACGCTTGCACATCGGTGATATTCAGCCCGTCAGCCGAAGCCACCGAAACGGCTATGGGTTCGTTCGGGTAACTCGGGTCATAACCTGAAGCATAAAACGCTATGCTCGCGTTGGGAAGGACCTTCACCTTCGGCATGAAGGCGTAATTGTCAGGGTTCATCTCGCCGATGCCGTTCATGTAGGAGAACGAGCTTAAACAGGCGTTGGTGTTGTTGGTGTTGACGCTGCCGTCAGGATTCATGCCGCCGCCCATATAGATGCCGAATGAATAGCCGTCGCCGTCGGCATCAAGCATGGACCACCCCTGCGGGTCGTCCTCGAAATCGATGAAGAAGTCGCGCTCCCATGAAAGGGTAACCTTTTGCCCGTCCCAATCCGCTGACAGGTTCTTTGCCGTCGCACATTCCACTTCGGCGTTGGCACATTGGGGTGCTGCAAGGGCATAATAGGTGCCGTCGGCCTTGCTGCCTTCCTGAATTACACGGATGCAATAGTCGACATCGTAACGGTTTACATTATGCGTAAAGCTGGTCTCACCGTGATTCAGCATCGCGACAAGCTCGTCGTTGGCATAAACGAGTGCGCCTTTGGCGGGACGGATAATCTCTGCCTCCACGTTGGTCACCTTGATGTCGTCAACATACAGGTAATAAGTTTCGCCTGTAGTGTTGAAGTGACGGATGGCCACATAGATGGGCTGTCCGGCGTAGGCTGAAAGATCCACCGAATACTCAGTATAGTCGCCGCTGCTGTTCCATTCCTGGATCATCGTGAAATCAGACGGGTTGGTGTTGCCGGCAGTTGAAACGGCCACGCCGAAGTGTTCCGGGTCGGGAGCCACACCGGGCATGTCGCTGTCGACAGCCATAAAGGAGAATGTGGCGCCCTCATGCGGAATCAAGCGGGGCAAAACCACATAGTTGTCGGGGTTAAGCGGATGGGCATTGGCACCACCGAGATAGGAATCAGACTTGAGGCATTTGCCGCTGCCGTAGCCGCCGTAAGGATATATCCTGAAGTTATAGCCGTCGTTGTTGGCGTCAATCAAAGTAAGGTCAGACAACGTGCTGTCGGCAAAGTCATAGATCAACTCATCCACCGTAAATGAAGAGTTCATCATCGGGAGTGTCCAGTTGAGAGTGACGGCAGTCCCGTCGCCAGTGGCTTGGAGGCCTGTGGGTGAACCCTGGAAATTGTCAGCCGAACGGAAAACCCAATCCGTTGTCTTGGTCAAAGTGGCCCCCGACTGATAGGCGGCGGTTATTGTGGCAGTATGTGCTGAGTTGTTGGCGAAGCCATCGGTGTCAAGCAGATATTGGGTTCCCGTAACATTGTTGGCTACAATAGTGCCGTCGATGGCGATGCTACAGCTGACCAATGGGTCGTGAGCCTGAGGCCCCACTAAAATCTCATCCACGCAGAGGCAGAAGTTATCCTGGCTGTTGAAATGCCTGATGGCGATGTAAACTTCCTGGCCTACGTAGCTGTTGAGGTCGACAACGTATTCATGCCAGCCGCCTTGCTTTGCTGTCATGGTCCATTCCTGGATCATGGTGAAATCCGACGCGTTGGTGCCTGTGGTAGAGACGGCCAGCCCAAAGTGGTCGGCAGGATAAGCTTCGTCCAAAGCGGAGGCGAAGAATGTCACATAATGATTGTTGGCGGTAATCGCCAGTTTTGGCGACACTAAATAGTTGTCGGGGTTGAGCGCACCGGAATAGTTGCTGTAGGAATACGACAGCACCACGCCGTTTGAGCCATTGTGGCCATAGCCCTCGCCGATGGGCGAAAGCGTCCAGTTGTAGGTGTCGCCGTCGGCATCGATGGTGGTCCAGTCGACCAGCCGGCCTTCCACATAGTCGTTCTCGAAATCGAAGGCATAGCCATCGGCGCCCGTGTTGCAGAACGGGGCATTGAAAATTACATAACCTGATGCAGAAACATAGTTTTGAATGCCCTGCTGGGCTTTCGCTCCCAGGGGAGCCATCAACAGCAACGCTGTTGCAAGTAAAAATACCTTTTTCATATGAAATCAAAATTTGGTGCAAAAATACAAAAAATTCTCCTCCAATTCCCATCTCATGGATTATTAGATGCATAGACCGCCGCAAAGGCCTGATACCTTTGCGACGGTCAGATTCATTCTAATAAAGCCTTTTTATTATTACATAGGACACCCCGTGGGCTCTTATTTGAGCATGTTTTCAATCTCGGCCTCCATGTCTTGAGGCTTGGCCACTGGAGCGAAACGCTTGATGACGCTGCCATCCTTCGAGATGAGGAACTTGGTGAAGTTCCAGCGAACGCCACCTTCTTCGCGACCCTCAGATTTGCTTAAGCCGTCGACAAGTTTCATCGTGGCTTTGTCTTTAAGGCCGTGGACTTCTTCGGTAGGAACTTGCTGAGTCAGATATTTGAAGATGGGGTGGGCGTTCTCGCCGAAGACGTCGATTTTCTTCATCAGCGGGAAGGTCACGCCGTGGTTGAGGCGGCAGAACTCGGCGATTTCCTCGTCGGAGCCGGGCTCCTGGTGCTTGAATTGGTCGCAGGGGAAGCCAAGAATCACCAGGCCTTGGTCTTTGTATTTCTTGTAGAGGGCTTCCAAACCATCATATTGGGGGGTGAAACCGCACTTCGAGGCGGTGTTGACAATCATGAGGACTTTGCCTTTGTATTGGGCCATGTCCACCTCTTCGCCCTTGTTGTTCAGGGCCTTAAAGTCATAAATCGTAGCCATTTCTTTTGTGTTTTGTGCATAGAGGGTCGTCATGAAAAACAGAGCGACAACTATGCTGGTGATGGTTTTGTGCATGTATTACATTTGTTTGATAAGCCAGTTCTGGTAACCGATTTTCTCGATGAGGTCGAGTTGGGTCTCGCTCCAGTACATGTCTTCCTCTTCGTCCTTGAGGTATTCCTTCATGATGTCGAAGGTGGTGATGTCTTCGCAAAGGTCGTTCATGCATTTGCGGAGGAAGTCGATGCCGTCAACGGAGACCTGATGGTCGAATTTGATGTATTCGCACGGGTCGTTGATGAGTTTGCCTTCGGGGCGTGTTTCGTGCTTCAGCTCACCGCCGAGGTCGAGGAGGCGACCGATGAATTTGTCGACCCACCCCATTTCCTCGTCGTGGTGACCCATGTATTTGGCACCGAGTTTCTCAAAGCCTTGGTCGGCGAAGACCTTGCCTTGCAGTTTGTGGCCGAAAGCCTGGTTGGAGAGATTGGTTACGAAAAACTGTAACGCGTTGATTGATTTCTGCTTGTCCATGATTGTTGTTGTTTAATTGTTGATTTGTTTATTGTTTAATTGTTGTTTCAATCCTTCAATGAGTTTGTCGAGCGTGGGAATCATTTGTGTGATTTCTTCCACCGAGTCCACGTTCTTGATGATATCAGCACTGAGACATTCGGGGATGTGCTTGGCCTGTTCGCGCATTTCAATACCTTTCTTTGTCAATGAAACGATGCGCTGGCGGGTGTCTTCTTTGCCTTTCGACCGTTTGACTAATCCTGCTTTCTCCATGCGTTGGAGTAGGGGAGTGACGGTGTTGGTCTCCAAAAACAATTTGTGCGCTATGTCGTTCACCGGTTGCTTGTCCTGTTCCCATAGCACTAATAATACAAGGTATTGCGGGTAGGTGATGCCTAACGGGTCAAGATAAGGATGATAGGCACCCACCGTGAGGCGTGCTGCCGTGTAAAGCCGGAAGCAAAGCTGATTGTCCAATTTGAGTAGTTCGTATTCCATCGCGCAAATTTATATCGTTCACGATGCAAAAGTACATATTATTTTTATATCGCAAGCGATATTTTTGAAATTTTTTCGAAAAGAAGAAAAAAGTTGTATCTTTGCAGCCTGTAAATGAAATCATTATGACACTACAAGAAGCTATCGTTGCCCGCCACTCGGTGAGGCAATACTTGGAAAAACCTATTGAATCGGAAAAGGTTGCACAACTGCAAGCCTTGATTGAAGAATGTAATATGGAAGGCCGATTGCACCTGCAGCTGGTCACCAACGAGCCGAAAGCCTTTGCCAGCGGTATGGCGAAATACGGCGGGTTCAAAGGGGTCGGCAATTATATTGCTGTTGTTGGGCCCAAAGGCGAGGATGTGAAACTCGGTTATTATGGCGAGAAAGTGGTGCTGTTGGCCCAGACCCTTGGCCTGAACACCTGCTGGGTGGGCTTGTCCTACAAGAAACAGCCTGACCAATATCAGGTGCTTGACGGAGAATCCTTGGTGGCTGTAATCGCTTTGGGTTATGGAGCCAACCAAGGCAATGCCCATCCGCAAAAGAAAGGCATTGAGCATTACTGCCGTGTTGAAGGTGCTATGCCCGATTGGTTCCGTCGGGGCATGGAAGCCGCTTTGCTGGCACCCACGGCCGTCAACCAGCAGAAGTTTGAGTTCATCCTGCATGAAGGCAACCGGGTTGAGGCTAAGGCGAAGTTCTCGTTCATCGGCTACGCTGCCCTCGACCTCGGCATCGTCAAGTGCCATTTCGAGATCGGGGCAGGGAAGGAGAATTTCAGCTGGGCTTGATGACAGTCGCTGTGGCGATTATTGTAGATGCAATTTGTCTGATTATTGTGTTTGTTTGTTTTGCTGTAGAGACGGAATTAGAAAGGTCCATGACCGCCACCGCCTCCAGGACCTCCACCACCGCCATTGCCGCCCGTGTAGGACGAAAGGCTGACGGAATTGCCGCCACTGACGGAAGCATCCGTGTAAAACATACCCTCAAGGCATTCTGTTCCGCTCGCAATATTTACATTGGATTGCAAGGTAGGGGAGGAGCCTCCCGAGACCACCAGGGGCGTTCCGCCGCTTGCAGGGGTCTTGAAGGCGTAGGTCGATGAACCAACGCTCATGCCGTACCAGGTGTTTTGCGACCAAGAAGAGGCTGAATAGCAACTCTGTGTAAGCGACGAACCGCTCTCCAAGCCGCCAATGGCCACCAAAGTGCCGCTTGTGAGGTAAAGTTGGTGGCCTCCTTCCGTGTTGGCATCGATGGCCACTTCGGGCAAACTGGCACCGATGGCATAGACCACGCCACCTTTGATGTAGCAATCGCCATTAGCATCGATACCGTCATTACCTTGACTGTAAGCACAGACCAACCCGCCAGAAATGGTGAGGTTGCCGCCTGAGTTGATGGCATCGTCTGATTGGGAATGGCTGTACACCTCGCCACCTGAAACGGAGAGTGTGCCCTTGGCTTCTATGCCCTCATGGGACGTGCAATTCACCGTCACTTTGCTCCCTTTGAAAATTAGGTTTCCGTCGAACTTGAGCCCTTTAGCCGAAACGCCGTCGGAACTATTGTTGCCCCAACCGCCGAAGCCACCTCCGCCACCATTGGAGCCGAAGTTGCTTCCAGTTACCGTTACATCGACCGTGCCACCATAGAGGTAGCCGTTGCCGTCGCTGCTCATGCCCTTGCCGCCAGTACCCGTGCTGGTGAGGGTTAGCGCACCATTGGTCATCTTGACGTAATCCTTGCCCTTCACACAAGCAGGTTTCAAAGTGTCGTTGCCGCTGACATTGACGGAACTTGACATTATGACGGTAATATTGCCACTCATAAAATGAACGTAGTCATCGGAAACGATGCCCGACTTGCCCATTGCCGTGACGTTGAGGCTGCCTTCGCCGCTGAAGATGAACTGGCCTTCGCCGAACATTGCGCCTTTTTCGTCTTCGGCTGTGGGCGTGTGGGTGTAAGTTGTGCCGTCGGCAAGGTTGTTTTCACCTTTCAAAACGATGAAAGTGCGTTTGCCTTTGCTCGGTTCAGCAGTCGGACCTTGGACATTGATAGCTGCACCATTGGGATTAGTGATGCTCACGCAATTCAGCGTAATACCTTGTTTCTTAGTGCTGTAGAGTTTGAAGAAACCTTCGTTTGTAGTCCCCGAAAGCTCATACATCACATACTCTTCGCCTGCGTAAATGATGGTCACATCGTTGCCGCTGACGGTCACGGTGAAGTCGTCGTTGGTCCCTGAAACAGAGGCGTTTCCATCAGAAGAAAATGCCACTCCAACCGTTTGGGTGAACGCGGTGTTGGCGATGAGGTCCTCGCTGTCGTCGGTCTCAATCGGGTCAATGAGAACGATGTTGTCCTTTTGGCAGCCTGAGGCGAGCAAGGCCAAAATGCCGAAAAGCAGCGCGAGTTTTAATGTTGGTCTATTCATGGCTGAAAATGTTTTGGGTTTGGTTTGCTTTCATTGGAATAACGATTATAATGATGAAAAAGTATCTTTATGCCATTGCAAAAAACAGGAAAATGGAGGGCTTGCCGTTAGGCTCACCCTCCCGTAAAAAATTAGTACGAATATAGAGAATGAAAATGAGTGGCTCGTTGACTGCCAAAAATAGCAATCAACGGAGTTTGATGCGTTTTTTCCCGTTTTGTATGTAAACGCCTTGGAAATCATCGGGAAGGGTGGTGCCAAGACGCCTGCCATCGAGGGTGTAGATCTTGCCGTCGTTGACAGTCGTTTCGGCCTCGATTTCCTCGATTCCCGTCCCATTATTGATTGTACCAGAGCCTGAAAGACTGGTATAGGTCAGCGTGTAGCCATTGGTGTTGATGGTGCCGTTGTTGACGATGGCGCAGACCGAGGTGTTGGCCGTCAGGTTCCATGTGGCGCCACTGTTGACCGTTACGTTGGCCGTGTAGCCCGCGTCGTACTTCACTTGGCCGCTGTAGGTGCCGTTGGAAAGCACGAGGGTGCCGATGGCGCCGTTAGTGCTCCATTGGTCGTCGTCCATGACGTACATGAGGATGCCGCTGGGCACGTTGATGGTGCAGTTGTCGAGCGTGCAGGTGGCGGTGACGGCCGTGGCCACTTCGAGCAAAGGAGCGCTGGCGTCGGTCATGGTCAGCGAAGTGCCGGTGATGGTCATCACGGGGTTGTAGCCCGAGGCGTCGCCGCTGCCGCTTTGCATCATCAGCAGGCCGCGTTCGCTACTGCCGCTGGTCATGGTGCAGTTGGTCATGGTGATGCTGTTGTCGCCTTCAA
>JAILDR010000111.1 GCA_024689285.1 Bacteroidales bacterium | reverse complement strand
TGTGCAAGGCTATCGGTTACCGGAATGCCGGCACGGTGGAATTCCTCGTCGACAAGGATATGAATTTCTATTTCTTAGAGATGAACACGCGTATCCAAGTAGAGCATCCTGTCACGGAAATGCGTACGGGTATCGATATTGTGGAGGAGCAAATCCGTATTGCGCGTGGCAAGGAATTAGGTTGGACGCAGGATATGATTCAGCCTCAAGGCCACGCCATTGAGTTGCGTATCTATGCTGAAGACCCCGAGAAGGGTTTCCTCCCCACGCCTGGCAAGGTGACGGCCTATCACGAGCCGCAGCTACGTGGGGTGCGCGTGGATAGCAGTATTGACGGAATATGCTCTATATCTGAGGCATACGACCCTATGATCGCCAAATTGACCTGTCAGGCTAAAGACCGTCAAGCCGCCATCGAAACGGCACAGAATGCGCTGAAACAGTTCATCATCCAAGGGCTGATTACTAACAAGGCCTATCTCTGGGAAGTCATCAAGAATTCTGATTTCGCTGAAAACAAGATTGACACCGGCTTCTGCACAAGCCATCAGGAGGAGTTGCTGACGGCGCTTAATGAAAGCAGAAACCGTTTGTGCGTTAATGATATAGCCGCTTCTTTCCTGATTTATGATTTCTGCAAGCGGCAGTTTGAGCATCGCACGGAGAATGTTTGGGAGGAGATTGGCTATTGGCGTTACCACATGCAGTTGACGGTTGATGTGGAGGGCCAACGGATTCCCGTCACCATTACGGATGCCGCACGTGGCAAAATTAAAGGAAAGATGGGAGAGAGGCCTTTTGCAGTTGAATTTATTCAATATGATCATAACCAGTTGAAAATCTTGCTGAACGGTCGCTCGGAGACGGTCTATTGCTCTGTCAATGATGAACAGAAAACCATCGTCAATTTCCATGGGCTCAACTTTTCATGTTTCCGCACCGATCAGCTGAACGATACGATGGATTATGCCTGCAAGGAAACCGTCAACGACAAGTCGAGATTGGTGTCACCGATGCCAGGTAAGGTAGTGAAAATCAATGTTAAAGAAGGTGATGAGGTGAAAGAGGGGGTGATTATGATGGTCGTTGAGGCCATGAAGATGGAGAACAACATCGTTGCCGCCCGAACAGCCCGCGTGAAGAAAATTCTCGTCACCGAAGGGCAGATGGTAGACAATAAAATGCAGTTAATCGAGTTAGAATAATATGGATTGCTTCGTTCCTCGCGATGAAGGAGACGCACTTCGCGTCATCGCGAGGAGGAACGACGAAGCCATCCAGAAATCTGAAATAAGAAATCTGAAATCCTAAAATAATGAACTTCGACCTCACAAAAGAACAGGAAGCCCTGCGCCAACGTGTGCGCGACTTTGCAGAACAGGAAGTGAAACCCGTTGCCCGTCAAAACGACGAAGACCAGCATTTTGACGTCGGTCTGACGCTCAAAATGGCTGAACTCGGTCTGTTGGGTATGACCGTTCCGAAGGAATATGGTGGTCAAGAGCTTGACAATCTGAGTTATATCATAGCCGTGGAAGAGCTGGCCCGCGTGGACGGCAGCACCGCCGCCACCATCGCTGCCGACAACTCTTTGGGCATTGGCCCCATCAAAGACTACGGCACCGAGGAGCAGAAGCGCAAGTACCTGCCCCAGCTCTGCAAAGACCGTCTTTGGGGCTTTGGCTTGACCGAGGAAGACGCCGGCAGCGACTCGCGTGGCACCAAGACGACAGCGCAGTTTGACGGCACGCTTTGGCATCTTAACGGCTCCAAAATCTTTATCACCAACAGCGCCACGCCCATCAGTCTCGGTACCACAGTGCAGGCCATTTCGGGTGAGAAAGACGGCAAGCCGGAGTTCACCGCTTTGTTGGTCGAGAACAGGAAAGAAGGCTTCACGCAGACCCCCATGCACGACAAAATGATGTGGCGTGCTTCCAATACGGGAAAGCTGATTTTCAATGATGTACGTCTTTCGGAAGACTGCATTCTCGGCAAGCCGGGTGAGGGTTCGCATATCATGCTCGCCACCCTTGATTCGGGTCGTCTGTCGATTGCGGCTATGGGCTTGGGCTGTGCCCAAGGGGCTTACGAAATGGCATTGGCCTATTCCAAAAAACGTGTGCAGTTTGGCAAACCGGTGAGCAAGTTCCAGGCTGTTGGATTCAAGCTGGCTGATATGGCCATGAAGATTGAGGCGGCCCGCGGATTGCTCTATCGTGCCTGCTGGCTGAAAGACCAGCACCGCCCCTTCGGCAAGGAAGCCGCAATGGCTAAGCTCTATTGCTCTGAAGTGGCTGCCGAGGTTTGCGACAATGCTGTGCAGGTGATGGGCGGTCACGGACTGCTGAAGGAATTCGATATGGAACGCTTCTATCGCGACCAAAGAATCCTGCAAATAGGAGAGGGCACTTCGGAGATTTTGCGCCTTGTCATTTCCCGTGCCATAGGGTGCTGAAAGAGAGTCTGTTGTATTCTATTGGTTTTACTCCCCTTTTACTCCCCTTTTCCTCGCCTTTTCCTCGCCTTTTGGGCAACTCCGAGGTAAGGTCGACTTTACTATGACATGTCCTCGTCGTAGGTTTGCCTTGGCCTCAAAAAAAACTGAAGTTTTCCTTTGAAATATAAGGAGAATATTTCTATTTTTGTACTCTGAAAAAATAGACAAAACTAAAATTGCAATAGTATGAGAATTAAGCATTTAGCGATTCTTGCTGCTGCGGCTATAGTAGCCGTTGGCTGCAACACGAACAAGCCCGCCGAGCCTGTTCAGGAAGAAAAAGCCCCTCAATTGGCCGACAAATACGCCGAGTACACCTTGACGACCGACATCAGCCACTTGAGTGACAACGAAAAACAGATGTTGCCGCTGCTTTTTGAAGCTGCCGACATCATGGACGGACTGTTCTGGCTCGAAAACTATGGCGACAAAGACGCACTGATGGCTCAGCTTACGCCCGAGCAACAGCGCATGGCCATGATTACCTACGGCCCTTGGGACGGCCTCGACGGCAACAAGTCCTTCGTTGACGGCATCGGCGCAAAACCCGCTGGCGCACAGTTCTATCCCGTCGACATGACCGAGGAAGAATGGAACGCTTTCAGCGACCCCGACAAGAACAGCCAGTATACCATGATTGTCCGCGACGAGAACGGCGCCTTGAAGTGCGTGTGGTATCACGACTATTTTGACCAGCAAATCAAGAAGGCCGCTTCTCTGCTGGAAGACGCCTCTGAACTTGCTGGCGATGAGGAGTTCGGCGAATACCTGAAACTCCGCGCCAAGGCCCTCCGCACCGACGACTACCTCGAGAGCGACATGCAATGGATGGACGTTCGCAACAACAACATTGACATGGTGGTCGGCCCCATCGAGAACTACACCGATGCCCGCTACGGCATCAAGGCCTCTCACGAAGCCTTCATCCTCATCAAGGATCAGGAGTGGACCAAGCAACTGGCCCGCTATGCACAGTTTGTGCCTGAGCTGCAAAAGCAACTGCCTGTGCCGGAAGAGTACAAGAAAGAAGTGCCCGGCGCCGATGTCGACCTGGCCGCCTACGACGTGGTCTACTATGCTGGCGACTGCAATGCCAACAGCAAGACCATTGCCATCAACCTGCCTAACGACCCGCGTGTGCAACTTGAGCGCGGCACCCGCAAACTCCAGCTCAAGAACGCCATGCAGGCCAAGTTCGACAAAATCCTGCTGCCCATCTCCGAAATGCTGATGACTCCCGAATCGATGGAACACATCAAGTTTGACGCTTTCTTCTCCAACGTGATGTTTCACGAGACCGCCCACGGCATGGGCATCAAGAACACCATCACGGGCAAGGGTGGCGTGAAGGAAGCCCTGGGCAACCAATACAATGCCATCGAGGAAGCCAAGGCCGACGTGCTGGGGCTTTACCTCGTCACCAAGCTCGCTGAGATGGGCGAATACACCACCACCACGATGGAAGACAATTACACCACCTTTATGGCGGGCATCTT
This sequence comes from Bacteroidales bacterium, assembly GCA_024689285.1. The sequence goes on along the minus strand of JAILDR010000111.1, from coordinate 1,040 downwards.
CCGCTCAGTGCGCTTCGGTGCTGCCAGTGCCCACGGCAAGGCCAATATGCTTACCTTCAACTACTTCCAAAATGAGGGTGCTTTCGTCCGCAACGCCGATGGCCGCTATGCCATCGACTTTGAGAAGATGAAGGTGGCGGTGGAGAAATTGGCTGGCGACATCCTTCAGCATCAAGGCAACGGCGATTACGAGGCCACCAAGGCCTGGATGGGCGAACAATGCATCATCCGCCCCGAACTGCAGGCCGACCTCGACCGCGTCAACGCAGCCGGTATCCCTGTCGACATTGTATATAATATGGGTCCCAAAGTGCTGCTGGGAGAATAAACTGACTCCCCCCTGCCCCCCTCTCAGAGGGGGAAGCGCGAAGCGACGCGGAACATGACCCCGGTAGGTTCCCCCTCTGAGAGGGGGTGCCCGAAGGGCGGGGGAGTAAAAGACATAAACCACCAATAATCAATAAAGTAAACAAAATTCGACAAATACTCCAAAAATACAGCAAATTCCATTAAGGGTAAAACCGAAGTTATTAGTCTTAATAATATAATAGAACAATTCAATTTAATTCAATAATTCACCAAATTACTAACCAAATCAATTCATTATGAAAAAGAAAGTATTTTCTTTGATGATGACGCTTTTGCTCGCCTTTGTTGGCGTGGCGAAGGCGGACGTAGTTACCATTGGTGACGGTACGGGTACCACTTACTATGCCCCGTACAACTCTCTGTGGGGCTACTCGTTCGTTGAGCAGGTTTACACTGCCGACGAAATCGGAACTGCTGGCGCGATTACTGCCATCAGTTTCAACATGCGTGAAACCGACGCCGCTTATTCCACCGACGTCGACGTTTTCATGAAGAACGTCTCGAGAAGCAACTTCTCGAGCAACACCGACTGGGAGACCGTCACGGCCTCCGACATGGTGTTTAGCGGAACATGGGACATCACCCCCGGGTGGGCCACCATCACGCTCGACACCCCGTTCCAGTACGATGGTACAAGTAACCTGATGATTGGTATGCACGAGAAGACCTCG
>JAILDR010000105.1 GCA_024689285.1 Bacteroidales bacterium | reverse complement strand
TGTCTTCAAGAACATTGAAATCACGAAATGGGCCTTGGTGACGGGTTACCTGCTCATCGCCGTCTTGTTTTTCGGCAAGGGCTATGTCAAGCTGTCGTTTGGCCGCATCGAGAGGCGTATGGTCTGGCCTGCAGTAGGAATGTCTGTCTTGATGGGTGCGGCGCTTGTGTTTGTTGTTTGTTCAGTATTGTTTTTGCTTGATGTTAGCCCTTATTATCAAGGCGAAGAATTAGAACGTCGCCAACGGCTTTTTTCTGGAATTGCTGGAGCACTTAATGCTTGTATTTTTGGCCCTCTAATAGAAGAGATTTGTTTTCGCGGCATTGTTCTTGATGGTCTGCTGAAGACGCGATGCCGTCCGTGGTTGGCCATCCTCCTCTCCTCTCTTCTTTTCGCTTTGCTTCACGGATTGGGGGCGAATTTCGTTACTGCCTTATTGTTCGGGATCCTTGTCGGCTGGCTCTATTGGCGCACGGGAAGCATCATCCCGGGCCTCATCATCCATGTCACCAACAATTCACTCACTGCCATAGATTTAAGCAATCAAACCAACACCTTTTATCTGATTACCCTTGTCGTCGGCCTCGTTTTGCTGGCCTACGGGGTCTGGTGGTTTGGGAAAAAGTTCACAGAATAGATGCTTTTATGCCATTTTCGGATATAATTATGCTTGAATTGTGGGGATTGTTGTAACTTTGCAACCTCAACTTAACGATGAAGACATGCAAAGAGTGATTATTCCCAATGTCAGCGAGGACGAACTCATGGGCGACATCTTCAACCATCTTATTCAGGTGGTGAATCAGACGCGCCAAACAGCCAGTGACGACTCAGTGGTATGGGACTTCCGCGAAGCCTCCTTCCTCCATCCGTTTTTCCTCGCCCCGCTTGCCATCTTCCGCCAACAGGCTGACAAGGACATCTTGTGCGAGAACATCACTTTGCAGATGCAATCCTATTTGAATGGTATCCACTTCGACCGCATGCTGCATTTTGAGAACGCCACGCGCGAAACTGCCGAGAATGTGATGGCCCAATACGCAGACCGCAACTACATTCCCTTGTGCAGTTTCTCGATGACGGACGACAACAAGGATGCCTTTTGCTCCATTGCGCGCAATATCATCGTTAGGCAGACAAACGTCGGAGCGGCCGTCAACACGCCCATCAGCTATTTCCTCAGCGAACTCATCGACAACATCTATGAGCACTCGGGAAGTCCCAACGGTTACCTTTTCTCGCAATACCTCGAACTTGAGCAATGCATCAACCTATGCATTGCAGATAGCGGCATCACCATCCCCGGTAACTACAAGCGAGCCAATCTCTACCAGCAGGAAATCGACAACGACCCTGCCGCAGCTCTCCGGCTGGCCAACGAGGGACGCTCCACCAAAAACCGGCCTGAAACCGAGAACCGAGGCTATGGCATCTCCACATCGAAGCGTATGCTCGTGGAGGGACTTGGCGGCTCTTTTTTCATGCTCTCTGGCAGTGCCTTCCATCGCTACGAGCGTCAAAACTTGAACTACTATGCCAATACCAAGAATATCTTCCATTGGGAAGGCACTCTCATTCTCCTTCGTGTCCCCGTCAACGCGCCCGAAGGATTCAACTATATCAATTACCTCGAATAAAACAACAAACGATATGAAACAAATCATCAAACTCTACGACATATACCACGCCGACCTTTTCTCGCGTGCCAAGGCCACTTTATTAGCCGATATTATCTCTCCCGAAGTGAACACTGTGATACTCGACTTTGAAGGCATCGGCTTCATGTCGCGTTCTTTCACCGATGAGCTTTACAATATCGTCATCGCGCATCCTGACAAGAATTTCAGCTACATTGGTCGCAACGACGACCTCTGTGTCATGATGGAGAAGGTGGCCGATGGTCGCAAGCGTGAGCGTCAGCTCGGCATACCTCCAGCGCAGATGCTCACTTTCGACTCGCAAAGCAAACTTGCCGCTTTTCTTGTTGCACAGTAAAAATTCCCAAGGCACTACTGATGGCGGCTCTCCGGCAGGCTTAGGAATCCTTAGCTTTGCTGCCAATTGAATCTACTTGTGGCTTTCCCCAATCAAATTTGTCAACTCAATAAACTCCTGTACTGAAAGTTGTTCAGGGCGTTTGTCGAAAACTTCGTTTCCGATGATTTCGGGGCTGAGCAACGGACGCAACGAGTTGCGCATGGTCTTGCGGCGCTGGTTGAAGGCCTGCTTGATGATAGTGACAAACAGTTTCTCGTCGCAGCCCAGGTCGGTGACGGCGTTGCGCCGCATCTTGATGACTGCCGACTTCACCTTCGGAGGCGGGTTGAACACGTTCTCGTGTACGGTGAAAAGATACTCGATGTCGTACCAGGCCTGCATCAGTACGCTCAGGATGCCGTAGGTCTTGCTGCCTTCCTTGGCGGCCATGCGCTCGGCCATTTCTTTCTGCACCATCCCCACCACCTCGACGACCTGCTCCTTGTATTTCAGCACCTGGAAGAAGATTTGGCTGCTGATGTTGTAGGGGAAGTTGCCAATGATGGCCGTGTTCTGTTTCCCGAATAGACTGAGGTCGGTGCGGAGGAAGTCGCCTTCGATGAGCCGTTCGCCTAACATGGGAAAATGTTTCTCCAAATAGGCGATGGACTCCTTGTCAATCTCGATGACGTGGAACTTGTTGAGGACATCTTGCACTAAATACTGGGTCAACACGCCCGTGCCGGCTCCAACTTCGATGACGGTCTCCACGTCGGGCGACAGCTGTTCCACAATCTGTTTCGCTATGTTTTGGTCGGTCAGGAAATGCTGACCTAAACTTTTCTTGGGTCTAACTTCAAGCATATTCATTCAATTGTTTAACTACGGATTTCACGGATTCTACAGATTTGTTTCCGAAATTATAGGGATGCAAGCATCCGATTCTAAGGATAGCGGGAAGAGGCATGTCGACGCAAAGCGGCATAGAATCCGTATCAATCCGCAGCCTTGGCTGCAAAATTATCCGTTCAATCAGTTTAATCCGTAGTTTTATCATAGCTTTCGATAGTTCTTCTTGGCTTGGGCGGTATAAATGCTCGTCGGATATTCGTCAATCAGTTTTTCATAATGCTGTTTTGCTAATTCCTTGTTTTTTAACTGGTTTTGCTCGATTAAGGCGGCCTGCATCAAGGCAGCGTCAGCCATGTAGCTGTCGGGATATTGCTCCACGATTTGCAGAAACAGTTGTTCAGCAGTCTGGTGCTCTTTCCGTTTCTCTGCCAACTCGCCCTTGCGGAACAAGGCGTGCGGTAGGCTAACTTCATTCCCGTTGGCGATAATCTCGTCAAGGAGGACAAGGGCTTCGTCGTCGCGCTGCTGATAGATACGGTAATCGGCACGGGCCAAACGCTTGAGTTCCAAACCGCTGGTGTCGACTTCAAGGTTGTCTTTGATGATGAGTGAAAGCGTCATAGCATCGTTGGCGATAAGTTTGGAGGTGGCGGCTTTCAGCACCTTCAGTTGGCTTTCAGCCCATTCGTATTCGCCAATGAAATAGCGCAGTTGGGCGTTTTTGAAGCGGGCTTCGTGACCTAACGGCTCTTCCTTCATGCTCTTGTCAACCTGACTGTACAACAGAGTGGCCTCCCACATCTCGTCATTGTGCAAATAAATGTCCCCCAATTTCAGCTTGAGTTGGGCTTGGTCTTGTTTGCCATTCACGTTTTCAATGGCGTTTTGCAACAGGGCGATGGCTTCTTTGGATTGTCCGAGCTGATAAGTCATAATGTCGGCTTGAATCAAAGTGAGTCTGGTCAAGTCATTGGTGTTTACGTCGTTATAGGCTTCATCGATGCGTTTGGATAGTCGCTCGTAGGGTTTCGTGTCGGCCTTGTTCTCGAACTTCAGCTTTTGGTACTCCGTATTAATGATTCCTGCAACGGCTTGTCCATAGAAAGGATTGCTTTTGCCCTTGTCGGCAACATATTCATAACCATCCTTTGCCACATCGTACTGCTTGTTGTTCAGGCAGATGCTTGCTAAATTGATGATTTGGCCATCTTGGTTTCCGGTTTTGCGGTCGATGCTCAGGCATTGTGCCAATGCGATGTCGTAGTCCTCTTCTATGGTGGCCAGCCAAACCAGCATTTGGGCCAGTTCGAGGTTGTCTGGCTTCTCTTGCGTGCGTTTCAGCAATGCCGTGCGGAGCTCGTCGGTGATGCTTTTGTTGACATCGTAGTACAGCATTGATTGCAGGCGGTTCCGTATGTTGTTGTATTGTCCCGGATGGGCCTCTAACTCCATGAAGTAATACTGGAAGGCTTCCTGATAGTTGGCAGACGACTGGCGCATGTAAGCCATATCCATATAGAAGGTCTCCTTGCCCTCAAACATCTTGTTGCCTTTCTCATATACGGTTGTAGCCATTTCGTAGAGTTGCCGCGATTGGAGCTGGCTGCCAAGATTGCGGATGACGGAGGCGTTTTCAGGCAGTGACTTCATCATCTCGTCAAACTGTTTTTTGGCCTTGTCGTTTTTCTCTTCAAGGGTGTAGATGTATATGAGGTCGACGAGGCTTCTGCTGTAGTTGGGGTTTTCCTTGTAGAAATTCTTCAGTTCGCGCTCGGCTTCCTTGTATTGCTTAAGGAAGATGCAGCACTCGATGTATTGCTGGAAATGGTAGGACTGCTTGGAGCTGTTGTAGAGTTTTTTATAGATTTCCTGCGCCTTTTCGTAATCTTGCTCGCGAAAATATTGCCCAGCCAGTTGCTCGTCAATCTGCCGCTGTTCCCAGTTAGGGTCGGCTTTCTGCTTCTTCCCTTTGGGTGGCGTGGTTACCTGTGCGTTCACCTGTAGGGCGAGGAGGAACAATATAATGATATGTATCCAACGTAGCTTCATCGGATTATTTGTTGACCTTTTTCATCTGGTTGAGTGATTTCTGGCAGCTGCTGAAGCTGTCTTTGAAATAATCCACCTGAGCGTGAAGTGTGTCGGCCACTTTCGTTTCGGTGTCAAGGTAGATTAATACCAAGGAATCGGGGAGGTATTGGCTCTCGGCATCCGATTTCAGGTTGTCCAGTTGTTGCACGAGGTAGTCCATCTTTTTTTCCATGACAGGTTTTACCTCCTTGAATTGCAGGATATAAGCTTGTGTGAGGTTGAGTTGGTCGAAGTTGGCTTTGACTTGTTCCGCATCGATGTACTGCAGCATGGAGTCGCAGTAGTGGAAGTCATTCTGTAGGGTGGTGAAATCTTCGTTGGCAATGGCTTGTAATGCTTTGGCATCAGTAGCAACTTGCTTTTTCAGGAGGTTGATTTTTTCAATGGTTGTTTTGGGCTGGTTGTTGCAGCCGGACAATACGATGCAGGCGATGGCCGCGATGAGGATGAGTTTGGTTTTTCTCATGAAGCGTCTGTTTTTGGAGCGCAAAGATACGCAATTTGCCGGAACTATACTAAAAAACCCGACTGCATTTGTGATGACAGTCGGGATAAATTGTATGAATATAAGTTTTGCTTATTCGGTGATTTCAGCTTCGACGGGGACAATGTTCACAAAGGATCTGTCGCCCTTCTTCTTCTGGAATTCCACAACGCCGTCGCACTTGGCGTACAGGGTGTGATCCTTGCCCATGCCGACGTTCTTACCAGGATAGTGTTTCGTGCCGCGCTGACGGACGATGATGTTGCCAGCGATAGCGGCTTGTCCACCGAAAAGTTTCACTCCGAGTCGTTTACTTGCAGACTCGCGACCGTTGTCGGAACTACCAACGCCTTTCTTGTGTGCCATATCTCTTTAGTTTTTTCGGGTTTTTACTCAGTGATATTCTCAATCTTAATCTGGCTCAGATACTGACGGTGGCCGTTAGATGTCTGATAGCCTTTTCTTCTCTTCTTCTTGAAGACGATAACTTTGTTGCCCTTGCAGTGCTGCATAATCGTGGCTTCGACACTGGCACCGTCTACCGTCGGGGCTCCTACTTTCGTCGAACCTTCGTTGTCAATTAACATAACTCTGTTGAAGGAAACCTTGCTTCCCTCTTCCTCATGCAGCCTGTTGACGAAAATCTGCTGTCCTTTCGTCACCTTGAATTGCTGTCCTGCGATTTCTACTATTGCGTACATTTTTCGATGTCTTTATGAGATAGTTACTCTTCTTTTTTTCGGACTGCAAAAATACAACTTTTTTCAATGCGACAATGTTTTCTCCCCTTTTTTCATGACTTTTTTCTTCTTGTTTTTGCTTTGTTTTATGTAATATACAGATAAACAAATAGATAATTAATATGCGTGTTAGGTTTTGTTCGCCTTTTTTATTGTGTTTTGCGGCTTGTATGGCTAAAAAGATTACTTTTGCGATTTGTATCGGTAAGGCCATACCTTAATTTATTAATGGACGCAAGTGAATTAAATAGTCTGATTGAGCGGATGAAGAGCGGCGATCGCGAGTCTTTCAACAAGATTTTTCGTCGCTTTTATGCTCCTTTGGTGCGCTTCTGTTTCCGCTTTGTTGCCGATGAGGATGTGGCCTCGGAAATCGTTCAGGATTTGTTCGTGAGACTATGGACTGGACGCCACAAACTGAAGATTTCCTCTTCTTTTGAATCGTATCTGGTAAGTTCGGTGCGCAATGCGGCATACACCTATATTAATACCCAGCGTTCACATAATGAAGCCCATTTGATGATGTATACTAATGAATCGGATGAGGCTGATCCGGCTGAGAAGTTGCAGTCCAACAATTTGGAGGAATCCTATCGTAAAGTGCTGGCCGCTATGCCCGAGAAACGTCGCGAAGTGTTCATGGCAAGTCGTTTCGATGGGATGAAATATTCCGAAATCGCAGAGAAACTCCACATCTCGCAAAAAACTGTCGAAGCCCACATGATGGCGGCTATCAAACAGCTCAGGGAGGGGCTGAAAGAGTACCTTTAGAAAAAAAGTCGAAAAAATTTCTTTTCGACTAAGGGTAAAATCCAAGTTATTAGTCTAATAAATGAATCAACGAGATAAAAACGGTAACAATGAACTTGACAAACGAAAAATATGACGCACTAATCAAGAGCTATCTTGAAGGGCAATGCTCTCAGGATGAGTCTCTTGTGCTGCTTTCGTGGATTGCCGAGTCGGAAGAGAACCGCAATTATTTCGAAGCATTCAAAGATGTTTGGACACTTACGGATTTCTCGTTGGATGAGGAAGACATTGATGTGGAAGCCGCCCTTGAGTCGGTCAATGAGAAGATAGAAGCTGCCGAAACAGAGACCAAGACTGTTGAGATGCCTTGGCTTCGCCGCAATTACAAGTATGTAAGTGTAGCTGCCGCTATCATGGTAGCCCTGTTCCTCGGGTTCCTCATTAGTATGCCTTTTGGCCAAACTGTGACTGTGGCTTACGATGACACCCAGCCTGAGCAAGTGTACCAGTTGCCTGATGGCAGCTCGTTCATCTTCAATGGCACTGGTGAGGTCAGCTATTCCAAACGGTTTGCCAACAACAGTCGTGATGTCAAGTTTGAAGGCAAGGCCTTTTTCGATGTGGCCAAAGATGCCAGCCATCCTTTCGTCATCCATTGCGATGGACTTGATGTGGAAGTGCTGGGTACAACGTTCTTGCTTGATGCCTCCAACGAGCGTTATACTGTAGACCTCTATTCGGGTTTGGTTCGCATGACCGCTGTTGACAAGCACGGGCATGAACTGTCGCACCTTGACATCAAGCCGGGCGAGCGCGGTGTGTGGGATGTTGAAAACGGCGGCTTGAAGATGATGACCTATGCCGAGGTGAAGGAGGAAGAACTAAAGACCGACCATGTGCTTGACTTCAACAACGTCAGCCTCAATACTATCATCGAGACGGTGGAATACATCTACAGCATCGAAGTGAAGCTGCCTGAGACCTATGCCTCCGAGAAGGTCACGATGCGCTTCTCCGATGAAGACTCCGTTGACGATGTGGTCGAAACCATCGCCACTTTGTTTGGCCTTGAGGTCAGCAAGACGGATAAGACCTACACGATTTATTGAGCGAATAGCATACAATTTCCCAAAAAAATGAACTAAAAACCGAGCATATCGGTTTTTTTGTCGTATTTTAGCAGCCAATTTGTGAACCCATTTTAGAAATGAGACTCCAGAAATCCATCATATTGGCTGTACTGCTTTTGGCTTGCACTTTTTCCCAAAAGGCCTTTTCTCAACCTCTTAACCCGTTGATATCGTTTGCGGTAGAGTCGTGTAATCTCGACGAGGCCCTGGAGAAATTGTTTGCCGAGTACGAACTGAACGTGGCCTTCAGCAAGGCAGAGCTGAGCAAAATCCGCATCGAGGGGTATTCTTGTTCCTATAAATCGGTGGAAGAGGTGCTTACCGACTTACTGAAAGGCACAGGTTACGACTTCAAGAAGGTTGGAAAACAATATGTCATCCGGAAAAGCCAGCAAATGGTCGCGGAACAAATTGAGAATCAAGAGTCTGTTGTGACACAGTCAGGAGGGACTGGGCAAAAAACAGCGGTACGGGTCAACAAGACAGCGGATACTGTTCGCATTATCGATACGGTGCAGATTATTCGCACGGTAATGCGCTACGACACCATTGTTCAAGTGGAAACAAAGCACGACACGGTTTATGATGTGAAATACAAAGGTGTTGCATTCCCTTGGCCAAGCTTCAAGGACAACGGTTGGTTTATTGCACCGGCATTGGCTATCAGCAGTTTGGGAATGAAAAACAACTTCCCTGAAACAGAGCATCCTGTAAAGGCAGCCCCCGTTTCGGCATATAGCGTGGGCCTTGATGGCGGCTATAAGTACAAAAGGTTGAGTGTGGGCCTGTCGTTGACTTACAAGTCGTTGAAATATAGTGCTTCCTTTGATTACAGCCTCATTGATGGCGGTTATTATGTGAATGACACGCTCGACACCTATTATGTGGTACATCCTGGTGGCGATACGACCTATCAATACATCCTCGATTCCACCTACATTCCTCTGGCTACAACTCATTTTAACTATCGTGATGTCAATCGTATTGATTATTTAAGTGTTGGTCTTTTCGCTGCCTTCGATTTCGTGAAAACTGAGTATTTCAGAATGTTTGTCAAGGCGGGTCTCTCTGCGGATTTCCCATTGGTTTGTTCTGGCTCCTCTTTTATAGGGGAAGCCCCTTATCAAGAGGCCATTACGAAGGCACAGGCTGAGACCGTCAAACTGACATATTTTGGCGGTTTTGGATTGGGATTCAAGGCGGGCAATCATTTTGAACTGGTTCCCGAAGTGCATTATCGTCAAATGTCGGGGTCACCTTATCGTGCTGAATGTCCGTTGGATATTCGTCTGCATTTTTGGGATTTCCGTATGGGGTTGAACTATTATTTCTGATGCTATGCGACTGCCTGGGTTCATACGACGCATTTTGTTAGTTCTCCTCATGGTGACCGGGCTCTCTGTCGAGGCTCAGTATTATGTGCCAGTTGACGGAGAGGTAGACACTGTGCTGGTGCTTCCTCGATTGGGCGGCGATTCGGCCTATCTCGTCAACAATGCGCTGACGGTCATGCCTGGGGGTGAACTGGATGTTGAGGCGGGCGTGAGCATCTATTTCAGCCAATCGGCCTATTTGCGTGTTGACGGAGGATGTATGCAAATGAACGGTAAGGCCAATGATTCGATTTATCTGCTTTGCTATGAGTTTTCACACGATTGGGCGGGCTTGCAGCTGAAGAATGTTGCTGAAGACGATTCGGTGTGCTTTTCATACGTAAGGATGGTGGGCGCAGTGACGGCGTTGAATGCAACCAACTGTATGAATGTCAATATCAACCACTGCACTTTCGACAACTATTACGCAGGCAAAGGCCTCGAACTTATCGATTGTAGTGGCTTCGTCGTCGACAGCTGCTTTTTTGACAACTGTGTTTCAGGCATTGAGCTGAAGGCGCGGTCGAATCACAGCGAGAACAACTGCATCTCGCACAGCGTCTTTGACAAAGGCCAGATTAATGTGGAGGTTTCGAATGTGGGGTACGGCTACAAATGCCACAATACGGTCATTTCCGACAATTGCTTCCAAGGGTCGACCACAGCCATCAGTTTCGCTTCGGTGGGCGGCCTGTCTGATATGGATGCGGTGAATTACATTGTCAACAACATGATTTCATCTGAACTGCCGGAGAGTGGCTCGGGTTATACCTCCTACGGCATCAAGGCTGCCATGGACTCCCTCGTCATCCAGAACAACATTTTTTGGAACAATGACGAAGCCATTACTATGCTGCGGGTGTGTCACCTTATCATCGACGGCAACACGTTTTACGACAATGGTTTTGTGCTGACCAATTTGCTGGCTTCGGGGTCGGCTACCTTCACGAGAAACGTCATCAGCGAAGCTCAAAAACGTATTGTCAGTTATCCCTCGGGCTTGTCCAGTATGAATGGCAACAACTTCCTGAAATACAACACTTCCACTACGCTTTTCGCCAATGTTTCGATGGAAGATATCAATATGCGGGGCAATTGCTGGGATACCGATAATCCGGATATTATAGAGGGTGTGTTGCTTCACAAACCCGATGCGCCTGCGTTGGGCGAAATCCATTTTGAAGGCTATCTGCCTGAATGTGCGACTGATGCACCTGTTGCACCACCATTCAAGGTGAAGAAACAATGGGTCGATGGACAGTGGCTGATTTCATGGGAGGCCAACCAAGAGTCTGATTTCGACCATTACGTGCTGTTCTATGGCGAGTTTGAGCATTACAAGTTCTCCAAACATACCGATTCTATTTTTGACACATATTACTATCTGTCATCACAGATGGCTGAAAACGTGGCTGTTGCTGCATGTGACCATCACTACGACTTCGATGTTTACGCTACGGCAGGACAAAGTGCCTATGCATTCGCTGCTTATTATCCCTACGCAGGTGCTGATGGCAACTTGTGTGCTTCGTCATTGGGCTATACTATCGAGGATGCCAATATCCCCTATACCTATAATCGTTTTGTCTGGCGCACCTCAGGTTCGGGTGTGTTCTCCGATTCATTGTCGTTGCGCCCTGTTTATTATCCTTCAGAAGAAGACTTTGAGAGGGGAGAAGTGACCCTGACCCTTCGCGTGACGAGTCTCAATGTGACCAAAACCGATGCCCTGCGGCTTGACCTTCATCAGCAGATGGTCGTTTATGCGGGTTCCGATTTTTACGGTGGGCTCGACCGTCCTTTGACGCTCTCCGATGCTTGGGCTGAAAATTACGATACTATTGCTTGGCACTCTTTGGGCGATGGCCGTTTCGACAGTCCTCAGCTATTGACACCTACCTATTATCCAGGCGAGCAAGACAAGCAGTTGAGATCCGTTGATTTGGTGCTTGAAGCATGGTCGGTTTGCGGCTATGCTACCGATACGGTGCATTATGACCTCTATGAAGTGTTTGGTATGGGAGGAAAGACTTGGGCCGATGGGAGGCCGTATGCAGGTGCTCAAGTGCTGGCGGTGGCTCTGAGCGACGACAACCCCTTCTTCTCTGGCTTCTATCGCACGGTTTCCGACGAAGAGGGACGCTTTAGTTTTGGCTCTCTGCTGCCTGATACCTATATTCTTTATGCTTTTTCCGATACACTGGACTTGAACCATTCCGGAGTTTATTATCTTGGTGATTTCCAATGGAAAGAGTCTAACATGATTAGCGTTGACGGCTATGTTCTTGACGTTGATATTGTGTTGCCCGACAGAGAGCAGGGTTTTACCGGTGGAACGGGTAGTATCGGAGGTGTGTTTGATTATCCTGAGACGGATTTCAGGGCAGGCGCGTTCTATTGCCATTCTTGGTTGCGCGAATCAGGCGATGTGGAGTTCTGCAATGGAGGATTGTCGAATGTAGGTGTACTGTTGCTTGATGCGACCAAACAACGTATTCTTGGTTTTACACTTACTGATGAATATGGTCGGTTCCGTTTCAAAGGCCTGCCTTTTGGCACCTATCATGTTATGGCGGATGTACCGCGTTACGGTCGGGGACTATGCGAAGAGGTGGCCTTGTCGCCTGATCAGCCTTGTGTGGCAGACATGCATCTGTATATAGACGGTCGTGGCCGGGTGGCCATGCGCCCAAACGATCTGGTGCTTGAAGACGCTTTGCCGGTCTTGTTCCCCAATCCTGTGAAGGATGTAATGACAATCAGAGGGCTCCAGGCTCTTGGGTATTATTCCGTTTTGTTGACGGATGCGCTGGGTGATGTGATGCTGTCCATCGAAGTCAAGGCTGACCTTTTTGGCGAATGCCAGATAGAGGCAGGTGGCTTGGCGCAAGGCATCTATTTCTTGACCGTTGCCCATGCTACTGAAAGACACGTATTGAAGTTTGTGAAACGATAATCAGGACGATGAAGAAGCTGCTCATTATATTGTCAATCCTTTGGGTCTCGGTGCTATCTTTTGGCCAAGGAGTGGTGTCGGGTTGTGTATTTGACCAAGACGGCCTTACACCTGTTGAGGGTGCTGCAGTTGCTTTTTCGGGCTATAGCGTGTTGGGTGATACACTTTTTGCCGTGTTCCCGACGGACATGTTTGGCTTTTATGTGGCTGTCATGGATGCTGGCCGGTATGAGGTTTCAGCGAGGGCGGAAGGATATGATACGCTGTTCCTTTCGGATTCTCTTTATGTTGAGGACGGACAATTCCTCGACAGTCTGGATTTCATCCTGCACGAGACTTGTTACTCAGTATGGTATGTGGCGGCACGCCATTTCACCAACGATTTGGTCAGATTGTCGTGGTCAATGAATGAACCGCTTCTTTATGAGGACTTTGAAACGGGTGATTTTGGTCGGTTCAACTGGGATAACACGATTTCTGATTCCCCTTGGACGGTGGATACGCCCCATGCCTTCGAGGGTGAGTTTTGCATGAAGTCGACTTGTGAAGGCCAGGCAGAGGGCCGTTCTGAGATTGAGGTCTCGGTATATGTGCCTTGGTCGGGCGAGATGCGTTTCCAAAGCAGGATTTCATCTGAAACCAATTGGGATAGAGGCTATTTCTACATTGACGGTGTGAAATTGCTGGAGTGTTCGGGCGAAGGCGATTGGGAGGAACACCATTATACCATTACGGAGGGTGAGCATCTGTTTCGTTGGGCTTATGTCAAGGATGCCACCAACGACAACGGTGAGGATTGTTTCTATGTCGACGACATTCATTTCTTTGTGCAAGAAGGTTTGAAAAGTGAGAACTCTTTTCAATATTTCGACTTGTTCCGCCGCAGTTTCAACGAGGCTCCCGTTTTGTTGGCATCACATCTCACCGATACGATGTTTATGGATATGGGATGGAGCGGTCTCGCCTGGGGCAAGTACCAATGGGGCGTAAGCTGCCATTATGAGGGAAACCGGGCTTCGTCGGATACAGTTTGGTCGGCTTATCTTGACAAGGATATGACCACCGCTTTTGAGATTTCGGTGACTACCAACATAGGCCTTCCGGCCAGTGGTGCTGTAGTCGTATTGCATTCAGAAGATAATGACTATCAAGGTGCTGTGGATGGTGATGGGTATTTGACTTTGCCTAATGTCTATCGTGACAGCTATCTTGTCAGTGTGCATCTGGATGGTTTTGTCGACTATGTGTCCGACACGTTGATACCGGTGATGGAGCCGACCCAATACGAAGTGGAGTTGCAAGAAGCCCTCAAAGGAGTCGACAGTTTGTATGTCTCTTCGACGGGATGGGCCATTTGGGAACTTTCCGATACTTTGTATCGTGATTTGCAATACTTTGAAATCCAAATGAATGGCACACTTGTTGGCTCAACCGACAGGAAGTTTTTCCAGTTTGATGTGAGTCAGTTGAGTCCTGGTGATACATGTGTTGCCCAAGTGCGTCCCGTCTATCTTTCGGGCGCTTGTGAATGGCAATCTTTCCTATGGGTATACCGTTCCTGTGGTGATTTTCAGCCTGCTTCCGGTTTGACGGCGATGATTTACGATAACAGCGTGTCGCTCTCATGGCATTATCCCGAAAACGACAGCGTCATCGGGGCGGTATTGTATCGTGATAATGAGTTTCTTGCTTTCGTTGAGGATGGCTGTTATATGGATGAAACCGTTGAGATGCAAGGCAGTGCGGAGTATGGTCTTCGCGTAGTGTACAACGGTGAGGCGGTTGGAAACTATTATTCAATGGCTTGTGAAGAGACGGTAAGTATTACGTTCCCTGCATTTTGCGACCCACCGTCCAAGCTGTATGCCGAGAATTATTTGAACGACAACGATGAGTATGGTGCCTTGGTGTCGTGGGGCGACCGTCCCGAACCCGTTGAGGCTTGGCTGCATTTCGACAATGGTCAGTATAAAAACGCAGTAGGAGGTGTTGACGAGCCCGTCATCTTCTGGAGTATCCGTTTTGATGTGGAAGATTTACTTGATTTTCAGGGTGCCACGATAAGAAAGGTGGCTCTGTTTGATGTCGGAGCTGGCAGTTACCAGCTATGGGTATACAAGGGTGGCGACACGGCTCCGCGTACCTTGATTCATTCGCAGAACATGAGCCTGACGGGCTCCAATGCGTGGCACGAGGAAAGCATTGTGCCGCAGATTGAGATTCCTGAAAACGAGCCTGTTTGGGTGGTCATTGGTCAGCAAGGCGTGAGCCGTCCGGCAGCGGTGTGTGCCGATATGGATGACCCCGATGGCCGTTGGGTTTCGCTCAATGGTGTTGACTGGACCGACCTGCACACCTATAACATGCACTATACATGGATGTTAAGAACTTTCGTGAGCGACCGTTTGGGAAGGCTGTCGCCCTTAGGCGGCGAGAGCTATTC
>JAILDR010000017.1 GCA_024689285.1 Bacteroidales bacterium | reverse complement strand
TCAAAGCAGGTTCCAATTCCCTTTCAAAAATGCTGCGTTCCACGATACGATAATGCGGGTGATAAGCCTCGTTGTAGCGGCGGCTGTGGTGAACGGCTTGGCTGTTTTGGGCGGCTTCGGTCAGCAAAGGGAGGTCGGTCTCAAAGCCCTCTAATTCCGTTTTGCTCGCTTGGATGACGTTGACGATGGCTTCCCATTTATCCATCCAACTGACGGTCGGCTCTTGCCTCGAATTGGCACTACTGACAAAGGCATCCAAAAGCTGTTCTGTGGTGATCAGACTGTCGGCGACGGTGGAGAGATAGACGCGGACATAATCGCCTTGGCTGCCCGTTGGCTCAAAATAAGGTGACGGGGTTTCGTCCATTTCTGAGAGTTCACGCATCAGATAACGTCGTGCCGAGGCCGTGTCGCTGATGATATGGTCCGGACCGAAATGCTCTTGGTAGAAACTCTTGTAAATGTCCTGCAAGGTGGATTCGGGATAGGTAGCCAGCTGCCTCTCGATGGCCGAGCGCACCGCTATCGTGTCGATGGTTGGGCCAAAAAGGTTGAAGGAACAGCCCAAGGCTAATATCAGTAAAAGCTTTCTCGTCACGCTTTAGTAATTGTTTCCGCCATCCGTATTCCAGCATCAAAGGCCTTTTGCAAGTCCTTTTCCCAGTGCTCCTCGCGATACTTGCGTTTGGCTTCCTCCGAGAATCCTCCCAACTCGAAATTGGCGTAGTTCTTCACTTGGTAGGTGTTGTTGGCAAACAGTTTTTCCGGTTGTCCGAGGGCTTTGGCGATGCAAGGTTCCATGGTGCCATAGCCATTGCAGTTGCTGCCGCCAACTCCGCCGTTTTGTGTCTCCACCAGCACCACGGGCATCCGCTTCGGGGCGGTGATGCTGTAGTCGTTGTAGGAGAGCCACGGGAAGGCCAAACGCTCCAAGAAAGCCCGCATCTGGCCAGTAATCTCGCCAAAATAATTAGGCGAACCTAATACCAATCCATCGGCTTGCGCAATCTCCTCCAAGACAGGAGTCAAAGCATCCTTGTATTTGCACACCTGCGAGGCTTTGCCCTTGATTTTGCAGGCCATGCACGACATGCAACCTTTGTAGTCGAGGGCATAGAGGCGTATGGTCTTCACTTCGATTTCGTTGCTGACGGAACCGACTCCTTCAGCGAATTTCTTGAGCATGGAGGCCGTGTTAAAGGTAGCGCGTGGGCCTCCGTCGATGATGATGATTTTTTTCATTGTAATTTAGTGATTATGTTTTAACTCATTATTATTCATCAATACTCACAATCGTATATTTCCGCGTCCCAAGTCCAATCTGTTCGGCGTATTCCACGGTATGTGTGCCGTGTTTCTTGTTGATGCGTTCTTGCAGCGGCTTGGCGTCGTCGTCTTGGCTGCTGACATGGTTAAACACGAGGTCAAGGCAGGCTTGGTCGAGGGCCACGGGGTCGGTGGAGGCCAAAATGCCGATGTCCTTGATGCGTGGTGCGGCAGGATGACCGTCGCAATCGCAATCCACCGACATGTTATTCATCACATTGATGTACACAATGTCCTTGCCTTCCTGCTTGAAATAGTCGTGTACGGCTTGTGCCGCCGCTGCCATCGACTCAAGGAAAGCGTCTTGGTTGGCCATCGTCCAATGTGTCTGGGTTTTGCCAGCGGAATGGATATAGAGTTTTCCGGCACTCGATGCCACACCTATCGACTGGTTCTTCAGCACGCCGCCGAAGCCGCCCATAGCGTGACCTTTGAAGTGGGCCAAATTAATCATGAAGTCGTAGTTCTGCACATGCGAGCCGACGATATCGTATTGCAGGTGCTTGGTGTCCTTGACGGGTAGCTGGATCTCGCCCTCCTCGTCCATGATGTCAACGGTGGCGATGTCGTTGTAGCCGCGTTCAGCAATAGCCTTACGGTGCTTTTCGGTGTTGCCACGGTTGCCGCCGTAGGCCGTGTTGCACTCCACGAGGGTGCCGTTCACCTTTTGCACCAAGTTTTTAATCAATTCGGGGCGAAGGTGGTTGCTTTTCTGTGATTCGCCTGTGGAGATTTTCACCGCCACACGACCGTGCGCCTCCACGCCTAAGGCTTCATAGATACGCACCAACCCTTCAGGGCTGATGTCGGTGGTCATATAAACCGTTGCGGCTTCACCCTCAGTCGTGGGCGGGGCAGGTTGATGTGTTTGTGCTTGGCACGAAGCCATTCCCAAAATGCAAATCAATGCCATGATAATAGATGTTTTAGTCATTTTATTGTTGTTTTAATTGTCGTTCACAAAATGTCACATGCACCATGTCGCCAAAACTCTTGCCCATCTGTTTCCTGATATCTTTCCGCACACCGATGATGAAGCAAGGCGTTCCCATCTTGACAATCTGCCCATCGTAAGGCACACCATCGAAGGTGGCATGAACTGCCAACCGTCCTTTTCCGAAGAGTGCCTTGATGTCGAAAGGCACCTCCACGTATGCGGCATCCATATCCTCGTTTTGGATGATGACGGCATCGAATTCCATGAGTCCCGACATAGTTCCGGTTTTGTTCATTTTGCTCTTTTCTTTTTAGGTTTCGGCTGCGGCAGCTAAAAAAGCCAAGCCTCATTCTTCAAAAGCGACAATCACACTTGCTTGCCCAATTCG
>JAILDR010000243.1 GCA_024689285.1 Bacteroidales bacterium | reverse complement strand
CTTTGTCCTGCCCGATGACTTGTGCAAGTCGGGAGGCGCGATGCACGTCTATGCCTGGTTTTGGGCACCCAATTACCACGCTGCCACCGACGGCCACGACCGCGTTTTCATCGATTACGCCAGTCCCAGCCGGTATCTGGGGACGTTTGGATGATACGTGATTTCATCCTTTAATGTAGGTTTCCCACCATCCCCTGATACATCCTAAACAGCTCCGCCACGCATTCGCTTTCGCTCATCTTGATGTCGAAGCCGTAGGCCGCCATCACATCTTTGAAGTATTGTCAATTTTTCAAGTGTGTGGGTAAGATAATCCCACCTTCGTAATCCCGATAGTACGATAGCACGCATACCGATTTTCCGCACATTCCGCAATTACTTTTTCTGCGTAAATCGCCAAAGTTTATGTAAGCTTCTCGTAAATCTCGCGTAAACTATTTTTCTTATCTATCTGATATTAAGATGTTTATTTTCAAATCCCGCTTAAATCTCGCTTAAATCCCACTTAAACCTCGCTTAAATCCCACTTGAATCTCACTTATTTTTTGCTTAAATGCCATAGTCTATCCTCATCTACCCATATCACTCTTTGTTTCCTCATCTTTGTCAGCAGATTTCCTATCTTTGACAATTTCTGCTTTTCACTGTAATCTATCGGCAGTTTCCCCCAAAGCAACTCGTTGATCTGCTTCCGGCTCAGCACCTCGTGGTCGTTCAATGCTTTCATCACCCATTCCTGGCACTCAGCATCGTCAAAACCTTTCTTCAAGGTGTATTCTACCTGCTTGTTAGTCGCTTTCGCGATCTGCTTCGATACATAAAAATGTGGTTTGCGGCCCTCGATTAGACCTTCTTTTCTCAGTCTCTTTACTGCGCTGTCATTTATAGGTTTCCCTTTCTGTACCCTGTCAAGCAGCACGGCGGTCGTAAGGTCTATGTCGGAATGCTCCAATAGCAACAGGCTATAGTTTTCGTCTATCACGTTGCCCGGAAGAGTCAACACCACATTATCACTGTCGCTTTTGTCATAGTCGGGCATCGGCAGATAACGTTCTTTCTGTCGGTGGTGTGTTGTGCCAAGTCGTGCTTTAGTTTCTGGAGGCTTGTCATGCTGTTCTTGTACGTTGTGCCAATGGCCTCACGCGTCTTGTTCTCAACGCCAAAAACCAACCAGGCAAAGTCTTTGTCTCTCAGATTAGCCTCGTTGCTCAACGCAGAGAAATACTTGCCCAAGTCATCGAAGTCGAAGTTGTTTTCCGCTTTCTTGAACTCCACTACCTCGTCTTCATAATGGTAGCGCAGGTTGTTGAAAATCTCGTAAATGTCCATCGTCGCAATCGTTTTTCAGCCCACAAAGTTACAACTTTTCCCGATTCCGAAAAACTGCCATAATCCGTATTTCGGTTGACCACTTGTTTTCCTCACATTCCGCAATCACTTTTTCTGTGGAAAAGATTTATCTCCGTCTATTCTTTTTTACACCTATTTATAAATAATTTCCTATCTTTGCCCCATTACATATAAAGAAGATAAAGCACACATTAACGCCAAAAGCATCATGGCAAGAATATACGACAATATAGACACCAAGTTTTCTGAAGGGTTACAAGGTATTATCACTAATATCGGTGTAAAACGAGTGGATTTCTGTGTGGGTTATTTCAATCTCAGGGGTTGGAATATAGTGGTTGACCAGGTTGATACCCTTGAAGGAGATTATGTTTACGAAAACGATGATAGAGTTTTTCGCAAATGTCGCTTGTTGATAGGTATGCATCGCCCCGCGGAAGAATTGATTCGGGAATTGTATTCTGGAAAGACATTGCCCGATGCCAATTATGTCGCCCAATGCAAGTTGGAAATAGCCCGCGACTTCAAGCGACAACTGCAACTGGGCTTGCCGACCAAGCAGGATGAGTTCACCCTGCGTCGCCTCTCTGCCCAAATGAAGGACGAAAAGGTGTGCGTGAAGTTGTACCTACGTGAGCCGCTTCATGCCAAGCTGTATCTTGCCCATCGGCCAGACGACAACTTCAACAAGATACAAGCCATCATGGGTAGCAGCAACTTGACCTATTCTGGCTTGACCAAACAAGGCGAACTGAATGCTGAATTTGGCGATAGCGACAGCGCCGAAAAACTGTCTCGTTGGTTTGATGACCGTTGGGAAGATAAGTTCTGTCTGGATATTACCAAGGAACTCATCGAAATCATTGATAACAGTTGGGCTGGAGAAAAGATAATCCCACCTTATTACATCTATCTGAAAACAGCTTACCATCTCAGCGAGGAGGCTCGTCTGGGCATCAAGGAGTTCAGCATCCCTCAGGAGTTCAAAAGCTCATTGTTCGATTTCCAGCAAACCGCTGTCAAGATTGCGGCACGTCACCTGAACAACGACAAACGCGGAGGTGCCATGATTGGCGATGTGGTCGGCTTGGGAAAGACTATTACCGCTTGTGCTATTGCCAAGATGTACGAGAATAGTTTTGGGAGCAACACTTTGATTATTTGTCCTGCCAACTTACAGGAAATGTGGACAAAGTATCGCAACCAGTACGACTTGAAAGCGGATATCATGTCGATGGCCAAGCCGATTGACGTGGACAATGCCCGCTATTACCGCCTAATTATCGTTGACGAAAGCCATAACCTGCGCAACAATCAGGGCGTCCGCTACAAGAACATCAAAGACCTTATCCAAAAGCAAGATTGCAAGGTACTTTTGCTCACGGCTACACCTTACAACAAGCACTATAGTGATTTGAGCAACCAACTTCGTTTGTTCCTTGATGATGATGCCGACCTGGGTATCCGCCCTGAAGCCTATATCCGACAATTGGGCGGTGAAAGGAAATTCAACGAAAGACACGAGGACTTTATTAGAAGCATCAAAGCTTTTGAGCGAAGCGAATGTCAGGAGGACTGGCAGGAACTGATGAAGCTGTTCTTGGTGCGCCGCACTCGTACTTTCATCAAAGAGAACTATGCCAAGACTGACCCAAGCAACGGACGCAAGTATTTGGAGTTTAAAGACGGACACAAATCCTATTTCCCCGACCGCGTTCCAAAGGCCATCAAATTCAAGACGGTAGCAGGCGACCAATACAGTCGCTTGTATTCCGAAAGCATGATTGCCATGATGGAGAGTCTGGAGCTGCCGCGCTATGGCTTGATACATTATTTGGACGAGAAAAAAGCCGAAGAAGCCTCCAAGTTTGAGAAGAACATCATTGAAAACTTATCTCGTGCCGGAGCACGGATGATGGGTTTCTGCAAAAGCACCTTCTTCAAACGCATCGACAGTAGTGGCTTCTCTTTCCTGCTTACCATCTTCCGCCACATCTTGCGCAACGCCGTTTTCATTTATGCCATCGAAAACAAACTCTCGTTGCCTATAGGCGATGAAAACACTTTCCCCGAGGATTATTTGGACGATGCCGACATCAATGACATCTTTGAGCATGACAACGACGAGGAGGAACGCAAGTCGGGCGATAACCTTATACAAATTCCCAACGACATGAAGGTATATATGCAGAAGGCTGAAGAATACTACAACAGCCTTGTTGGGAAGAACAATGTCCAATGGATTGATTCAAAGTATTTCAAGCGGACACTAAAACAAAAACTTAACAAGGATTGTGAGACCTTGATCAAGATGATCAATTTGTGCGGCGACTGGAATCCAAAAACCGACCAGAAATTGGATGAATTGGAAGACTTGATTAACAAGACGCACAAAGGCGAGAAAGTAATCGTCTTCACCCAATATTCCGACACGGCCAACTATGTCTATCATCAGTTGAAAAAGCGTGGCTTGACCCATATCGACAAGGCAACAGGAGGCTCGCAGAACCCAACTGCTATTGTTGACCGCTTCTCGCCAAAAAGCAACAAGGCCGATGTGTCGAAAGAAAATGAATTGAGAGTGCTCATCGCTACAGATGTGCTCAGTGAAGGACAGAACCTTCAGGATGCCCATGTCATCGTCAATTACGATTTGCCTTGGGCCATCATCCGACTGATTCAACGTGCTGGACGTGTTGACCGTATCGACCAGGAATCCGAACAGATTTTCTGCTACTCGTTCTTCCCAGCCGACAAGGTGGAGGAAATCATCAACCTGCGTCGTCGTTTGAATGCCCGCATCAACGAGAATGCCAACATCGTGGGCAGCGATGAGGTGTTCTTTGAAGGCAACGAGCAAAACCTGCGCGACATGTACAATGAAAAGAGCGGTAGCTTGGATGAGGACGAGGACGATGCCGATGTTGACCTTGGGTCACAGGCTTGGCAAATCTGGAAAAATGCCACCGATGCCAATCCCAAGTTGAAACAAATCATCCCTGAGTTGAGCAACATCGTCTATTCCACCAAGGCTGCATCAAATAGCTTAGAAGATGGTGTAATTACCTACGCAAGAACTTACAATGACTTTGATGTACTTTCATGGTATAATTCCAAGGGCGAGATGGTGAGCCAATCGCAGAAGCGCATCCTTCAGGCGATGGCTTGCACAATCGACGAGCCTCGCTTGGAGCCACAGGAAAGCCATTTGGAACTGGTTGACAAAGCTGTCAAGAACATCCGAACCGAGAACACCAATGTCGGCGGCATCCTTGGCAGCCGATTCAGCACCAAACGCCGAATTTACGAATTGCTGAACCACTACTACGACCAACCCGATGACATCTTCAACCAAGACAAGAAAGGGTTCTTGAAATTTGCCATCGACCAAATCTACAACTATCCTTTGCTCGAAAACTCCAAGTTCATTCTCGGTCGTATGTTGCGCAACAGTTCACAAGACGATATTGTGGACACAGTCGTCGAGATGTACAAGAATGGCAACCTATGTCGCGTTGATGAAGACAAGACCAAGCACAAAGACCCCGTCATCATTTGTTCGATGGGACTGAAAGCGGAGAGTTGATGTTTAACCTTCTTATTTGTTTCGCAAAATGGACAATACGATAACAATTGCAGATTCCAACTTGATAGGACAAGTCAGCGACCACCTTTTTGAAGGTGTGTCTGAAATCATTGACAATTCCATGCGGCAGGTGGCCGTCTATGTCAATGCGCAATCAAGTATGACGTTTTGGAATGTGGGAAAGTTCATCATCGACGACATGGATTACCAGACCTATTCGGCATACGGTCAAAAGATTCTTGCGACACTGTCGCAAAGATTAATGGAACGTTATGGTAAAGGTTATACCTATTCCGCGCTGACAAGAATGATGAAGGTTGCCCGTATTTATAACGACAAGGAAATGTTTGCGATGTTGTCGCAAACATTAAGCTGGAGCCATTTCATCGAACTCATCACCATTGAAGATGCAACGAAACGCTTGTATTACCAACAAATGGGCATTGCAGAGCATTGGAGTGTCAAACAACTACGCGACAAACAGGATGGAATGGCATACGAGCGTTCGATCATTGCAGCCAAGCCAAACGACAAAATCACCAATACCCTTAATCGGATTACCCCACAACACGCAGAAGCCGATGTCGTGTTGAAGAGTTCGTATGTCCTTGATTTTCTAGGGTTAAGTGGTTATTACTCTGAAGATGAGCTTGAGAATGCCATAGCCAAGCAACTGGAGAGCTTTATCCTGGAATTGGGACAAGGTTTTGCTTTCCTTGAACGGCAAAAGCGTTTTACAATCGATGGCACGGACTATTATCTTGATTTGCTGTTTTATCACAGAAAACTGAAGTGCTTGATTGCCATAGATTTGAAATTAGGCAAGTTCAAGCCGCAATACAAAGGCCAGATGGAGCTTTACCTGAAGTATTTGCAGAAATACGACATGCAACCTGACGAAAATCCGCCCATTGGTTTGCTGCTTTGCAGTGAAGGCAACACTGAACATATTGAACTCCTCATGTTGGATGAGGACAATATCAGAGTCGGACAATACACAACATGGCTGCCCGACAAACAGTGGTTCATCGATAAACTGAACCGTTCCATCTTGATTGCACAAGAATACAGGAAAGAGAAATCATGAAGTTTGCAAAACACGTTTGAAGCATGAACAGAAGAACATTCAACGAATACCTTTCGGACGGCAATTTCCACGAGCTGTTCATTACGGAAATGGGCTGGAACAACCCACAAGGGCAAACACTCTTCGACATCACCGTGGATGAAACCTCATTCGAGTTTCATTTGATTGCCGAACGCAGTGGCTTTCAAGTGCTCACTTGTCTCGTGGATGCGGTTCCCACTTCCTCGTTTTGCAAGAAACTCGACACACGTTTGCGCCGCTCCGCCAACGACTATATCTGCATCTTTATGCAAAAAGGCACATGCCATCATCTGTGGGCTGTACCGGTAAAGAAAGTGGAGAAGCGCGACATTGTGATAGTGGAGTACGCAAGTGAAGAGACTGCCGAATTTCTGTTTGAGAAAATGGAAAGCTTGTCGTTCGGTTTGGACGAGCGCACCACCATCATGGATGTCGTGGAACGGGTGCAGGCCGCTTTTGTCGTCAATTCGGAAAAGATCACCAAGGATTTTTATGCCGGATTCAAGAAAGAGCATACCAATTTTGCCAAGTTCATTTCAGGCATTGACGACCAGATTGCCGATAGGGACAACCGCAACAAGCAATGGTACACTTCGGTGATGCTCAACCGTTTGATGTTCTGCTATTTCATACAGAAGAAAGGCTTCTTGGATGGTGATGTGGACTACCTGCGCCACAAACTGGAATGGACGCAACAAGAACGGGGCGAGAACCGCTTTTTCAGCAGTTTCTACAAAGGCTTTCTGACAACCCTGTTTCATGGCGGATTGAACGCGCCCAAGCACGACCGTAGCTTTGAGGATGTCTATGGCCGTATTCCCTACCTCAACGGCGGCATGTTCGACGTGCATCAGTTGGAACAAGACTATGCTGGTCTCGACATTGCCGATGATGCCTTCATCAGCCTGTTCAACTTTTTCGACAAATGGCATTGGCATCTCGACGACCGCCTGACAGCGACAGGCAAAGACATCAACCCCGATGTGCTGGGTTACATCTTCGAGCAATACATCAACGACCGCGCCCAGATGGGAGCCTACTACACCAAGGAGGACATCACCGAATACATCGGCCGCAATACCATTGTGCCTTACCTGATGGAGGCCACGCGCAAGCATGATGAAAAGCCATTCAAGCCCAATGGCGCAGTGTGGCAATACCTTAAAGAGAGCAGCAACCGCTACATCTTCGATGCCGTAAAGAAAGGCGCAGGTTTGGCGATTCCTGAAGAGATTGCCATTGGTATCGATACCACAAAGCCCAACTTGCTTGAACGTCGCTCCCATTGGAACGACCGCACGCCAGAAGCGTTTGCCTTGCCCACCGAGATTTGGCGCGAGACCATCGAACGCCTCAATCGCTACAACGATATCAAAACGAAAATCGAAAACGGTCAGGTTGTCGAAATTAACGACTTCATCACCTACAATCTCGACATCCGCCAATTTGTGGCTGATTTTCTGAACACCACCAAAGACCATCTGTTCATCAAACATTTCTATGCCGAATTGCAGAAGGTGACCATTCTTGACCCCACTTGTGGTTCAGGTGCATTCCTTTTTGCTGCGCTCAACATCTTGGAGCCTTTGTATGAGGTTTGCATTGCGCGGATGCAGGATTTCCACGTGCAGAACCCCAATCTGTTTAAGGACGAATTGCAGGAGATTGAGCACAAATACCGCAGCAACATCCAGTATTTCATCTACAAGAGCATCATATTGCGCAACCTTTATGGCGTTGACATTATGGTGGAGGCCACCGAGATTGCCAAGTTGCGCCTGTTCCTGAAGATGGTGGCCGTGGTGGAGGTGAACAAGCGCGAGCCCAACCTCGGCCTCGACCCTTTGCCCGACATCGACTTCAACATCCGTTGCGGCAACACCCTTGTGGGCTATGCCACGAAAACAGAACTGGACCGCGACTTGAGTTTTGCCAAGGACATCTTGGAAGAATTGGCCAACCAAGAGCTTAAACAACAGTTAGAGGACGAGATGGACAAGGTGGCTCACGCCTACGATATGTTCAAGCACATCCAACTCACCCAGGGCGACGATATGGCCACCTTCAAACGCTCCAAAGCCGACCTGAAGGAACGCTTGAAAGCCTTGAACGACCTGCTCAACCGCCGTATGTTTATGGCTTCGGCAGGGGCTGATTACGAGGCTTGGCTTGCCTCGCACCAGCCTTTCCATTGGTTGGCCGAGTTCTATGAAATCATCAATGGCAATGGTGGCTTTGATGTGATTATTGGAAATCCGCCGTATGTGGTGTATACTGATTCTAAATTGCCGTACCAGATTGGAACGAATTATAAAACCAGAGAATGTGCCAACTTGTATGCGTATTGTATTGAACGAAGCCATACGATTCTTAATTCAAGTGGACGGTTTGGAATGATTGTTCCAAATAGTAGCATTTCAGCCGATAAAATGCAGACTTTACAGCAGTTAATAACAAAGAATAGCAAAACCTGGGTTAGTAATTATTCTTGGCGCCCTTCTAAGCTATTTGAAGGAGCGGATATGTTGTTAGCGATAATCATCAAGTCCCCATCAGAAATTTCATTTACATACTCAACCATATATCATAAATGGTATAACGAATATCGTCCTTGCTTGTTTAAATGTACAAGATACACCGATGTTAGTAACCTAAAGATAAAAGGCTCAATTCCTAAAATTGCTTCGGGTTTTGTGTCGAAAATACTGGTTGCAATGAATAAAAAAGCAGATTCTCATTTCCTTTCTGATTCATTTCTTGGTATAGGAGGTTTTAAATTATTCTATTTTAGAGCGGTTCAATATTGGTTTAAAGTTTTGGATAGAGAACCTGTTTTTGAAGAAGATGGGGTTCATAAGGTAACAGGAGAAATGAAACCCGTAGTATTTGATTCGGAGATGGATTGCTATGCAACGATTTCTTTGCTGTCTTCTAATTTGTTTTTCTTGAATTATATTATTTGGTCGAGTTGTCAAGTTGTGAATAGCAGAGATTTCAATGTTCCAATTGATTTTCCTTCTTTATCTGTTGAAGAGAAAAAACAATTGGCAAAACTTGGTAAAGAATTGCAAAATGATTACCAAGCACATAGTCATATAATTGAAAGAAATTACTCGACCAAGGGGCGCGTATTTACTATGCAAAAACAACATTTCTTTATCAAGTATTCCAAACCCATCATCGACGAGATAGACAAAGTATTAGCGAAGCACTATGGATTCACGGAGGAGGAGTTGGACTTCATCATCAATTACGACATCAAGTATCGGATGGGGGATGAGTTGAATGAGGAATAAAGAAAGAAAACAACAATGAGATATGAAAACGAACAAGACATATAGAACTCTTTTAGACAAGTCGGTTTCAAGTATGCTTGCAGCTATTGAAATCTATAACAAACCGAATTTTTATTATAGAGAAGATTCGTTTGCGATATTATGCGTTAATGCATGGGAATTATTATTGAAAGCTGTTTTGCTTAAAAAGAACCATTATAAAATGACATCTGTATATGTCATGGTACCAAAAAAGAAAAAAGATGGAAGCAAATCAAAGCATTTGGAGCCCGACCTTAATAGAACAGGAAATCCTAAAACAATAACAATTTACGAAGTTATCAGCATTCTTGCAAAAGATGGAATAATATCAAAATCATTGGAAGACAACATCATTTCTATTATTGAATTGAGAGATAACGCCATTCATTTTGCAAATTTAAAACCCATTAGTAGAACAATTCAAGAATTGGGTTTTGCAACTATAAAAAACTATATGACTTTTATCAAGTCAAACGAAATAGAAATTGACTTGTCTCAATACAATTTCTATTTGATGCCTTTGGCATATGTGGATGCTAAAATTGAGGCAGATGCTGTGCTTACCCAAGAAGAAAAGAATTATGTGTCATTGATTAAGAAAAAAATGAAAGATAAGGGAGAGGCCGATGATTATGACATTGCCATTTCAATTGATATAAACTTTAAAAAAAGCACATCTCTTGACGGAATAGGTGTTGTTTATAATGCAGAAGGAGTCCCTGTTGAAATAAAAGAAGAAGATTTCAGAAAGCGCTTCCCCCTGTCTTATACAGCATTATGCGAGAAGTGCTCAGGTCGATATTTGGATTTTAGAAGAAACCAACATTTTAACGATGTAATGAAATCCATAAAAGCTAATCCTAAACTTTGCCATACAAGAAAACTTGATGATGCCAACCCCAAATCCGTGGCTCAGAAATTCTATAGTTCCAATGTTTTTAAGGAACTTGATAAAGTTTACACAAAGAAGTAAAACTAATTGATATGAACACTATATTATTAACCTTATTCACGGCTTTAATAGGAGGCCTAATTGGAACCTACTTTGGTGCTCGTTTTGTTAGAATAGGAGAAGACAAAAAGAAAAAAGAGATTCGAAACATTGCGGTTAAGGCCTTGCGTATAATTGAAAAGTATTCAGGTCAATCTTATAAGGAGGCCGAAAATGAATTCAATAATTCAATATCAATTATAGAGAAGCGGACTATCATAGTTGCTTTACACAAACTAGGTGTACCAATAGGCATTCCGTACAATGAAATCTTCAACATTAAGAAAGTTCGTTTTGTTGATAAAACAATTGAAAAGGAAGAAATAAATGGAATTGTTCTTCAAATATCCAAAGGATATTGTGACAATTTGTTTTACTTAGACCCCGACACTTATTTTGCATCTAATTATACGCTATTTGCTATGAGAAATGCGGGTAAAAGGTATGTATCTGAAGTATTATCAAAAAGCAAAGTGGATGTTGAAAAAAATATTCTAATTGAACCAGTGGATTTGGGGCAGGTTTTTAGTTTGGGGGAATTCAAAGCAATTCAGGTGTTAAGAGACCAAGTCCGTGATCAAATGTACTTTGACAAAAACGGTCAACCAATTAAAGAAAAAATAGATTCTCTGATAAGGGATATTGAACTTGGATTGTGGGATTCATATTTGATGTGGAATTATGAAACATATCTGAACAATAAGGTTCAAATTCAAATGGGACAACTTATAAACAACGCGTCTTATATGAGTAATAATACTTCACATCAGACAATAAAGCAACACGAAGAATAATAATTAGCCTATGACAGACAGTAACTTCTTTGAAAAGCAGACTCTATCATCAAGAGTGAAGGCAAGTATAGTATCAGAGTATTTTCCGAAATATTGCAAAATAATAGTTAGAAAGCACATACCAGAACGCATTGGGTATTTTGACTTGTTTGCGGGTCCAGGAATGTACGAAGACGGTAATTATTCGACACCCCTTTTGATTGCTAAAAACTGTTTTAATGATGACATGCTTAGACAAAAAGTATGGATGGTTTTTAATGACAAGGAATATTCTGCACAATTGAAAGAAAATTTCTTGAAACTATATCCAGACGGCTCTTTTGCTTTTAAGCCCCATTTTGGACATAGCATTGTGGGAGAATGTGAAGAAATTGATAAGTTTATAACCAAAAATCGTTTAAAAGATGGCAAAAACGAGTGCCCTTCTGTGCTTTTTATTGACCCATTTGGTTATAAAGGCATTGATACCAGCATCCTTTCTGCATTCTTAAACTATTGGGGGAATGAATTGTTTATCTTCATAAACACCAAAAGGATAAATCCGGCACTCGAGAACGAAAAATTTGAGCCACTGATGCGATGTCTATTCCCACAAAGTTATGACTCTCTTAAAACCCTAGTTAGAGATAAAAGAAGAGTTTCCGAAAGACTTCAATTTATTATTGATAACCTGGGAAATGAATACAAAAAATTACTTGGAGGAAATGTCTATTATACTGCTTTTAAATTTCAGGAAGAAGATGTGGAAACTACAAGCCATTTTATTCTTCATCTGACGAAATCGGAGAGAGGGTTTGACTTGATTAAGCAAATCTATAATGACTTTGCTAATGTGGGTACTATTTTCGACGGCGTGAACACCTATACTTTTGATGTTAAGAAGATTACAAATCCTGTTGAAGATTTATTTGATGTAGCATCAGAAAATAT
Source organism: Bacteroidales bacterium (assembly GCA_024689285.1). The sequence continues at coordinate 3,136 of JAILDR010000243.1, read as the reverse complement.
TGATGTCCTTAAAGACAAATTATATGCATCATATAAAGGAAAGAAGATATCTGCATTAGACCTTTTTGAGGAACATCAGCAGAAAGAACTTTATTGTCGCAAACATTATACAGAAGCATTAAGAAGATTGGTTAGTGAAGATAGATTATCTTCCGTGTTTTTAGACAACAAGCAGCATACAGTAAGTGTTTTACTAATTAAGGAATGTGTATTAAGTTTTAAGTAATGGCTGAAACAAAGATTGAATGGACAGATAAAACCTGGAATCCTGTTACCGGTTGTACAAAGCAATCGGATGGTTGTGCTCATTGTTATGCAGAAGTGATGGCAAGACGTCTTAAGGCCATGGGACAAAATAAATATTCTAATGGATTTCTGTTGACGATACATGAGGATGATTTGGATGAGCCATATAAATGGAAAGGAAGCCATAATGTTTTCGTGTGTTCAATGGCTGACCTTTTCCACAAAAATGTTCCCTTTGAGTTTATTGACAAAGTAATGAAAGTAATTAAAGATACGCCACAGCATCGTTACCAAATACTTACAAAAAGGGCAGAAAGAATGGAAGAGTACTTTAAATCAAGAGCAGTACCAAATAATGCATGGTTAGGTGTAACATTAGAGAATAAAAAAGTAAAATGGCGTATAAATCATCTTTCAAATATAGATGCTAGAATTCATTTTCTATCTTGTGAGCCTTTGTTGGAAGATCTTGGAGAATTAGACCTTAGTAATATTCAATGGATAATTGTCGGAGGAGAAAGTGGCTTTCAAGCAAGGCCAATGAAAGAAGAATGGGTGTTAAATATAAAAGAGCAGGCTCGTGCCCACGGCATCCCATTTTTCTTTAAACAATGGGGTACATGGGGTCAAGATGGAATCAAACGTAATAAAAAAGCGAACGGTAAATTACTTCAAGGTTCTATTATACAAGAACTTCCAAATATTTCATCAAGAGAATAGATTAGCGTTAGGGGGAATATATGTAAAGAATAGAATATGAGCGAACTGGAATATCTCGGCAATAAAGACTTATTAAAGCTATCAAAAACGGCATTCTTGGCCTCGAACACGATTTCATCGGAAACCGTGTTGCGTTGTTATGACTGGGCGACGGAAATGCGCCGTCAAGGGCGGTGTGTAGTCGGCGGTTTCAGTTCCAAGTTGGAGAAGGATGTGCTGCATTTCCTGCTGAAAGGAAAGAGTCCAATAATCGTAGTGTTGGCCCGCCGTATGTATGTGAAATTGCCTGAGGATTGGCGAAACCCTATAAACGAAGGGAGAATGCTAGTGGTCGCATCCTGTCCAGCGCCGCGTCAATCTCGGCAAACAGCTGCACTGCGAAACCATTATATAGCAGATATAAGCGAAAAGATATTCCTCGCTGGCGTTTCCGAACGCAGTTCATTACAACGCATTGTTAAAGAATACCCTAACAAATGCACGATAATAAAAAGTTGAAATATAGTTGGATTAAAGGTTGTAATTAAGAATAAAATGAGTGAATTTGAACAATCTAAACGGGCAACTCTGGTGGAAGACGTAAAAAAGTTGATGGAAGCAAGAGAAGGCGGGCAGACCAATGCCCAATTGAAATGTGAAGTAATGAGATTGCACAAGATTATTGTTGATGGTAATTTGCAAGATATAGTTATTGAGGAATGTGGGAAGGAAAGCTTAAGGAAATTATTTACGATGGCTCGAAGCTTAAGAAGATTGGCAAAGAAAAATGGGATAAGCAATGGCTTTCGGAAAAGAATGATACACCAGAAAATAGACTTGATAATGCCCTTCGTGATAAATGGTTAGAATGGTTTAAGGGAATGTATGGTCCAAATGGTACAACCAATATGGACAGACGATTATACAATGCAATTAGAAAGTCGGCATTCTATTTGAATTTTGTGGAGCTTCAGGGCGAATGTGGTACTGATGCTCGGTTTTTCCAAACAGGACTTGAACGTTGTCAAAAGATTGCAATAAACTTGAAAATCTATAAAACCTCAAATGCCTCAAATAAAAAACCTAAACCCAAAAAGAAGAATAAAACACAAACCGAGAATACCATTACGGGATCACCTCATGTTACACGAAAAGACTGGGGCAGTGCCTATAAGCCTGCAAGGGGATAAATGAAAAAACGCAACTATGAACCGCACTCTAAAATACTACAATTACTCCCAGTGCTACGCGCACTACACGGACAGCATCATGAGCATTCGCCAGGCGAAAATCCGTGGCGAGGTCATCGTGGCAAAGCCCGTCCTTATGCTGGCATTGATTGATGGTATAGATTCGGGTGTGTTCACCAACAACCGCTTCGCGCTGAACGAATGGCTCGAAGAGCGTTATCTTTCGCTGATGCGCCAATACACCCGCCAGTCACAGTTCGACAAGCCGACAGACATCGCCAATCCCTTTTGGCACCTGTCCACCGATGGCTTCTGGCACCTCCAGCTCAAAGCGAAAGAAGACAAGAGCACGACCCCTTCAAAGGCCTGGCTGAAGGAGAACGTCACCTGCGCCACCTTCGACGAAGACCTGTGGGTGCTACTCCAAAGCAAGGAATGGCGCACCCGCCTCCGCGACTACATCGTTGAGCACAAGCTCACCGATGGCCAATGGCTCCGCCACCTCTCCGAAGGCCTCGCATCCCTCGCCGCCATCCTGTTGGTGGCATAGCATCACCAAAGGTCATTAGCACGAAAGCACGTTAGTACAAATAACGATAGAGGGGAGGGCTTCTCAAATCCCCGTCAAGGTGTTCCGCTAATCCCGAACCCCGCCAAGGTGTTCCGCGCCTCGCCGAAGCCTTTGTTGATACTGCCCCCAAAAGTGTGTCTGAGCGTTGACGCGTAAAAAAAAGGGACTGGTCATTGCCGACCAATCCCGAAAGTCTGTATCTTTAGGGTGCATTAAACTCTAAAAACAGACTAAAAATGAAGTTCACAAAGGAACAAATTTCTGAGTTAATGTGCAAGCATGCACAGAATGTATAAAACGGAGCATATCCACCCAGTTTAAACGCTAAAAACCGTTCAAAAAGGGCTCTAAAAAGCCTGAAAAGGGTTCAAAAAACGGAGCAAGTCCGTTCAAGACGCCCCAAACCGCCCCAAAAAACGGAGCAAGTCCG
>JAILDR010000220.1 GCA_024689285.1 Bacteroidales bacterium | reverse complement strand
AGTCGCTGGCCGACGCAGCTCGTAACGGTGGATTAAAATTCTAATTGTCATGGCAGAAGTTAATGTAAAAAGAGTCAAGTCTAGCGAGATTGAGTTCAAGGAACGCCTCGTTAGCATCAACCGCGTCACCAAGGTGACCAAGGGTGGTCGTACCTTCACTTTCGCGGCATTGGTTGTCGTTGGCAATGAGAACGGCGTGGTCGGCTACGGTCTTGGTAAAGCCAAGGAAGCCACTGCAGCCATCCAAAAAGGTGTCGAGGATGCCAAGAAGAACCTCGTTAAAGTCCCGGTTCTTAATGGCACTTTGCCCCACGAGCAATATGGCAAGTACAGCGGTGCCTACGTGTTCATCCAACCCGCTACGCCTGGTACCGGTGTCATAGCTGGTGGTGCCATGCGTGCTGTCCTCGAGAGCGTTGGCGTGAAGAACGTGTTGGCTAAGTCGAAAGGCTCGTCTAACCCGCACTCGGTTGTGAAAGCCACTTTCGATGCTCTCACGCACATGCGCGATGCTTATACTGTCGCCCAGCTCAGAGGCGTGGATTTGGATACTGTGTTTAACGGATAAAACTTTTGAGAGATGAAGAAAGTAAAAATCACCCAAGTCAGAAGTGGTATCGGAAGACCACAAGACCAAAAGGACACGTTACGTTCACTCGGTTTGAGAAAGATGAACCAGTCAGTTGAGGTGGATATGGAAAACCCAAGCATGGCTGGAATGGTCAACAAGATCAAGCACCTGCTCAAAATCGAAGAAATTTAATTGTTGAACCCACAAAATCTGCATTATCATGGATTTAAGTAATCTCAAACCAGCACAAGGTTCTACAAAGGAAAAGAAAAGATTAGGCCGTGGCCAAGGTTCTGGAAAAGGTGGCACGTCAACGCGCGGTCACAAGGGTGCTCAAGCCCGTTCTGGCGCCAAGCGCAAAATCGGTTTCCAAGGCGGTCAGATGCCTCTCCAGCGTTTGGTTCCTAAGTTCGGTTTCAAGAATTTCAATCGCGTTGAGTATTGCCCGGTTAACCTCTCCACTTTGCAGAGACTTGCTGACAAAGGCGTTTCGGTGATCACTCCTGAAGTGCTCGTCGAACAAGGAGTCACCCATAAGAAGGAACTCGTAAAGATTCTTGCCAAGGGTGAACTGACTGCAAAACTGGATGTTAAAGCCCACGCTTTTTCCGCTAAAGCCAAAGAGTTGATCGAGGCTGTCGGTGGGACCTGCGAAAAATACGAAACAAAATGAACAGACTGATTGAAACCATAAGGAACATTTTCAAGATTGAGGAATTGCGTAAGCGTATCCTGTTTACTGTCCTCATTATCTTGGTCTATCGCTTCGGAGCCTTCGTGGTCATCCCCGGCATCGACCCTAACCAGCTGTCTGCTTTGCGCAACAGTAGCTCGCAAGGTCTGCTTGGTCTGCTGAACATGTTCTCGGGCGGCGCCTTTGGCAATGCATCTGTCTTTGCCTTGGGTATCATGCCTTACATCACCGCATCCATCATCATCCAATTGCTCGGCATGGCAGTACCTTATTTCCAACGCCTGCAAAAGGAAGGCGAGAGCGGCCGTAAGAAACTGAACCAAATTATGCGCTACCTGACGGTTGTCATCGTCATCATCCAAGCCCCCGGTTACATCAAGAACGTGCTTGTGCAACTGCCCAACCAGGCTGTCACGCCCTTCGACCCCAATGTGTCGAACCCAGGCTTCTTCTTCTGGTTCTCGACGGTTGTCCTGCTCGTTGCTGGCACATTGTTCATCATGTGGCTTGGTGAGAAAATCACCGACCGTGGTATCGGCAATGGTATCTCCTTAATCATTATGATTGGTATCATCGCTCGTCTGCCTGGTGCTTTCGTCGGCGAATGTGCCGCTCGCTTCGCCCAAGGTGGAACGGGACTTTTGGTTCTCGTCATTGAGCTCATCGTCCTTTTCTTCGTTATGGTTGGAACGATAGCCCTCGTGCAAGGTACCCGCAAGATTCCGGTACAGTATGCCAAGCGTGTGGTGGGCAACCGCCAATATGGTGGTGTCCGTCAATACATCCCGCTGAAAGTGAATGCCGCTGGTGTTATGCCTATCATTTTCGCCCAGGCCATCATGTTCCTGCCTATCACCATCGCTGGTTTCAGGCAGACCGAGGCCTTGACGGGATTTGCCGCAGCCTTCACCAACGTGAATGGTTTCTGGTATAATCTTGTGTTCTTCATCCTCATCATCGCCTTCACCTATTTCTATACAGCTGTGACGATGAATACCAACCAAATGGCTGAAGACATCAAGAAGAATGGAGGTTTCATTCCTGGCGTGAAGCCTGGTAAGAAGACCGCCGAGTACCTTGACTCCATTATGTCGCGCATTACCCTTCCCGGCTCCATCTTCCTCGCCATAGTGGCCATCATGCCTGCTTTGGTGTCGCTTATGGGTGTCAGCTCTGCCTTCAGCCACTTCTATGGCGGTACCTCGTTGCTGATTTTGGTCGGCGTCGTGCTCGACACGTTGCAGCAAATCGAGAGCCACCTCTTGATGCATCATTATGATGGCTTGACCAAGACTGGTCGCATCAAAGGCCGCGTTGGCAGAATGTAATTGAAAGACAGTTCTTTGCTTATGTAGCAAGATTGCCTTAATCTTTGGGAAACTTTCGGTCATATTGGTCGGAAGTTTCCCGAGGAGGAAGGGCAAAGCGGTGAAAGTGAAGAAATTCCGAAAAAAAGTTCTCCGTTTGGAAAAGAATTGCTACTTTTGCAGCCCGAATTTCGGAAATTGTCCGAGTAAGGAACAGAAGAAAACAACGAACAACAAGTATTTGAAAGATAAAAGAATATGGTAAAACAAATGTCAATTGAACAAGAAGGCACAGTGGTCGAAGCGTTAGGCAACGCCATGTTTCGCGTTGAGCTGGAGAACGGTTTGGTGATTATTGCAACTATCTCTGGCAAGATGCGCATGCACTATATCAAGATATTGCCTGGCGACAAGGTCAAATTGGAGATGTCTCCCTACGATTTGACAAAAGGCCGTATTACTTTCAGGTACAAGAGTTAACCGTATAATAGAAAACGAAATGAAAGTTCAAGCATCCGTTAAGAAAAGATCTGCTGACTGCATCATCGTGAAGCGCAAAGGCAGAGTGTATGTCATCAACAAGAAGAACCCGAAGGAAAATCAGCGTCAGGGTTAATCGAAGAGAAATCATTAAATAATAAGCAATTAAGATAAACTATGGCAAGAATCGCTGGTGTAGATATCCCGAGCAACAAGGCCGGAGAAATCTCGTTAACCTACATTTACGGTATCGGTAGATCGCTGTCGAAAGAGATTCTGAGCAAGGCAGGCGTTGAGCCTTCCAAAAAAGTGCAGGACTGGACCGACGACGAGCAGAAGATCGTCCGTGACATTATCGCCGAGCAGTACAAGACCGAAGGTGAACTGCGTGGTGAAGTTCAGATGAACATCAAGCGTTTGATGGATATCGGCTGCTACAGAGGCATCCGTCACCGTGCTGGTCTGCCCGTTCGCGGACAAAGCACGAAGAACAACGCTCGTACCCGTAAGGGTCGCAAAAAGACTGTGGCCAACAAGAAGAAAGCTACCAAGTAATCGATGAGGTAGTTGGATTATATCTAATCACAAAATCACACAACAAAAAATGGCAAAGACCAACAAAGTCACAAAGAAACGTGTTGTGAAGATTGAGGCAAACGGCATGGCGTTCGTCAAGGCCTCTTTCAATAACATTATTATCTCACTGACCAACAATGAAGGACAAGTCATTTCTTGGGCATCAGCCGGTAAGATGGGCTTCAAGGGATCGAAAAAGAACACTCCTTATGCCGCACAGATGGCCGCTGAAGAATGCGCCAAGACCGCTTATGACTTGGGATTACGCAAAGTAAAAGTTTATGTTAAGGGACCTGGCGCAGGACGTGAATCCGCCATCCGTGCTATCCACTCGATGGGGGTTGAGGTGACTGAAATCATTGATGTCACACCGCTGCCGCACAATGGCTGCCGTCCTCCTAAACGTAGAAGAGTGTAAGTTGAACAATTAAAAATGTAGAATTATGGCAAGATATACAGGTCCAAAAACGAAGATTGCACGTAAGTTCGGAGATCCCATTTATGGTTCCGACAAGTACTTCGAAAAGAGAAACTATCCTCCTGGGATGCATGGTGCCAACAAGAGAAGAAAGAAGGTCTCTGAATATGGTATGCAGCTGCAGGAGAAGCAAAAAGCCAAATATACCTATGGAGTGCTCGAAAGACAATTCCGTAAGACTTTCGACTTGGCTCGCCGTAAGGAAGGTGTCACGGGCCTCATCTTGATGCAACTCCTTGAGTCGCGTCTTGACAATGTTGTTTACCGCCTTGGCATCGCTCCCACCCGCGCCGCTGCCCGCCAGCTTGTCAACCACCGTCACATCGTTGTCAATGGCAACGTGCTTGACATCCCGTCATACCTCGTTAAGATTGGTGACATGGTTGGTGTTCGCGAGAAATCTAAGAGCCTTGAGGTAGTCACCAACGCTCTCGAAGGCCGCAATGGAAGTAACTTCGCTTGGCTCGAATGGGACGCTGAAAAGATGAACGGTAAGTTCCTCAACTATCCCAACCGCGAAGAGATTCCTGAAAACATCAACGAACAGCTCATCGTTGAATTGTACTCCAAGTAATTGTTGATTGTTAACCTGGTAAATAATAAGAATATGGCAATATTAGCGTTTCAAAAACCTGAAGAGGTTATCATGGTTGAAGGCTCCGACACCAAAGGCGTTTTCGAGTTTCGGCCTCTTGAGCCAGGTTTCGGCATCACTATCGGTAATGCATTGAGAAGGATACTGCTTTCGTCACTCGAAGGCTTCGCCATCACTTCCATTCGCATTGACGGCGTCAGCCATGAGTTCGCTTCCATTGATGGCGTTATCGAAGACGTCGCTGACATGGTTTTGAACTTCAAGCAGGTTCGCCTTAAGCAAGTTGTTCCTACTGAGACGCAGGAGAAGGTTAGTTTCACCATCACTGGCCAAGAACAATTCATAGCCGGTGACATCAATAAATACCTCTGCTCCTTCCAAGTACTCAACCCAGACCTCGTCATTTGCAACCTCGAGCCTAGCGTTAAGCTTACTATCGATCTCACCATCAACAAGGGTAGAGGTTATGTACCTGCTGATGAGAACAAGGTCGCTGATGCCCCCGTCGATACCATCGCCATCGACTCAATCTACACACCCATCCGCAATGTGAGCTACAAAGTGGAAAATTGGCGTGTTGAACAGAAGACCGACTACGAGAAACTGGTCATTGAAATCGACACCGATGGTTCCATCAACCCCAAGGACGCTTTGAAAGAAGCTGCAAAGATTCTCATCTATCACTTTATGCTGTTTTCCGATGAGAACATTAATCTCGTTCCTGAAGAGAAAACCGTCACAGAAGAGTTTGATGAGAGTTCGTTGCACATCCGCCAGCTCCTCAAGACCAAGCTTGTTGACATGGATCTTTCCGTGCGCGCGCTCAATTGCTTGAAAGCTGCTGAGGTTGAAACGCTTGGCGAACTTGTCGCTTTCAATAAGGCTGACCTGCTCAAGTTCCGCAACTTCGGTAAGAAGTCGCTCACCGAACTTGACGAACTGGTTAGAAGTCGTGGCCTCGAGTTCGGAATGAATGTCAGTAAATATAAATTGGATAAGGAATAATCAAGATGAGACACAATAAGAAATTTAATCATTTAGGAAGAAAGAGCGCTCACCGTAAGGCTATGCTTTCAAACATGGCTAATTCGCTGATTCTCAAGAAGCGTATCATCACCACCACTGCCAAAGCCAAGGCCTTGCGCATGTATGTTGAGCCGTTGATTACTAAAGCGAAGCCCGAAAACAACACTACTACCGAGGATGGCAGCAGCAATCGTCGTGTCGTGTTCAGCTACTTGCAGAACAAGTATGCTGTGACTGAGCTGTTCCGTGAGATTGGTCCAAAAGTGGCCAACCGCGCGGGTGGCTACACTCGCATCATTCGTATGCCCGAAAACCGTTTGGGTGATGCCGCTGAGATGGCCATGATGGAGCTTGTAGACTACAATGAGGTGTACACTCGTGAGGACAAGAAGGCCACCAAGGCCAAGACCACCCGTCGTGGCCGTGGCAAGAAGGAGGCATCTGCCGCCGAAGCTCCTGTAGCAGAGGTTTCCTCTGTGGAAGGGCAAGAATAAACTACACTTTACACGTTTACAATAAAATGGCCATCCTTATGGGTGGCCATTTTGATATTATATCTTTTTACCGATAAATCTGACAATAGCCCCCAAGACCAAGACGGCTATGATGAAGGCTATCCAAGGAGGTAGACCAAGTGCTGAAGGAAAGACACCAAATACCAATGCTGTACCTCCAACTGTTAGTGCATAGGGCATCTGTGTGCTTACATGTTTCAGATGATCGCATTGGCTCGCAAGGGAACTCATAATGGTGGTATCGGAAATTGGCGAACAATGGTCACCCATCACGGCTCCAGCCATTACTGAGGCCACCACATTATAGAACAGCGGCATGGAGGCTTCTGCCGTCATACCTTGCTGTTGGCATAAATACCATGAGGCAGGAAGGATGAGAGGATAGAGAATGGCCATCGTGCCCCAAGAAGTGCCTGTTGAGAAGCCGATGAGAGCAGCAAGTACAAAAGTGATGGCTGGTATCAGTAAGGGAGATACCGACCATTGCAGTAGTAATTGTGAAATAAACTCAGCTGTGTGCATGTCTTTTGTGACTAAAGCAATTGACCAAGCCATGGTTAAAATCAGCACTGCATTGAGCATCGATTTGAAGCCTTCGACCATCTCTTCCATTACTTTTCTGAGTTTCATCTTGCCGCGAAAGAGTGTTATGATAATGGCTGTAAGCAATGACACCAGCGATGCATAAAGCAAGGCCAAATAAGAATTAGCTGCACCGATAGTGTTCGACAATTTTTGGAAAAAACCGAGACTGTTGTTGCTCCAAATTTGTGTATCATATCCTGTGGCTATCAGTCCGCAAATTGTTCCAAGAATCAAGACAGCCAAAGGAATCAAGGCATCGCTGGCATGAGATGATAATGACTCGTTGTTGGATGTTTCTGATAGGCTTGATATTGAAAGTCTTGCGTCTCTCTCGGCTTTCAGCATTGGGCCAAAGTCGCGACCGCTCAAGATAATCATCAGCACGAAACTTAAGGTCAGTAGAGGGTAGAAACTATATGGTAATGAATGGAAAAATACAAAATAAGAAGTGGTGTCGAGTCCAATGACATCGATTCCGTTTTGGATGTAACTCAATTCTGCTCCAATCCAAGTTGTGACGAAAGCCACTGCCACTACTGGAGCTGATGTGGAATCGACGATATAAGCTAGTTTCTCTCGTGACACTTTCAGTCGGTCGGTAATGGGTCGCATAGTGTTGCCCACTACCAGGGTGTTTGAATAGTCGTCGAAGAAGATGCATAAATCCAACAAAAAAGTCATCAGTTGCCCTGAACGCGCCCCCTTAGCTCTGTGAGACAGCCACTTGACTACCCCATGCATTCCGCCATTGTCTGTAATGATACGAACCATTCCGCCAATAAGCATAGTGAATATAATGATGATTACGTGGTCGTGGTCGTGTAGTGAGTCGACTATGTACCTGTCGACTGTCCGTAGCAATCCACTTCCCAATGCAGTGATAGGACTTTGCAAGTCGTAAAAGGCCATAATGGAAGCCCCTGTCAATATGCCAATAAACAGTGACGACAGTACTTCTTTAAAAACAAAAGCCATTACGATGGCCACCAAAGGTGGTAATATTGACATCCAAAGAGGCATAGTACCCTCAATAGGACTGACTGAATAAAGCAAGATGAATCCCAGTATCAAGGTAATAACCGCTATTTTTCCAATTATTTTGTGTTTCATTGGTCTGAATTTGTTGGCCAAAATTACTATTTATATTATTAATAGGTGTGATTTTTATATAGTTTTATTGCTATGATATACTTTTTCAAGTTGAGAACCAGTAATATAGAGGATAGGATAAAAAATAAATAAAAAAAGTCATTGTCAGTTAGGGAAAAGGTTGTACTTTTGCACCCGCAAAACGAAGGAGAGAGGGATTGAGAGAGGGGAGGTTTTGCGGAA
>JAILDR010000219.1 GCA_024689285.1 Bacteroidales bacterium | reverse complement strand
AATAACTACGCTTTCGCTGCCTGACCGAAGTACAGTAAGTCACTGGCTTAATCCGCTCACAAGGTGGGTGGACGAAACATCCCGCAGGTGGAGATTCCTGATTCCGGCCTGAGCACGGGGTGCTAAGCAATTTCGGGATAGCCTTGTCGGAACTCCGACGACAGGGCGAAACTTAGGAGATAAGGTCGCGTTTAGGGCGTTCGCTCCCTTGCACGGCTCGAAAACCAACAGCGGAATAAGCATGTAGAAACCATGGGGGTTCCTTGTTTGGACGAGGGTTCGACTCCCTCCATCTCCACGAAACTGAAACGAGCTGCCTTTTTTGGCGGCTCGTTTCTATTTTTTTTACCTTTTTTGCTTTATTTACCGAATTTTTCTATACCTTTGCAGATTAATTAAAACCTAATCTGCCATGGCACTTGATAATGAAAAATTTGTTGGAGAAGGCTTGACCTACGATGATGTCCTCTTGGTCCCTTCTTATAGTAATGTACTTCCCCGCGAAACCAGTTTGAGAACCAAGTTCTCACGAAACATCGACCTCAATATTCCTATCGTCTCTGCCGGCATGGACACCGTGACGGAGTCGCGCATGGCCATCGCCATCGCTCAGGAAGGAGGCATTGGCGTGCTGCACAAGAACATGAGCATCGGCAAACAGGCTGCCGAGGTGCGCAAGGTGAAACGTGCTGAGAATGGCATGATTAGCGACCCCGTGACGATTCATGTGGATGCCACCGTTAAGGACGCTCTCAACCTGATGAGCGAGTATCACATTGGCGGCATTCCTGTCGTCGACAGCAACAACTTTTTGGTCGGCATCGTCACCAATCGTGACTTGCGCTTCGAGCGTGGCCTCGACCGTCCCATCGCCGAGGTGATGACCAAGGAAAACCTCATCACCACAACGGAGGTCTCTTTTGATAAAGCCGCCGACATCTTGCAAGAGCACAAGATTGAGAAGCTTCCGGTGGTCGACAAAGACAATCACCTCGTGGGCCTCATTACCTATAAAGACATCATCAAAGTGAAGGCGCGTCCCAATGCCTGCAAGGACATGCGCGGCCGTTTGCGCGTGGCTGCAGCGGTAGGCATTGCCAACAATACCCTTGAACGTGCTGCCGCTCTGGTTGACTCAGGTGTGGATGCCCTTGTTGTCGACACGGCCCACGGACATTCGCAGGGCGTTATCGACATGGTACGCAACCTGAAGACCAACTATCCGGATATTGATATTGTGGCGGGCAACATTGCCACAGCCGAGGCTGCCAAGGCTTTGGCTGAAGCGGGTGCCGACGCCATCAAGGTGGGCATCGGCCCTGGCTCTATCTGCACCACCCGTGTGGTGGCAGGCATCGGGGTGCCCCAGCTCACCGCCGTGATGAATGTCTGCAAAGCCCTTGAAGGCACAGGCATCCCTGTGATTGCCGATGGCGGCATCCGTTATACGGGCGACATCGTGAAGGCTTTGGCCGCTGGCGCTTCTTCCATCATGGCTGGATCGCTCTTCGCCGGTGTTGACGAATCGCCAGGCGACACCATCATTTACGAAGGTCGTAAATTCAAGACCTACCGTGGCATGGGCTCGCTTGAAGCCATGCAACAAGGCTCCAAGGACCGTTATTTCCAGGATAACGTGGAAGATGTGAAGAAACTGGTTCCGGAAGGCATCGCAGGCCGCGTCCCCTACAAAGGCACCCTTTCTGAGGTGGTCTACCAAATGGTCGGTGGCTTGCGCTCCGGCATGGGCTATACAGGCTCGCACACCATCGAGGAGCTCAAAAAAGCCAAGTTCATCCGTATCACCAATTCGGGCATCCTTGAAAGTCACCCGCATGACGTGACCATCACTCAGGAGGCGCCTAACTACAGCAAAAGAAGTTGAGTCATGAAAGCATCCATCTCTTTCTCTGAACTGCAAGGTATCATCAAGGAAAAAGCCGGCCAAGCTTTCTCCTTTTCCCCTGTTGACAGGAGGACGTTCCGCGTAACCTATCCGCTCAATCTGGGCTTCATCAAAAAGGACATTTCGGCTAACTTGATTGTCAAGGAGATGAAGGGCAGCGACTTGCTGCTTCAACTCTCGGCGGGGCCTGCTTCCGACATGATGCTGAACACCATCCTTAATCTGGCCGGAAACAAGATTCCAGAGGGATTGCTCGAAAAACATCCTGACAGCCACGTCCTTTTGCATCTCGACCAAGTAGAGCAGTTGAAATCCGTTTTCGAGAAAATTTCGGTCAGTGATGTCCACGTGCTTGACGATGGCCTTGAGGTGGAAGGCTCGTTGAGATAATAATTGCGTCCTAAAAGCGTTTAGTTTAGAAAATAAGAAAAAACTGATATTAACCATGAAGAAGATTAACTTTCTGAGAACTTTGATGTTGGCTGCCGTTTTGATGCCAACAATCCATGTTTGTGCCCAGTCGAAGCTCGACAATCAGGTGTTGATGACGATAGGCGACAAGCCCGTCACCGTGAAGGAGTTTACCGATGTGTATGCCAAAAACAACCTTAAGGGTGATGTCATAGAGAAGAAGTCGGTGGACGAGTATATCGACCTCTTTACCACCTTCCGCATGAAGGTGATGGAGGCTGAGGCCCAGAAGCTGGACACCGGCGCCAAGTTCCGGAATGAATTGGCTGGCTATCGCAAACAGCTCGCCAAGCCTTTCATGAGCAGCGACGATATTACCGACGAGCTCCTTCAGGAAGCCTATCAGCGCAAGCAAAAGGACATCCGCGCCTCGCATATCCTCATCCGTTGCGACAAGCATGCCTTGCCGTCGGACACCTTGAAAGCCTACAACAAGGCCATGGATATCCGCAAGCGCGCTCTGAAAGGGGAAGACTTCGGTGAGCTTGCCGACCGCTATTCAGAGGACCCGTCGGCCAAAGACACCAAGGCCACAGCCGACATGCCAGCCCGTCAGGGCAATCATGGCGACCTGGGCTATTTCTCCGTGTTCGATATGGTTTATCCTTTTGAGACCGGTGCCTACAACACCAAGGAAGGCGAAGTCTCCATGCCTATCCGTAGCGATTTCGGCTACCATATTATTAAGGTGCAGAGCGTGACGGATGCATTGGGCACCATACAGGCTGCCCATATTTTCCTTCAGCTGCCTTTTGATGCCTCTGCCGAAGACGAAGCCGCTATGAAGCAGAAGGCCGACAACATCTATAAGGAGCTCATGGATCATAATGGGGAGAACTGGAACGAGGCCGTGAAGAACTACAGCGACGACCGTGGTACCCTCCCGCGCAATGGTGCGTTGAGCAGCTTCACCGTCAGCCGTATCGTGCCGCAGTTCATCGAGGCTTGCAAGTCGATTAAGGTTGGCGAAATTGCCAAACCTGTGCGCACCAGCTATGGCTACCACATCATCAAGCTTTTGGGCTATTCGGGAGTGGGAACCTATGACAAAGAAGCCAAGGGCCTGGCCGAGCGCGTTGAAAAGGACTCGCGCTCCAAGAAGTCGGAAGAGGCTGTGCTGAAACAGATACGCCAGGAATACAAGTTTAAGGCTAACGACAAGAACATTGAGGCTTTCATGGCTACCGTCGACAGCACTATTCTCGACAAGACCTATACGCCTTCCGCCAAGGCCGATATGAACGCCGTCCTTTTCACCATCGAAGGCAAGCCGACCAAGGTGACTGACTTTGTCGATTATATCCAGAACCACATGACCATGCAGAAATACGTTACGCCTTCCACCTATGCCTATCAGCTTTATGAGAATTTCTCCAACGGAAAGATGATGGACTATGCTGATGCCCATCTTGAGGAGAAGTATCCTGAGTTTAAGGCACTCGTTCAGGAGTATCGTGACGGCATCCTTCTCTTCGACTTGATGGACCGTGAGGTGTGGGACAAAGCCGTGAAAGACACTACAGGATTGAAGGCGTTTCACGCCCAACATGCCGACAAGTACATGTGGGGAGAAAGGGTGTTGGCTACCATCATCACGGTGACGCGTGAGGAATCCTTGGCCAAGGTGAAGGCCTTGATCAGCGAAGGCATGCCGCTCGACAGCCTCCGCAGCGTCATGAGCCGCGACTCCATCAACTACGTCTATGTGCGTAAGGGTTACTACCAACACGGCGACAACCAGTACGTCGACCAAACCGAATGGAAAGTGGGCGCCAAGAAGGAGATCCCTTCTACCGTCGACCAGTCGACAGTACTCGTCTATATCCGCGAATTGCGTGACCCCGAACCGAAGACCTTGCGCGAAGCCAGAGGCCTCGTCACCTCCGACTATCAAGTGGAACTTGAGGAGAACTGGGTGAAGATGCTTAAGGAAAAATATCCCGTCAAGGTGAATGAAAAAGTGTTGGAAAAAGTTAGAAAACTCTATCAATGAGGCGGTTGAGTTGGCTTTTGGCTTCGGTATTGTTGCTGTCATTGGCAGGCTGCGATTTCTTCAGGAAAAACGCCAAGGAAATTGTTGTGGTCGAATGCTACGGCAAGTATCTCTATGAGTCGGACCTGAAAGGCATCGTGCCGGAGAACGTTTCCGTTATGGACAGCATCCAGCGTGTCAACTCCTTTATTGACTCATGGATTGAGCGACAGATTCTGCTGCATCAGGCCGAGACCAACCTCAGCAAAGAGCAACTGGACCTTAAGAAACAGCTTGACGAATATCGCAATTCGCTCGTCATGTATGCTTATGAGACGCAACTTGTCAACCAGAAACTGGATACTGTGGTCAGCGAGGACGAAATTGCTGATTACTATGAGCAGAACAAGGATGAGTTTCAGCTGCGCAATACGATGGTGCGGGCTGCCTACGTCATCGTGAAGGAGGACTGCAAACAAAAGGGGACTTTCCAAGCGTTGATGAGTGACCCCGACACGTTGCTCCTGCAAAACCTTGACGTGCTGTCGGCCTATTATGCTGAAAAGAGCCATCTCGATGTGGACCAATGGATGCGCTTGGATGAACTGACCAACATCATACCGATAGAAATCCTCAATCCGGAGCGTTTCCTCAAGCGCAACCATTTTGTCAGTCTCGACTCTGATGGTTTCACCTATATGGTACGTTTCGAGGAGTATTTGCTGGAGGAAAGCCTCTCGCCTTTGGCCATGCAGCATGACAACATACGAAGCATCATCCTGACGCAACGCAAGCAACAGCTGATTGAGAACATGAAGCGCGCGACGATTGAAAAAGCCAAAAAAGAGCATGCCTATACGAAATACGTGGGCACACCTATTATTAATGAGAACTAACCCGTTGAATTATTTGAACTTTGAAACTTGAAATCCTGAATCCTTTCGCAATGAAAACCAACCATTTAATATTTGGACTTCTGCTCATGACCCTTCACGCGATGGCTCAAAACCGTCAACCCCAGGTGGTCGACAAGGTGGTGGCTGTAGTCGGACAGAATATCGTTCTTCAATCCGATATCGAGAACCAGTACATCCAATACCAGTTGAATGGAATGGCGGGCTCGCCACAAACTGTCCGCTGTCAGATTCTCGAGGATATGTTGCTGCAAAAGCTTATGCTTAACCAGGCTGAGATGGACAGCATCACGGTCACCGATGACCAAGTGGAGGCCGACATGAACAATAAAATCCGCTATTTCGTCAGCCGTGTTGGTTCACAGGAAAAGCTGGAGGCCTACTTCAACAAGAGCATTTCTGAAATCAAGGAAGAAGTGCGTCGCTCGGTGAAGGATAACCTGCTGCAACAGCGAGTCCAAGCTGGCATTATAGAAAACGTTGTGGTGACACCCAAGGAAGTGAAAGCCTTCTATCGCGAGATTCCCAAGGATAGCATCCCGATGGTTGATGCCGAGTATGAAATCGTTCAGATTGTAAAGCGTCCGCCTGTTAGCCTTGACGAGAAATTGCAGGTGAAGGATCGCTTATATCAGATTCGCAAACGTATTCTTGAGGGCGAAAGCAACTTTTCGACGATGGCGGTGCTGTATTCTGAAGATCCGGGGTCGGCCCGTCAGGGAGGCGAGCTGGGCTTTGCCGGTAAGGGCGTTTACGCGACGGAGTTTGAGAACGTAGCTTTCAACCTTCGCGAAGGCGAAATCTCTGACGTGGTGGAGACAGAGTTTGGCTTTCATATTATCCAACTCATCGAACGTCGTGGTGAGACCGTCAACTGCCGCCACATCCTGCTCACCGCAAAAGTTCCGGTTGAGTCGTTGGAGAAGGCGCAAAACGAATTGGACTCTGTAGCACAGCTCATCCGCAATGGCGACCTGACCTTTGAGGAGGCTTGCGTTAAGTTCAGCGACGATGACACCAAAAACAACGGTGGTTATCTTGTTAATCCGATGTTGGGAAACAAAAGATTGAGTATTAAGGAAATGCAGGAAATGAGTGAGGAGTTTCCCGAATTCAAGAACCTGCCATTCGTCATCAGCCGTTTGGATGTTGGTGAAATCAGCGACCCCGTGCCGATGACGACCAATGAGAACAAAGACGCTTTCCGTCTTGTCATGGTGAAGAAAAAAGTGGAAGCCCACCAGGCCAATCTCAACGACGACTATAGCCTCATTCAAAGTTGGGCCTTGAACAAGAAGAAACAGGAAGCTATCGGAAAATGGGTGGAGTTGAAAGCCAAGAAAGCCTATATCCGCCTGGACGATACTTTCTGCAAGTGCAATTTTTATTACGATTGGAATATCATTGAAGAATGACAAATCTGTATGCATCTGACATCGACGGTGCCAAGGCATTGGTCGAGAAATATGAGGCGCTCCGTCGGGAGACCGCCAAAGTCATTGTGGGTCAAAATGACATCATCCACGATACCATCCTTTCCATTTTCTGCCAAGGCCATGTGTTGTTGGTTGGCGTTCCCGGCTTGGCCAAAACACTGCTGGTCAATACAATCGGAAAAGCTCTTGGCTTGTCTTTCAGCCGTATTCAGTTTACTCCCGACCTGATGCCTTCTGACATTGTGGGTACTGAGATTCTTGATGAATCACGTCAGTTCAAATTCATCAAAGGCCCTGTGTTTGCCAACATCATCCTTGCTGACGAGATAAACCGTACTCCGCCCAAAACCCAAGCTGCTTTGCTTGAGGCCATGCAGGAGAAAAGTGTCACCGTGTCGGGCAAGACCTACAAATTGCAGGAACCGTTTTTCGTCCTCGCAACGCAAAACCCTATCGAACAGGAAGGCACCTACCCGTTGCCTGAGGCCCAGCTCGACCGTTTCATGTTCAATCTTATGCTTGATTATCCTACTTATGAGGAGGAAATCGACATTGTGAAGAATACCACGATTGGGAAGGACGTGGAGGTGAAAGCAGTGCTGTCGCCAGAGGAAATTGTTTATTTCCAGCAGCTTGTTCGTCGTGTTCCTGTTCCCGACAATGTGTATGAATATGCAGTGAGCCTTGTTGCCAAGACCCGTCCCCATACTGAAAAAGCCCATGAGTGGGCCAATCGTTATTTGAGTTGGGGCGCAGGTCCTCGTGCCTCGCAGTACCTCATTGTTGGCGCAAAGGCCAATGCTTTGCTGGCAGGTAAGTATTCACCGGATATCGAAGACGTGCAGCGTGTTGCTGTTCCCATCTTGCGCCATCGTATCATTCGGAATTATACCGCTGAAGCTGAAGGTGTTGGTATTGAGCGGATTGTTGATGAACTGAAATAATCGGTTTTCCATGCGAGTGAAGCGTTTGCTTTTGGCTTTGCTGTTGTCGTTTCCTGTTTGGCTTACGGCACAAATTGATGTGAATCAAGATTATAAATCAGTTTTTGAGGCAGCGTATCAAGCTTGCCCCGAAATACCGAGAGGTTGGTTAGAGGCGGTTTCTTTCACCAATACGCAATGCCATCATCTTACGGATGAAAACTATTTTCACGACACCCCCAATGCCATGCCGCGTGCCTATGGTTTGATGGGTTTGGTGATGGACGGCAAAGGCTATTTTCGTGAAAACCTGCATCTTGTAGCTGAGCTTTCGGGTATTTCTGAGGCGGAAATTCTTGAAAGTCCTACATCAAACGTTATGGCCTATGCCAAGGCTTTCGAACGTTTGGTTAATGAAGACAAAGCTACCGAAGCAAACGGTTATCTTTCTGTCGTCCAACTACTTTCCGAATTGCCGATAGAGGAGGAGAAAGATGTTTTCCCTATGCAGACTATGCTTTATTCGGTGTGTACATTCTTGAACAGCGTGCAATATGCCGGGCAGTTTGGCTTTCCGAACTATCACATAGACCTGAAAGTCACATTTCCTGAATATTACGAATTGCTTTCGGCGGAGGGTCTACAAGTTGCTCGTGGTAGCGATTATCCGTATGCTATCTGGAAACCGGCTCCCGACTGTAATTTCAGTCAGCGTACCGACCCCGTCAGCGGTGTTGTGATTCATTACACCGAAGGCTCATATGCAGGTTGTATCAGCTGGTTCCAGAACTGTGATGCAAGTGTTTCAGCACATTACGTCATTCGTTCGTCTGATGGTCAGGTGACGCAGATGGTGCGTGAGGCCGACAAAGCCTGGCACGCCCGGTCTGCCAACGCCTATACCATCGGTATTGAACATGAGGCCTACGGTAACATTTGGAGTTTTTTCACCGACGAGATGTATCAATCTTCAGCCAATCTGGTGCGAAACATCTGCTCTCGTTATGAGAGCATCGATGGACATCGTACCTTCTATCGTGATACTCTCGACAATGGTACTTGTCTTAATATTGGCGTGCATAGTCTTGGTGGCTCTAATGCTTGCACCAAGATTCGGGGACACCAGCACTATCCTGACCAGTCGCACACCGATCCAGGACCGTTTTGGGACTGGAACTATTATTACAAGCTCATCAACGAAGGCACTTCTGTTACGTTTTTGGAAGGCGATTCGGGAAGAATCAGCCACTTGGAATATGGAGATGACGAACGCATGATTTGGGTCATACGAGGCCCAGAGGAATGCAAGGTCAGCATCGATTTCGAGGAATTCCAGTTGGAAAAAGACTACGATTTTCTGTGGATTTATGATGGTGACAATGTGTATGCCTCCAAAATTGGTCGTTGGAACACAAAGAGCCCGGGTCGTGTGGAGGCTTCGGGCAATGTAATGTGCCTTGAGTTTCGCTCTGATTGTGCCACCAATGCGCATGGATGGCTGGCGGCATGGAATGCAGAACTGCCGGAATCGCCGGAACCCGAACCGGAACCTGGCGTGTATCCCAACCCTGCCAACGATAAAGTCACTGTCTATTCTGAGAGTTTAGGCTTTACGGATGTCGTGATATGTGACCTGCTTGGTAACCGCATGATACCTTTAATCCGTTTTTATAAATCCGTAGAAATCGATATAAGCAGTTGGACTCCAGGTGTCTATGTGGTAAACTATGGTAAGCCTGTCCAAATGGAGAAGACGGTCAAACTCGTAAAGTATTGAATACAATATTCGGATAAGAAATGCGTTTTTCAAAGGAATTTTCTTATTTTTGCAATCTATTTCGTTTGATAATGAATAACAACCCCGTCATAACTAAAGCGTTACTACTTTTTACAGCGATGTTTTGTGCGCTTTTCGCCAAGGCACAAGACCCGTGCGAAATCACCTGCAACGTGGAGATACCGGTGTGCAGTGGAACTGAAATCGTACTTAGCGTCCCCGACAACTATGAGTATACTTTCCAATGGTATCAAGACAACACGTTGTTGGATGGTCAAACTAGAAATACGTTGCGAACAAAACCGGTTAGACCAGCTCATGCATCTGGTTCAGCGGATATCTATGAGATTGAATATGCGGTGAAAATATTCGATCAGGATTCAGTCCTCGTTTGCGATCCTTATTCCAGGATTACCATTGGGGTAAAACCTATGTTCGAGATAGATTTTCGTCAGGTAAAACTTACGTGCAGCAACCGTGAAGAGGAGAATGGACGTAATGCACAGGCCATCGCATGGGTGGATCCGCGTTCGGCTGTCTATGCCAAGCCGTTCGTGTACCAATGGGATGTCAGCCCGCTCCATATTGCACCAGGCTGCGATTCTTTGGCTATGGGCCTTGAGGCATTCAGGTACTATAGAATCAAGGTAACCGACAATAGAGGCTGTATTCAATGGGACAGTACAAAACTGAAGGCCTATCCTAATCCTGTGATAGAGATTACAACCGACCCGGGCGATACGGTCTACCTGCAAAACCCTCACGAAACCTATGCCTTTGAGAATAAGTCTGCCGATACCTTAGCGGTCAGCAATTTCTACTGGATTCTGAATGCGACATATAATCTCACGTCCACCGAACCGAATCCGCGATTCACTTATGTAGAGACCGGCAACTATACTACCGAGCTGAAGGTGTACAATCCTCAAGGTTGTGACACCTCTTATTATAAGACCATCCTTGTGGAACCGGTTAAGCTTAAGATTCCTAATGTTTTTACTCCCAATGGAGATGGAGTGAATGATTATTTCATCATCGCTCTCGACAATGGTGGTGGCAACGGAGGCTCAACGGGCGGCGATCCAAAAAACAGCCGCGACGATGTGCTGGAATATGAGAATTATGAGCCGCTGAACCGTTATTATGAATCTTCGGATTTGACCATATTCAATCGCTGGGGTCGAGTCGTCTTTCACTCCAAGGACTACCAGAATGACTGGGACGGCGGTGGCCTCTCTGATGGCACCTATTTCTACGTATTGAAATGTCACGGCCTGAAACAGGATGCCACTTATCAGGGTTCCGTGATGATTGTGACTGCTCAACGACAACAATAATATACTGATATGAAGCATTTGCTTTCCATTTTGTTTTTGGCTTTGTGCCTTCTCACTTCTTGCAACAACAACAGTGAAGAAGGTAAGATTTCGACAGACCTTGTCACCAATCCTAAGTCGGCAACTCAGCCTTCCGACAAGAAGCCTGTTCTCACTTTTGAAAAGACGGAACACGACTTTGGCACCATCCTGCAAGGCGAGCGTGTTACCTATACTTTCCACTTCACCAATACAGGCAACATGCCGCTTATCATCAGTAACGTCAAGACCAGTTGCGGTTGCACTATCGGTGACTTCTCGCGGACTCCCGTTGAGCCAGGCAAGCAAGGTACCATTAAAGCCACTTACGACAGCAAAGGACATCATGGTGTGCAGACCCGTACTTTGACAGTCGTCAGCAATACGAATCCCAATCGAACGGTGCTTCGCCTGAAAGCCCTCGTTAAGACCCCAGACCAATATTAATCGATTAAATTATTGAATATGAACACACTGTTTATTCTTTTACAAGACCAAGTTCAGCAACAAGGTGGCTCCATGTGGTCGAGCCTCATCTTCATCATTTTGCTCATCGTCGTTTTTTGGCTGTTCTTCATTCGTCCTCAATCGAAGAGGGCTAAGGAAGAACAAGAATTCCGCAATGAACTGAAGAAAGGCGACAAGGTCGTCACAATCGGAGGTTTCCACGGCAAAATTACCGAAGTGAAAGAAACCACCGTAATGCTCTCCATCGCTCCCAATGTGGAAGTTGAAATTGAGAAGACCGCCCTTGTCAAGGACAGCTCGTCTGTGGGTCAGGCTCAGGGCTAAGCCATGAAGAACCAGTCCATTCTCACTTTTTTGGTTTTCCTCGTCATTTCGACGACGCTTTGGCTGTTTGTCAAGCTGTCGGAGGACTATACTACGCAGACAGTTTTCAGCTTGCATATTGAAGATGTGCCTGTTGACAAATGGCTCTCATCACCTGAGCAGACTGTCAAACTCTCGTTGACTACCGACGGATTCCACACTTTGCGATATAAAATGATCCGTGAGCATAAGCGTGTGGTAAGTTTTCCTTTAGTCGAGGTGCCCTATCGCCTTGAAAATGGCAATACCTATTCTTTCAGCAGTCTTTATGTGACAGAACGTGTCGCTGAGTTGCTTGATGTGAACGCTGCCGATTTGACAATGAATGATGCCAAGGTGTATTTCAATATGGATCCGCTGAAGTCGAAACTGGTACCTGTTGAATTGTCGTCAGATATCCGCCCTCAGCGGCAATACGGTGTCTATGGCATCCCTGTGCTCGAACCGTCGTCAATTATGGTTTACGGGCCTGAAGAAATCATCGACACTTTGAAATACATTGAGACGAAACCGCTCTCCAAGTCCAATGTGAGTGAAAGCTTCACAGAAGATGTGCCGCTCAATTTATGGGAAGGAAAGATTCATGCTGATGTGAATAGCGTCAGTGCCACAGTGCAGGTGGAGAAGTTCACCGAAGCCGATGTGATAGTGCCAATCGCGCAGCCTGATCCAATACGTGTACGTTTCTTCCCTGAAGCGGTGACGGTAAAATGCCTCGTAGCCATTAAGGATTACCCCAACCTCACTCCAGATTTGTTCCATGCCGAGGCCGACAAAACACAGCTTGACGAGTTGAATTCCCTGTTGGATGTCCGGTTAACATTGTGGCCTCAATATGTGCAAGTGCTTACCACCACACCTGAGAAGGTGGAATATCTCATCGTGCAATGAAAAAAATAGCACTTACTGGCAACATCGGCAGTGGCAAGTCGTGGGTTTGTCAACTCTTCCGGCGTATCGGCATTCCTGTGTTCAACAGCGACGAGGAAGCCAAACGGCTGTATGAGCGCGAAGATGTTCGTGAAGCGATGAAAGCACGTTTTGGAAAGGATGTTTATTTTGACGACAATTCCGTGAATAGAAAGCGTGTGGCTGAAATCATTTTCAACGATATCGAAGCCATGCATGAGGTGGAGCAATTGCTTTATCCTGCGTTGAATGCTTATTTCGATGAGTGGGCTGATGCACAAGATGCACCATACGTGCTCTATGAATCGGCTATTATCTTCGAGAAGCATTTGGAGAATCGTTTTGATGCTGTGATTTTGGTTTCGGCTTCGGAGCAGACCCGACTGCGCCGGGTGATGCTCCGCGACCATTGTGATGAAGAGATGGTGAGAGAGCGTATAGCTATGCAATGGTCTGAAAATGAGAAACGTAAAAAGGCTACTTTTATCATCGAGCATGACAATGACGACGAAGACGATGCCCTTTTGGAACAGGTAATGACGGTGCATGGGGAACTCTTGTCATCAGGAAAGTTTCACTTTTTTTCAAAAAAATGAAAAAAACACTTGCACATAACTAAAAAAGTCGTACTTTTGCACCCGCATTCAGAAATGAATGATGTCGAGTGGTGTAATGGCAGCACTGCAGATTTTGGTTCTGCCTGTCAAGGTTCGAATCCTTGCTCGACAACTTAAGGTGGAAGAAAGACCTGCTACTTTGAGTAACGGGTCTTTTTGTTATAACAATAAGCTAAAACACAAATGATTACTAAAGACATTATCTCAGACTTGACCAACGAAGCTCTTGCTGATAGCGACCGCTTCTTGGTGGACGTGAAAGTGAAGCCAGGCAATGTGATAGAGGTTTATATAGACTCCGACACTGCTGTCAATATCGACAACTGTGTGGAAGTCAGCCGGTACATTGAAAGCAAACTCGACCGCGACGTGGAAGACTACGAACTGAATGTGATGTCATACGGCTTGACGGGTGCTTTGAAGCTCGACCGTCAACTGCATAAATATGTGGGCAAGGATGTGGAGGTGAAGACGAAGGAGGCTGGCAAATTGCAGGGCAAAATGGTCAGTTTCGATGCGGAAAAGGTGGAAATCCAGCCAACGCCTAAGAAACCCTCTAAGAAGAAGCCCGCTGAAGAGCTTGTCAATTTATTCTTTGACCGCAAAACCACTGAAATCAAACCCGCAATTATCTTTTGAATTGTAGCGCGTCTCGCAGTCCTGCGTCGCGCAACTATAAATTGGACAAATACCAAACAACAAAATATATACAATGGACAACTACAAATTAGTCGAAACATTTTCCGAGTTCAAGGAATTTAAGAACATCGACCGTGAAGCCATGATGCGCATCATCGAGGACGTGTTCAGAGGTATGCTTGACAAGAAATTCAACACCAACACCGAAGAGTTCATCGACATTATCGTGAATGTTGATAAGGGTGACTTTGAAATCTATCACAACCGCACCGTCGTGGAAGATAACGAGTTGAAGGACCCTGCACGCGAAATCAAGCTGTCGGATGCCATCAAGATAGAACCTGATTTTGAAGTTGGTGACGACGTGAGTGAAGTACTGAAGATTGAGACTTTTGGCCGACGAGACATTCTTGCCTTGCGTCAGAATCTGCAAGCTAAAGTGCTTGAATATGAGAAAGAAAACATCTTCCAGAAATACAAGGATAAGGTGGGTGATATCATCACTGCCGAGGTAACTCATGCTTGGAAACGTGAGCTCATCGCTGTTGATGACGAGGGCATAGAATTGACTATGCCGCGTGCGGAGCAAATTCCAAGCGATATATATAAGAAAGGTGACACGGTGCGTGCCATTGTGAAGAGTGTTGAAAACATCAACGGCTCGCCAGTAGTTATCCTGTCACGTACGTCAGAAATCTTCCTTCAGCGTCTTTTGGAAGCCGAGGTGCCCGAAATCTATGATGGCCTCATCACAGTGAAAAAGATTGTCCGTGAACCTGGACAACGTGCCAAGATTGCTGTTGAGAGCTACGACGACCGCATTGACCCCGTTGGCGCTTGCGTCGGTATGAAAGGCACGCGTATTCATGGCATTGTCCGTGAACTGCGTAACGAAAATATCGATGTTATTAACTGGACGACTAATCCGGAACTCTTCATCCAACGTGCTCTCAGCCCTGCTAAGATTACTGAGATTCGCATCAGCGACGACAATACGATGGCAAACGTCTATATGGAGAACGACCAGATCAGCCTTGCTATCGGTAAGGGAGGATACAATATCAAACTTGCTGGTAAGTTGACCGGTTATGAAATCGATGTGTACCGTAACAGCGAAGCCAATGTTGATGAAGAAGATGTCGACCTTCAAGAATTTGCCGATGAAATCGACCAATGGGTTATCGATGCACTCGTCGGAATGGGCTGTGACACAGCCAAGAATGTGCTCTCCTATACCCCTGAAGAGGTTGCCAAACGTGCTGACCTTGAAATGGACACGGTCGAGGACGTGTTCCGTATCCTTAAAGCTGAATTTGAATCCGATGCCGAATGATGCCAAGGCATTGTTAATCCATAAATAAACGAGAAACAAAGAGAAAGAAACTATGTCCGAAGAAGCTAACACTACTATTCGATTGTCGAAAGCGGCAAAAGAATTCAACGTGGGCGTGTCGACCATAAGGGAGTTCCTTGCCAAGAAGGGGTTCCAAGTGGACTCGTCGCCTAACGCGAAGCTCACGGCAGAGATGTATGATCTGATCGTGAAGGAATATCAGGGCGAGAAGGAAGTGAAGAATGAAGCCAAGAAATTGGGCAACATCTTATACAAGGGTGGGTCTGTTTCCGTTGATTCGGCATCATCGTCATCGCCAAAGCAAGACGATAATGAGGTGGAAGAGGTCATTATCCGTTCCAACACCATTTCGCCTATCATCCCGACAAAGCCCGAAGAAACTAAGGAAGTGGAAAAAGTTGAGACTAAGAAAACCGAAACGAAGCCTCAAGAACCTACTGTGGGTAAGACTGCACAAGAAGGCACCTCGTTGAAGGTGCTTGGCAAAATTGACCTTGATAGTCTCAATCCTAAATCACGCTCTGAAAAGAAGCCCAAGGAACAGGCCAAGAAGGAACAGAAGCCTGAAACTAAACAAGAGCAGCCCAAACAGGAGCAACCGAAACAGGAGCAACCGAAACCGGAACTGCCTAAACAAGAAGAGTCCAAACAAGAACAACCTAAGCAGGAGCAACCGAAACAAGAGCAGCCCAAGCAGGAGCAACCGAAAAAGGAACAGCCCAAACAGGAGCAACCCAAACAAGCTAAGCAACAACAATCCAAGCTGCAACCTAAGTCTCAACCTGTCCCTAAGGTTGAGGAAACTGCTGGAAAGAAGGAACATCAACCCAACGAGCCGAGGTTTATTAAGACAGAGGTGCAGAAGCTCGAAGGTCCTAAGATTTTGGACAAAATAGAGTTGCCTGATGAGAAGAACCGTACCAAGGCTACACCTGAACGAAAGAAGAAACGCAAGCGCATTAGCGGCAAACCAGAAGGCTCTTCTGAGAACCCTGTCGATCCTACGGCCAAACAACAAGGTCAAAGTAAAGGTCAGAAGCAGGAAAAAGGTCAGAAGGGTGGTGGCGGTGACAACAAGAAAGGCCCGAAAGATAATCCGAAGTTATCGAAGAAGGATAAAGGCAAAAACAAGCGAGAGGAGAAGGTTGAACTGACCGACGAGGAAATCTCGAAGCAGATTAAAGACACTCTTGCCCGTTTGTCGCCTATGGGTAAATCGAAGACCTCTAAACACCGTCGTGAGAAACGTCAGCAGGTGGCAGGTTCCATGATGGAGGAGATGATACGTCAAGAAGAGGAAAAGAAAGTTCTGAAAGTCACAGAGTTCGTTACTGCCAACGAATTGGCCACGATGATGAATGTTCCTGTGGTGAAAGTCATCGGCACTTGCATGAGCCTTGGTATGCCTGTCTCCATCAACCAACGTCTTGATGCGGAAGCTTTGTCGGTGGTGGCTGAAGAGTTCGGTTTCCAAGTCGATTTCGTCAGCGCCGACGTGCAAGAGGCCATTGCTGAAACTGATGAGAAGGATCACGAGGAAGATCTTGTGCCTCGCGCACCTGTTGTCACCGTCATGGGTCATGTTGACCACGGTAAGACCAAGCTCCTTGACTACATCCGTAACACCAATGTGGTGGCCGGTGAAGCTGGTGGTATTACACAGCATATCGGAGCATACGAAGTGACTACCGAGAGCGGGAAGAAGATAACTTTCCTGGATACCCCAGGTCACGAAGCGTTCACTGCTATGCGTGCCCGTGGTGCCAAAATTACTGACGTGGCTAT
The DNA here is from genome assembly GCA_024689285.1 of Bacteroidales bacterium. The sequence goes on along the minus strand of JAILDR010000219.1, from coordinate 1,517 downwards.
TATTGTCATCGCCACTGACGACAACGTGATGCCACAAACCGTTGAGGCTATCAACCATGCACAAGCTGCTGGTGTGCCTATCGTGTTTGCACTGAACAAGATTGATAAGCCCACAGCCAACCCCGACAAGATTCGTGAACAGTTGGCCAATATGAATATCCTTGTTGAGAGTTGGGGCGGCAAATACCAAGATCAGGAAATCGCTGCCAAGATTGGTCTTAACGTTGATGCTTTGCTTGAAAAGGTGCTGCTTGAGGCAGAGCTCCTTGAGCTGAAGGCCAATCCAAAGCGTTTGGCCAAAGGTACGGTCATCGAGTCGGCTTTGGACAAGGGTCGTGGTTATGTTGCCAAAATTTTGGTGCAGAATGGCACTTTGAGAATTGGTGACATGGTGTTGGCTGGCACAACTTATGGTAAGGTCAAAGCTATGTTTGATGACCATAATCGTCCTGTCAAGGAAGCTGGCCCATCAACACCCGTGCTGTTGCTTGGTTTGAACGGTGCTCCTATGCCTGGCGACAGTTTCAATGTGATGGTTGACGAGCGTGAGGTGAAAGCTATCGCCAATCGCCGTGAACAGTTGCAACGAGAGCAGACACGTCGCACCAGCCCGCACATCACTTTGGACGAAATCGGACGTCGTATCGCCATTGGCGATTTCAAGGAACTGAACATCATCGTTAAAGCTGACGTGGATGGTTCCGTTGAGGCTTTGGCCGACAGCTTGCTGAAGCTTTCTACTGAAGAGGTTCAAGTCAATGTCATCCACAAGTCGGTGGGTGCCATCAGTGAATCTGACGTTATGTTGGCTTCGGCATCCAACGCCGTAATCGTGGGCTTCAATGTGCGTCCTACGGCGCAGGCTCGTAGGATGGCAGAGAATGAAAAGATTGACATTCGTTTGTATTCTATCATTTACACCGCCATTGAAGAGATCAAGGCCGCTATCGAAGGTATGTTGGCGCCGGATATTGAGGAAGTGGTCACCTGTAATCTCGAGATTCGCGAGACCTTTAAGATAAGCAAGGTGGGCACCATTGCTGGCTGTATGGTCTTGGACGGCAAGGTGACGCGCAACACCAAGATTCGCGTCATCCGCGACGGTATCGTGGTTTACACGGGTATGCTTGGCTCACTGAAACGTTACAAGGATGATGTCAAGGAAGTAGCGGCAGGCATGGACTGTGGCTTGAATATTGAGAACTTCAACGACATCAAAGTTGGAGACATTATCGAAGGATACACAGAGAAAGAAGTCGCACGTAAGCTATAAAACGGCTTTTTAGTGTAAGGGATGGCGGCTTGAGAAGGTCGCCATCTCTTTTATTAATATAATAATGTGTCGTATTTGAGAGAATAGATATTGATGATAAAAATTTTTCAAGTTGAGAACCAGTAATATAGAGGATAGGATAAAAAATAAATAAAAAAAGTCATTGTCAGTTAGGGAAAAGGTTGTACTTTTGCACCCGCAAAACGAAGGAGAGAGGGATTGAGAGAGGGGAGGTTTTGCGGAA
>JAILDR010000201.1 GCA_024689285.1 Bacteroidales bacterium | reverse complement strand
CGGCAACGAGGAGGAAGCCAACGACATCGCTCAGGATGCGCTGGTCAAGGCTTACCTCTCATCGGCAGGCTATCAGGAGAAGGGAAAGTTTCGCTCGTGGCTCTTCAAGATTGCCCACAACACCTTCCTTAACCACAAGGCAAGCTTGCACTACACGGAAAGCATCGAGGAGGCACGGGAACTCATCAGCAATACTGCTGCCGACGCCTCCTTCGAGCACCAAGACCTTTACTTGGCTTTAAGAACTTTACCGCCTAAGGAACGCTCGGCCATCACGTTGTTCTATCTCAACGGATACAGTATCAAGGAGATATCCGTCATTACAGAGGCATCGGAAGATGCTGTAAAGAAACAACTCTCACGGGGACGTGACCAACTGAAAGAAAAACTGAAGCTATGAACAAAGACAAAGCCCTCGAGGAACTTTTCCTCGCCCAGAAACCTCAATTTGATGACAGCGAAGCCTTTATGGCCTCGCTCAACAAGCGTTTGGATGCCGTGGAGTACATCAAACAGCACCAAGAGGCCACGATTCGTCGTTACAAGATGGCCTTAGTGGTCGCTTTTGTCGTGGGCATTATCAGCGGAGCTGTCACCATAGCGTATTTGCTTTCCACGCCTGCCGAGGTGCCGCTTTTCACCTTCCAAGTGGAAACGGGCGTGCTTTCCTGGCTTGCTGCCAATTCCCGACTCATTACTGCCACAGCGCTTTCCTTACTGATTACCCTTGGGCTCATCAGTATCATCAGCAATATTCAGGATATTCGAAGTATGCGAGGTGATGTCGGATACGGGATTAATTAGTGAGAATTCTGTATCTTCCATGAAGCCATGGGATGCATGGCTACTCGCTCGACGATCTCTTTATCCTCAAAGAGCAATTCAGACTGGTATTCATTGTTGGCAAACCGATCTATGAACAACCTCTCGTTATCAGATAGTTGCATCAAGTCTTCAAGATAGCCACATACTTCTTGCTTCACTGATTCCAAATCATAGAAAGTTCCTTTTTTCAATACAGGCAATAATGTGGTGCGAATTTGCTTGAACTGCAAGCGTTCAATGGGCTGAAGCGAATATGTCGCAGTCGGTTTCGCGTTACCACCTACAGCACTATAGAACACCACACCTTTACGCAGCATGGGCTTTTGCTCCTCGCTAATGACCTTACACCGAATCATATTATAGACATCGAAAAGGTCGCGGGCGGCTCCTCTTTCCAACAATGCCTTTACCTTGGAAGCGTACAATTCAACTAATGCCAATGTTCTCACATTTACATTTTCGAAACCACGCAACTTGACAGGTTTGATTTCTGTCGGCAACAAATGGCAACGCATCGAATAGTTGATTTCAACCTTGATGTTGTCGAGATTGCCAATCACATTGGTGTATTGACACACCCACGAATCAACGGAGAACGGGTGTTTGCTGCTTGGTGCCAATCGATAGCCGTTGGCATACATGTAGGCTTGCAGTTTCTCTGTAATGGCTTTTCGATAGCGAAGCATGGCGGGTCTGTCGCAGTTCTCCGTGAAATCGAGGTCGATGTCAACAGAAAGCCTTGGGAGCGGCATCACCAATAGATTGATGGCTGTACCTCCTTTGAGTACCAGTTGCTTGGAAAGCATCGGATCTGTATTCATGTATTCCAATATCGTACACAGCCGCACTACCTTCTCCATGTTGTCGCGGATGAAGTTAAGATCGGCTGCTAGGTTATCGATGTCGTTACGGCTAAACATATATTCCTCCTTGTTCCATTAAATTCGACATGTTCTCGGGTACACAAAGCCGCCATTCCGAATCGTATGCCGAATTGTCGGCGGCATCGGTCAAATAACGGGTGCTTTGGCCGATGTTGGCCTTGCAATGGTGGAAAAAGCCAGCAGATAGCCGCCATTGCTTCTTATACATGGACAACAGAAAACCCACTTTCTGATATAACGAAGCCTTCCCATAGGTATCTAAATAGGTTTTCAATTTGGTTTCGTCAATATATGCGACGCTTGTGAAATTGTTGAGTAATTCCTCTAATCCTCCGGCATATTTGATACGGTCGATGCAATCGATAACGGTGCGTTCCAAGTCGGTCACCTTGACTTTTGAGTTCATCACTGGCGCCGTCACGCCTTCCATTATCTTCGGTTGGTGACGGATATAGGTGATGTCTTCAAACTCAAAGGTTCGGAAGGTTGAAGTAGAAATGACGGACATTTCATTGAACAGTTGATGTCCCAAACCGTGATACTCCATTGCGGAATGGTAGGCCACACACGCCGTATCGGAAATGTTTGACGCTATTTCGTATTTGTTGGCCGCACATAGCCCTGTTGCCAAATCGGTTACAGCATAAAGGTTAGGTTTGATGCGGCATAGTGTTCCGTTATGCACCCCTGATGCTAATAACGATTTTGCTGTGCTTTCATTGCCAGTAAATATTGCCACATCCTTCAATGAGAACAGTTTCATACTATGCAGTTTACGCAGATAGTCCTTCATAGGAATGCTCTTTAAATTTTGCGCAAAAGTACTAATATTTTTATATTATTGATAAAAATTTAAAGAAAAATATTTCCTTTTTGAAATGCAATACATCGTCTTTCCATCAGTTTTGATTGAGTTTGATGGATTTTGACTAATTTTGCGGGCATGAAACGTCTATTTTACATCGGTTTTGTTTTGTTGGGCTTTTTGGCGGCTTGCCGCCCCGCACCAACTCCTTCGTCCGAGGAAGACATGCTTTATCATTTGGAAGGCTACTGCCTGAATAATCCCGATAGTTCATTGTACATACTTGATACACTGAATGTTTCCGCACTTTCCAAGAAAGAACAGGCTCATTATTGTCTGCTCCGAGCCAACATCCTTTTCAAGTTTGATGGTTACGACTCTGAAATCGATTCGCTGATACAAATAGCCGAAAATCAGTTTATTGGAAGCAACGACAAATATTACGAAGCCTTGGTTTATAGCACGAGGGCTTTTTACTGTGAGGAATCCCCGCTGACCAATCATCTTGTTCTTGATTGTCGTCAGAAAGCCAAACAAAGCATCGACCAATGCAAACATGTCGATGAGCGTTTGGTACGTAACGCTCCCCATGCCACCGACGAGCGGAGCATCATCGACAAACTCAAATACAAAATCTATCTGTTTCTTGGTGCCACCTACGTTGATGCTGACTATAACCCTGAAGGCATTGAGCTGTTGAAACTATCTGAAAGGTATTATTTTGAAAATCAAGTATTTGAAAGTCATGGTACTGCTGCTTTGATGATAGGATTCGCCTATATGGATGAAAAGGAATATGACAGTTGCCAGTTGTACTTCGACAGAGGTCTTCATGCCGCTGAATCGGTCGACGACACTGTCAACATGGCTTATTTTCACCATTATATCGCGATGGAAACCCTTGGTCGTACTGACGAAATGGAAGACTGTGACGAAAAGACGCTTTTGCTTCGCGAGGCTATCAACGAAAACAAAACAGCATTGGCGTTGTTGAAAGCTTTCCCAATACTTCGATTACGCGAATTCTTTGACGGTCTTGCCCATGCCTATTTCGACTTGCATGAATACGATTCTTGTATCTATTATGCCAATCGTGTCTTGGAAACGTCTGGGGGTGGCGTTTGGGAAATGAATGCCTACAACTATCTTTACAAGTCATACGAAGCTTTAGGCGATACCGAACAAGCCTTGGCGTATCTTGCCAAATACACGGAAATGCAGGGCGACTACGGCTCCAATGAAAAGGACATAGCTGAAGTAAAAGACGATTACGACAAACAACTTGAAATCAACCAGTTGGAATCCAAGCATCGGAGCAAGTACTCGCGATTGTATATTTGGATAGTCTTGTTGGTCATCGTATTGGCAGCAGTGGTTTTTATAGCTCTCCGCTATCGGAAAAACAAGAGAATTGAGGATTTGGAGTTGCAGGAGGCGCACCAACAGCAGCGCGAAGCCATCAACCAACAGTTGAGCGAGGCGCAAACCGCTCTGAAAAAAAAGACTTTTGACGAATTGAAGAAACAAGTGAAGTTGCTTTACGACAAGGGCGGCCATCCTCGTCAGAGCATCCTCGATGCCTTCAACAAGGTTTATCCTGAGGCCTACGGGAAATTGAAGGCCACCTATCCCGATTTGACCGAACAAGAGCGCGATTTGCTTGTGCTCAATTTTCTCCAGTTCCGCATCAAGGAAGAAGCCGAAATTCTGGATTTGAGTCAAAACACAGTGATGAAATACCGCTCTGACCTTATCAAAAAGGTGGGAAAAAGCCCTGTTTCAGACCTGTTGGGTTAAAAAAATCTATAGTTGGACTCTTGTAATACATTGTGTTTTAAAGTATTGTATTTTTCGAGCCGAGAAAAATCTATAGTTGGGCTTGAGGCTTGATTTTCATGCGATTTTTTGCTATAGTTTTGCAGTCGACAACTTCAAAACAACAACATTATGTACAAATCAACTAAAACAAAGGCAAAAGTCCTTCTCCTCCTGTCGCTGGCAATGGCGGGCATGGCGAAGGCGCAGGATTACGAACCCATTATTCAAGAAGGCAACGAATGGCATACGCTTGATATCATTGTGAACCCTGGTTTTCCACCTCATGAGTATTACACTACTTTAGTCGATTGGCTCGCAGAAGACTCTTTGATTGATGGCACCCGATACACCAAGGTCATGAGAACCAGAAACGGCGAGGGCGCGCCAAGTTTGGCCTGCCTTCTTAAAGAAGAAAACGGAAAAGTTTGGAAAAGAGAATCATCGTCCGATATCTTGATCTATGACTTCACAGCCCAGGTTGGCGACACCTTGCGTTTTGGCGATTTTGGGGAATTTGAATATTGGGTTGTTGATTCCATCAGTATCGAGCAAATCGGAGGAGTTGACAGGAGAAAGTTCTGGTTCGGATTGGAATATGACATTACGGGAGAACCATACGCCATTGAAACTTGGACAGAAGGCATTGGCAGCGATATGGGGTTGTTGTATAGTGGATGGTATTATGTCACTGGGGGGTATTACAGGGCCTTATGTTTCCATCAAAACGGGGATGTGATTTGGCAAAACGAGTATTATGGCACCTGCATGATTGATGCAGTGGATGAAGAGGTTGCGCCTGAGGTTTCTGTCTATCCCAATCCCGCATCCGAGACGGTTCACATCGAAGGTCTTGAACCCGCTGAAGTGCAGGTTTACAATGCCCTTGGACAAAAGGTGAAGACGGTGCGGAGGACGAATGAGGTTGATGTGAGCGGATTGGTGAAAGGAGTATATCTGCTGCGCATTGCAGATGTCGATGGTAGAAGCTATGCTGCACGGGTGATGGTGAAGTAATCCACTGGCAGGATATTAGCGAGACAAATCAAATCCGCTTCAGCCAAAGTCCGAGAAAGCGGTCATAAACGATATAACCTTTAGAAGTCTGATAGACCAAGTCCTTATCAACCAATACCTTCAATGCCGACTTGAAACTGCTGGCACTGGGTAGTTCAAAGCGTTTGATAAACTCATTGCTCAATGGCTGTTCAACGACATCCGCATGGGCAATGGCTTTGAGCAAGCTGAACTGGTTGCCGGTCAAAAACGAGGTAAGCATCTGATAGTGTGGTGCCAATGCGTTGACATGAAACTTATTACGTAAATCACGTTACGAACTTTTCGTAACGAACTTTTCGCAATGCAAAAATAGATATTTTTGTTTTAATTGCCATGTTTTTCGCAGTTTTTCTTTTCAAGGAAGAGCTTCTTTTGTGAAATCGTTGTATTTTTGTCGTCGTATCAAAGAATAATAGGTAAAGCCAATGGAAACTAAAAGAATCCTTCTCCGCCCTTGGCGCGAAGATGATGCAGAAT
>JAILDR010000187.1 GCA_024689285.1 Bacteroidales bacterium | reverse complement strand
GTCGCATCCTGGAAACAAATCACCAGGTTGCCGTTGCCGGAGTAGGCGAAAGGCGTGCTGAGGGCGATTGCCGTCTCAACGGGGGTGGAAACGCCGTTGGCCATTGTGAACGAGCCAACCATGTCGCTGGCCGTCATGCTCACCCATGCGGTGTTGCTGGCGAACTCGCTTTCGCTCACTTCCTTCATGTAGACATTGAGGTCGCGGGCGTAGCTGGAGCTGTTCTTCAGCCACATCGTGAGTGTGTTAATCGTACCCGCCATGCCAATCTCGTCAGCAGTGTAGATTTGCTGGGAGATAGCGTAGTTGTACAGGGAGTACGCAGGCAGGTACGAATTCGTTGTAGTGGCGGTAGGATCGCCTATCGTCACTACGTCCGCTCTTGCCACGCCCATGAAGGCGAGCAAAAGCGTCATCATCAAAGAAAATACTTTCTTTTTCATAATGAATGAATTAGGTTAATAAATGAGTGAATTGAATTGTTCTCTTGTCTATAAATGGTAAATCCACCCATGCCAGAGGGCACGGTGGCGGCTTTTTTGCTAAGCATAAGTTGCGCATTCGAATGCATAGTAAACGCGTTTTTTTGTTGTCTAGACATCTATATGACTAATAACTTCGGTTTTACCCTTAGTCCTTAAAGGCTTTTTTTCATCTTTTTTTATTCAAAATGATTATTCTCCTCACAATCACGGATTAACTCGTAGTGGGTGCGGTTGAAAAGCCCTTGCCGGCACAGGTCCTCTATCTCGGCAATGCTCATCCAGCTGACGCTCTCCACTTCTTCAGGCTGAAGCCGCAATTCCTCCACCCTCACGTTGCTACGGAGCAGATAAAGAAAAGTGAACTTGAACTCATAACGTCTGATTTTCACGAGCTTCAGATCCGTCTTATTCACCGTCAGGCCAATCTCCTCCTTCATCTCGCGCAACATCGCCAAAGCAAAATCAGTCTCCCCGCTCTGCACATGGCCTGCCGTCGAAGCGTAATAGTTGCCCTTCGATGGAGCCACTTTTTGAATCAAGTATTCACCTCGGTCGTTGTAGACAAGCACCGCCACGATGGGAATCATGAAGCCGTAAGGCACATGCTGCCCACGCTCAATGGTTTTCCCCGTGATTTTTAGGTTCTTGTCGTACAAGTCAAGTAATTCCATCCTGCTCTTATTTATGCGCGCAAAAATACGAAATTTCCCTCCAATAACAATAAAAAAACGCAACTTTTTTAGGTTGCGATGAGAAAGTTTTCCGAGTTGGGGTCAAGTTATTGTTAAGTCGAGGGTGAGTCGAGGGTGAGTCGAAGGTAGACAACATTTGAGGGGCCCCATATGACTGTCCTGTCCCACTGTCCCAAGATAAATATATTGGGACAGTGGGACAACCGAACGAATCACTTCCCGAACATATCCTTTATGCCGCCCAGCGAGCCCAGGAGGTTGGAGGCCTCGTAAGGCAGGTAGACGGTCTTGTTCTCCTGTCCTCCGGCCACTTCCTTCAGCGTCTCGATATACTTGACGGCAAGGAGGTAGTTGACGGGGTCAGCCCCGCGGTCGCTGACGGCATCGGCGATATTGCGGATGGCGGCAGCCTCGGCCTCGGCTTGCAGCACCTTGGCGCGGGCCTCGCCTTCAGCCTTCAGGATATTGGCTTGCTTCTCGGCTTCGGCGGCATTGATCTCGGCCTGCTTCTCACCTTCGGAGTTCAGGATTTGTGCCTGCTTTTCGCCCTCGGCCTTCAGGATTTCGGCGCGGCGGTTACGCTCAGCCTGCATCTGGAGTTCCATGGTGCGGCGGATGCTCTCAGGTGGTGTGATATCCTGCAGCTCAACGCGGTTCACCTTCACTCCCCACTTGTTGGTGGCATCGTCAAGCACGTTGCGCAGCTTCGAGTTGATGGTGTCGCGCGAGGTAAGGGTCTCATCGAGTTCCATCTCACCCACCACGTTACGCAAAGTGGTCTGGGTCAGCTTCTCGATAGCCACGGGAAGGTTCTGGATTTCGTAGACGGCCTTCATCGGGTCGACGATTTGGAAATAGAGCAGCGCGTTGATTTCAGTCATCACGTTATCCTTGGTAATAACGCTTTGTTTATCAAAGTCATACACCTGCTCACGCATATCGATACGCGAGGCACGGCTGATGGCGCCATTCTGACGGCGCACGATGGTTTCCTTGGCCTGCTCAACGATGGGAAGAATGACGTTGATGCCTGCATTGAGGGTTCGGTTGTACTTGCCGAGGCGTTCGACAATCATGGTTTCCGATTGGGAAACGATTTTGATTCCGCGCAGTATGTAAATAACCACGAGAACAATTAAGACGATAAGGACATACTTCATATTGTTGGATATTGAATTGAATGGTTAAACTAATCTCTTGACGGTCAGGATGAGGCTGTCGCGATTGACAATCTCGACAGAGGCACCTTTGTCGATAACAGCGTTGTCGAGGGAAACGGCTTTCCAGTCGTCGCCGTCGACGGCCACGCGGCCAGTATGCTGGGTAGCGTCGATGCGTTCAGAGACGATGCCTTTGCGCCCGATGAGCGCGTCGACATTGGTTTTCACGTCCTTCGATTTACTGTCGAGCCAACGGATGGCCATAGGGCGCAAGAAGATAAAGGTGAGCAGCGAGACGGCGGCAAACACGATGATTTGCCAAACGAAGCTACCCCCGAGGCCGGCAACGAGGGCGGAGAATCCCGCTCCCACAGCAAAGCAGATGGAGCCGAAACCGGCCGTGCAGATTTCCACAATCACCAAAACAATGGCGGCGATGAGCCAATACTGATAGATTTCCATAGTTGTTTATTTGTTTTCGCTCTGCAAAAATAGAAAACAATTTGGACATATCAAGGGAAAAGTGAACTTATTAGGTTGTAACCCATGACTCATTCAATAAAGTCGACGGTTTCGCTTGTGTTTTTCCGTTTCTTCTCGCGGATTTCATAATCGTCGGTAGGATAGCCTAAGGCAATCACGAGCCTGACTCTTCTGAGTCGGCTGAAGCCAAGAGCCTTGTTGATGATTTTCTTTCTGAATGCCGCAATCATGCACGTTCCGAGCCCTTCCTCTTCGGCAGCCAGCACCAAATGGGCGGCGAGTATGCCCAGGTCAATGGAATTCACATCATTGTTGGAGAAGAAGCCGCCGCTTTTCGATTTCATATTGCCGAAGGTCTGTTCGATAACAATGAAATTGTTCACATTGTTCAGGAAAGGATTGAGTTTGACCGGTTGGCAGGCTTTCCGCAAATCGTCAAGTTTCGTGTAGGAAGGCCTTACGATATGCATTCTCCACGGTTGCGAGTTGCACGAGGAGGGCGACAGGCTTGCGATGTTGCAAATTCTCTGCAACTTATCCAACTCGACCTCTTTGTCGGAGAAGCTTCTTGTGCTTTGGCGGTTCAAAACGAGTTCCTTGAATGAGTTCATGACGGTTGATACTAAAAATCCTAACTGATAGTGTCATCAATTAGGATTGTTGTTTTTTTGTGCCCCGAACAGGAGTCGAACCTGCACACCTCTCGATATACGCACCTGAAACGTACGCGTCTACCAATTCCGCCATCGGGGCTTTGGTGATTGTGCCCAGGACAAGAGTCGAACTTGCATGCCGTAATCGGCACCACCCCCTCAAAGTGGCGTGTCTACCAATTTCACCACCTGGGCTTGAAATCGGCCGCAAAATTACAACTTTTTTCGTTCACGCAAGCATTTTCTGAAAAATTTTCTCGATTTTTTTCATCGGATTATATAATTCACTATTTTTGAGCCGCTTAAATACAACAATTATGCTCAACGGAAAAGACCTCAAGCAACTTTCGGAACGCAATGTCACCGAAAATCAAGTCACTCAACAAGTTGCCCAGCTCAAACGCGGCACGAAATTCGTACAACTCATGCGTCCTGCCACCCTTGGCGACGGCATTCTCCGCCTCGATGCCGACCTGACTGGCCGTATGACGCAAGCCTTTGATGCCGACAAGGAGTTTTACCAGTTCACCAAGTTCGTCCCGGCTTCGGGTGCGGCCTCGCGCATGTTCAAGGACCTCTTCGCTTTTGCCGACAGCGGCAAGGAGACGAATTTCACCGACATCTTCTTTGCCCACATCAAGTGCTTCGCCTTCTATGCCGACCTCGACCAAGCCGTCAAGAAACTGCATGGAACCGATATTGACACTTTGCTGCAACAAGGCCGCAAGGTGGACATCGCGAAAGCCCTGCTGTTGGACGAAGGCCTCGGCTACGGACAACTCCCCAAAGCCCTGCTGAAGTTTCACCACTACCCCACTTTCGACCGTATCGCCCTTGAAGAGCACTTAGTGGAAGCAGCCCGTTATGCCACCGACGCCCAAGGCGTGGCCAAGTTGCACTTCACCGTCTCGCCCGAACATGAGGAAGTGTTCAAAAAGACCGTCAACATGTTGAAAGAAGGTTACGAAAAGCAATACAAGGTTTGCTACGACATCAGCTATTCGTGCCAGAAGCCCTCGACCGACACCGTCGCCATCGACGCAGAGGGCAACCTGTTCCGCGAAAGCAACGGCAAGATCCTGTTCCGCCCGGGCGGCCACGGGGCTCTCATCGAGAACCTCAACGACCTGGGCGAAGAAATCGTCTTCGTGAAGAACATCGACAACGTGGTGCCCGAGAGCAAAGCCGAGACCACTATTATATATAAAAAGGTGCTGGCAGGACTGCTACTGCAACTCCAGCAGAAAACTTTCGAATACCTCGAGCTCCTTGACGAAGGCAACCTCAGCGACGAAGACCTGGACGAAATTATCCGTTACGCCCAGACCGAACTGATGATGGACATCCCCGCCTTTGTGAGCCAATACAACAGCATAGAAAAAATCGACTATCTGTACGACAAGCTCAACCGCCCGATGCGCGTGTGCGGCATGGTGAAAAACGAAGGCGAGCCCGGCGGCGGACCATTCTGGGTGAAGAACGACGACGACGAGGTGTCGCTGCAAATCATCGAGTCGTCACAAATCGACCACAAGAACGCCCAGCAGGAAGCCATCTTCCAAGCCTCGACCCATTTCAACCCCGTCGACCTCGTATGCGGCTGCTGGAACTACAAAGGTGAGGCCTTCAACCTGAAAGACCACGTTGACCCGAACACAGGCTTCGTCTCCAACAAATCAAAAGACGGGCGCGAGCTGCGTGCCTTGGAGCTGCCCGGCCTATGGAACGGTGCTATGGCCGACTGGATTACGGTATTTGTCGAGGTACCCATCGAGACCTTCAATCCTGTGAAGACCGTCAACGACCTGTTGAAACCTATGCATAGTCTATAACAAGAAGACCCCAGCCGAGGCCGGGGACTTCAAGAACCAAAAACCAAAATTTATGAAACCTATCTCATCTGCTCTTTGGGGAAACAGACGAGATTATGATAAGAACCAGCGCAAAAGTACAGCATTTTTTTAAACTACAACCAATTTTGGATTATTTTTCTAATTTTTTTCTTTTATGCCCCTTCGTGACGCATCTCATACTGTTCGTCCAGATGGCTTTTCAGACGTTGTGCCATGGGGCGGAACGTATAGTAAGTGATTGTGGCTGAAACAGGTGCGCCCACCAAAGGAAGCAACTTCCCCACCCCTTTGGCAAATCCCTCCTTGGTCAGGTTGATGCCTATCCATTGGGCAATCTTAATCGCATATTGCGCCATGAGGCCTTCCGAGATTCTCACGCCAGCGCTCCTTGAGAGTTGCGCCGCCACCTTGGTCACCGCCTCAATGGCCAGTTTGTTGCCCATCATCACCCCGACAAAAAGCGTCATGATATTCAACGACTCTTCATCCATCTGCTTGTTCACGTCGGTCAAGGCAGGCCAGCCATACAGGTAAATGAGCTTCTGCATGAGCGAGAGAATGTGTCCATAAAACTGCGAGAGGTCGGCAGGAATGGCACCCGCCATCCACCAGCCGCCCGGCAGACCCATCAAGGCAGAAACGCCACACACCATCGTCAGATGGTGACGGATGCATTGTTTGGCCAATTTGTCGATTTCCTTCTTGCTCAGCACTTTGATGGGGGTATCGTCCAAGGCTGTCATCACCTCCATCGGGGTACAAAACTTGGTCAGTTCCTTGGTCAGGAACTCTTCACGATCGACCTTTACAAAAGGTAGTTTCAAGCTGGTTTCCAGCACTTTGTTCCACAGGCTGACGCTGTGGACATCCTTTTCAGCGTTCTTTTCAGTATCCATATTTCTCTTTCCATTTCTCGCGCAGGTTCTTGCGCAGCTCGCGTTCGCGAGGGTTGTCTTGAGGTTCATACAAAACCGTGCCAGAAATCTCCGATGGCAGAAATTCCTGTTCCACGAAATTGCCTTCATAGGCATGGGCATACTTGTAGCCGTCGCTATAACCGAGGTCTTTCATCAGTTTGGTAGGGGCGTTGCGCAGGTGCAAAGGCACTGACAAATCACCAGTTTTCCGCACCAGAGCCTGTGCCGCATCGATGGCAGCCACAGCCGCATTGCTCTTTGGCGACGAGGCCAGATAGGTGACCGTCTGCGCCAAAATGATACGGCTCTCAGGCCAGCCGATTTTATTCACAGCATCAAAGCAGGCATTAGCCAGCAAGAGCGCGTTGGGATTGGCGTTGCCAATGTCTTCAGAGGAGAGAATCAGCATCCTTCGGGCGATAAAGAGCGGATCCTCCCCTGCTTCAATCATGCGGGCCAGGTAATACAAGGCCGCGTTGGGGTCGCTGCCCCGCATCGACTTGATGAAGGCCGAGATGATGTCGTAGTGCATCTCACCCTGCTTGTCGTATTTTACCAGGTTGCTTTGAATACATTTGGTAGTGAAATCATTAGTGACGACAAGCTCCTCTGCGGTCTCGTCCAAGTCGTTCAAAGAATTGGCCACCAGCTCTATGGCGTTCAATAGCTTGCGTCCGTCGCCGCCGCTGATTTGCATCAAGGCCTCAGACTCCTTGATAGTGACTTTCTTGCCGAAGTCATATTCAAGCGCTTTCTCAGCCTTTGCCAGCAGAATTTCCAAATCCACCTTCTCAAGTGCCTTAAGGACATAAACCTGACAACGAGACAACAAAGGCGAGATCACCTCAAACGAGGGATTCTCTGTCGTCGCACCAATCAAGGTGACCAGTCCCCGTTCCACCGCCCCGAGGAGGGAGTCCTGCTGCGACTTGCTGAAACGGTGGATTTCATCTATAAATAATATAGGTGCTTCGGGAGCCATACGCGCCCTGTCAATGACCTCGCGCACTTCCTTCACGCCGCTACTGACGGCACTCAGCTGGAAGAACTGCCGCTTCACCTGCTTGGAGATGATGAAAGCAAGCGTCGTCTTGCCAACTCCGGGCGGCCCCCAGAAAATCATGGAAGGCACGCGACCTGTCTCAATGGCGCGGCGCAACACGGCATGCTCACCGATGATGTGCTTCTGCCCGATGTAGTCGTCGAGTGTAGTAGGTCTGAGTCGTTCCGCTAATGGGATGGAGGATTGCATGGCTGGATTTTTTTTGGCAAAGATACAATTATTTTTTTATTCGCTATTTTAGAAAATCTTACATATCTAATTCCACGATTTTGTCAAAATTCGTGTCGCTTCCCTTTGGGGCACTGAGTTGTAGGGTTTTTGTTGTCCCCACACTGCGTTCCTTGTGTGGAGTCATTGAGATTCAGCCTCTCCGAGGCTATTGAAAAACCAGTCCTATAGTAAACTTGAGCCCCCAAAAAAAATCCCCATCGCAACGGACGGGGATTTTTATGGTCAGTAGGGTCGTAATCTTATTTGACCGCTTTTTCAACTGTCGTCGTTCCTTTCTTACCGCCAAAAACCTGCGTGTTGTCCTCAAGGAGAATCATGGTATGGCCACCACTCTTGAGAGTAAAGTACTCGGCAGTAGTGTAGACATCGCCGCCAGGAGCAAACTTGAATGCAACCTGCACCTTATTGACATCCTTGGAAGCCTCGATGGAACCGCTGGTAGCATTTGCATTCAGGAAGCCCACATCAGAATAATTGACGAGGATTGAGCCCGAATACTCATAAGCCTTGACATCATAAACACCAATACCCGATGTACCGTTGTAGATTTCATAAGTCGTCTTTTTCGTGCATGACGTGGCAAACACCATCATAATGACTCCTGCAAAAAGTAATAGCGCTTTTTTCATAAACTCTTAAAATTAGCATTTTTCCTACTCTTAAGGCTTTTCGGAATACCGCCCGTTTGAAAAGTTTCTGCTCTTTTAGGCTGCAAATATATACTATTTTTCTTTGCAAGACCACTTCCCCGTATTTTTTATTTCCCGGCACCTTTGTCGATGTCAGATTTTTTGTAGTTTTGCCTTTTGAATTATGAGCAAAACCAGTTTAACTTTGGGCAGCTACTCGACAACAAAAACACTACAATATGAAAAGCATTAGAAATCTCTTACTGTTAGTCCTGCTGATTGGGTTCAACACATCGCAGGCCTGCACCAACTTCCTCATCACCAAAGGAGCCTCGGCAGATGGCTCCACCATGATTAGCTATTGTGCCGACTCTCACATCCGCTATGGCGAGCTGTACTTCACCCCTGCAGCCGACTGGCCGGCAGGCAGCATGCGCGTGTGCTACGACCGCAGCACCAACGCTCCAAGAGGTGGCGTGCCCCAACCGCCCCACACCTATCAAGTGGTAGGCTATATCAACGAGAACCAAGTCGCCTTAGGGGAAACCACATTCGGGGGTCGAGAAGAGTTAGTCAACCCCAACGGCATCCTCGACTATGGCAGTCTGATGTTCATCGCCTTAGAGCGCAGCACCTCAGCCCGCGAGGCTATCAAGATTATGGCCGACCTCGTGGAAGAATACGGCTACGGCTCCGACGGCGAGTCGTTTTCCATCAGCGATGCCAACGAAGTGTGGTATATGGAAATGATGCCTATGGGCGATGTGAAAGGTGCCGTGTGGGTCGCCATCCGCATCCCTGACGGCTATGTGAGCGGTCATGCCAACGCCGCAAGAATCACCACCTTCCCACTGCGCAACGGCAAGACCTCCATTACCGACAAAGACTGGCAGAAACTATATAATAAAGAGGTGGAGGTCATCTACAAGCACGACATCATCGACTTCGCCCGCAGCAAAGGCTATTTCAGCGGCAAGGATCAGGACTTCGACTTCAGCGCAGCATACGCCCCTGTCGATTTCAGCGCAGCCCGCGTGTGCGACTTCCGTGTATGGACCATGTTCAATAAGGTGTGCAAGGGCATGGACAAGTATTGGGACTATGTCATCGGGAAAGACCTCACCCACCGTATGCCCCTCTACGTGAAGCCCGACCGCAAGGTCAGCCTGAGTGACATGATGGCTTTCCAGCGCGACCACTTCCAGGGAACGCCCTACGACAAGACCCTTGACCCGGGAGCAGGCCCCTTCGGCTCCCCCATCCGCTGCAACCCTCTATACTGGACCTACGACGGCAAACCCTTTCTCAACGAACGCAGCATCGAGGTGGTGCAGACGGGCTTCTCCTTCATCGCCCAATGCCGCAGCTGGCTGCCCAACCCCATCGGAGGCATCATCTGGTTTGGTGTGGACGACACCAACTCGACAGTTTACACACCCTTCTACTGCTCCATCAGCGAAGTACCCTTTGAATACCGAGTGGGCAATGGCGACATGCTGACCTACAGCGAGAATGCCGCCTTCTGGGTCTTCAACCGGTTAGCGCATTTCAAGTACCTGTTCTACAACCGCGTCATAGGAGACATCCAAGCCGTGCAGAGCGAGTTGGAGAGCGGATATCAAGAGCAGGTCAATTATGTGGACAACGAAGCCTTGAACCTCTACACGGAAAACCCGCATAAGGCCATTGCCTACCTCACCGACTTTTCAAACCAAGCCGGACACAATACCGTAGCCACTTGGAAAGAACTGGACAACTACCTGTTGGTAAAATACTTGGACAGCAACGTCAAGCAGGAAGAGAACGGAGAGTTCAAACGCAACGGCTACGGCTACCCCGCCAAACCCATGCAGCCCGGCTACCCTGATTCATGGAAGAAGGCCGTGATCGACGGCACAGGGGAACGCTTTAGGAGGCCGGAATAAGGATTATTTCCCTTCCCTGAACTTCACTATCGCCTCAATAATCTCGTCATTATCATCCGAAATTGTGAGGATCATGTTCTTATACACGCCTCTGTCGTTCAAATCCTTAAGCAACGCATAGGCTGGCATGTAATTCGTGAAGTAATCTTTGCCCAAGAAAATCATCGGGCTGGCGTAGCCCTCGCTTTCATAGTGGTTTTGCGCCGCGTCCTGAAAAATCTCCTGCATGGTGCCTGCGCTGCCAGGCGTGTAGATGATGCCGCCCTTGGCGATGGTGACAACGCCATCTTCACGCACGCTGTTATCAAAATACTTGGCAATATCGGTGGCGAAAGGCGCGGTCGGCTCGTGACCGTAATAATACGTTGGGATAGCAAGGCTGCGGTATTCGGTAACGCGCGGGAAGCGTTCCATCACCTCAAAGCTTCGGCGCAACCAGCCTTCGTCCTTATAGGTCGGCGACGGCTTGAGCATATCCAAGGCCTCGTCCACCTCGGCTTCAGTCCTGCCTGCCATCCAAGCCCCAAGGTGCGCGGCTTCCATCGCACCCGGACCGCCACCCGTGACCATCAGGCGACCCATCTCGGTCAGTTTCTTGCTCAGCAAAACGATTTGGCGATAATCCGGGTCATCGCGCCGCTTTGCATGACCGCCCATGATGCCTATGACATCTTTCTCATCATACAAGTCAAGCATCTTATACAACTCATGCGTGATGAAATGGTCGTGAAGAGCACGTGCCAAGGTTTCCAGCACTTCACGCCCCCGTTTGCCTTGAGAGAGATAATGCTGATAGACCTTCATGTCGTGGCAGTTCGCGAAGGTGGATTCATCGTGATAGTCATAGCCTTCATACAGCATTTGGCTGTCGTACAGCTTCTTGATATAACTATCGAAAGGTTTGCCCAACTTGCGGACATAGATGCTGAAATCCTGATTGGACGTAATTTCCAAAACACGCTTGACGATACCGGCGGCATTCAAGCCATACTTGTGCACCAATGCGGGAGCCTGTCCCGACTCGCCGAAACGGTCGTCCATACCGATGCGGCATACACGAATAGGATGGTTCTCAGCCAAAAACTCAGTCACCGCGCCACCGAGACCGCCTGCCACTTGATGTTCCTCAATGGTAAAGATCAGCCGGGTTTCTTCGGCAGCCTTAACAAGGATTTCCCCATCTAACGGCTTAATGGTATGCATATTGATGACACGCGCCGAGATGTTCATAAGCTCCAGCATGTGAGCCGCCTGAAGTGCTTCCCACACCTCATGGCCCGTGGCCACCAAAGTAATATCATTCCCCTCACGCATTAGTTGCGCCTTCCCTATCTCAAACTCTTGGTTTTCATCCGTATAATCCGGCTCAGGCTCGCGACCGAAGCGGATATAGACGGGTCCCTTGCGCTCTAAGATGGCCTTCTCCGTGGCAATTTTCGCTTGTGTGGCATCACAGGGCGAAATGACGGTCATGTTAGGCAGCACCCGCATGGTGGCGATGTCCTCTAACGCCTGATGAGTGGCTCCGTCGGGACCAACCGAAACACCCGCATGGGCACCACCGATGACTACATGCACATTATTGTAGCACACAGAAATGCGAATCTGGTCATTGGCGCGATGGGCTGCAAACACGCCGTATGTGCTGAAGACGGGAATCTTGCCGCCCAAGGCGAGACCGGCAGCAGTAGCCACAGCATCCTGCTCGGCGATGCCCATAGAGATAAACCTCTCGGGAAAAGCCTCTGCGAAGAAGTTCATGCCTACCGAGGCGGTGATGTCGGCACCAAGACCGACCACGCGGTTATCCTTTTGTGCCGCAGCGAGAACGCCCTCACCGAAGCCTGTTTTTGTCGCTTTGTTACCTTTGTTTTGGTATTCCATAATTAGGGATTTCAATTTTCTGATTTCAAATTTCTGCCGCTTTGCGTCATTACGAGCGAAGCGCGGCAAATCGAAGATTCAACGGAGTTAATCTATGTGTGTAGCTTCAAGCCTGGATTGCTTCGTCGTTCCTCCTCGCAAAGACGCGAAGCGTGAGCCATCAACTATTCAATTCATCAATAAACTGAGGTAATTGTTCCTTAGTTGGAACCTTACCGTGCCAATGATAATCGTTTTCGATTGACGGGACACCTTTACCCATGATGGTGTTGGCGATGATGACGGTAGGCTTGCCTTGTGTCTTGTCAGCGAAATCCAAAGCCATCTTGATTTGCTCCATATCATGTCCGTCAATCTCGATAGTATTCCAGCCGAAAGCCTTCCATTTGTCGCGCAGCGGGTCGATGGCCATCACCTTCTCAGTACCGCCATCGATTTGCAGCCTGTTACGGTCAATAATGGCGCATAGGTTATCCACCTTATGATGTGCCGCGGCCATAGCCGCTTCCCAGACGCTGCCTTCCTGCTGCTCACCGTCGCCCATGATGCAGAACACACGACAAGTCTCATGTCCGGCAGCCTCACGTCTCTCGTCCATCTTCGCTGCAAGTGCCAAACCCAATGCGATGCCCAGTCCTTGCCCAAGGCTGCCTGAGCTGGTCTCCAAACCCGGCAAATACGATTCCAGACTCGGATGGCCTTGCAGACGGCCACCTATTTTACGCAGCGTCAGCATCTCATCCTCAGGAAAATAGCCAGCAGCAGCCAAAGTGGCATACAGCACAGGAGCTGTATGTCCGATGGAGAGTACCACCTTGTCACGTCCTTCCCATAGTGGATTGTCGGGATTGTGGCGCAAATGGTCAAAATACAGCACGGTGAAAATATCCACCAAGTCAAGCGATCCGCCCGTATGACCCGATCCAGCCTCAGCCAATGCCGTCAATATCAATTCACGGATATGCCGAGCCGTCTCAGCCAAATCCCGCGTCCTGCAGTCCCTTGTCCCGCAACTCTTTTCGTTTATTTCGTTATCCATAATATCATATCTTTGATCACGTAAAAAATACACACACAGGCATATATCACCTTCAGCCCAGTGCCCACCAAAAAACCCATGAACGACCCGAAAGCCGCCTTCAACGCCTGGCTGTCGTCGGTGCCTGCCTGCTTCTCTCCAATATAGGCACCCACAAACGGCCCCACCAACACAGCGATGAAGCCAACCGGGAACATGAACGTCACCAAAAGCCCCAGAATCAAGCCGATGGTGCTCCCGCGCACACCCGCCTTACTGCCGCCCAGTTTCTTCGTCCCCCATGCGGGAACGATATAATCCAACACAAAAACCACCACAGCAGCCATTCCCATAAGTATCAAAAAGCCAGTGGAATACTCAATGCCATCGACAAACGACAGCAGCAAAATGCCGAGGAAGCTGAAGGGCGGCCCGGCAATACCAGGTGCGACTGAACCCACCAGTCCGACAAGGACCAGAAGGATGGCGACAACAATCAGGACAATGTTCATAATTTCAGTTTTAGCCTGCGAAAATAAGGAATTTTGGCAACTTATGCGACAAAAACTTTGATTTTTTACAAAACACCCATACTTTTGCACCATCAAAACACCTCTTATGAAAAGACACTTACTTTTCATCCTCATCGTCTGCTCCGTTTCACCTCTTTTAGCGCATGATTTCATCAGTCCCGTTGGAGGACGGGCGGCTGCCATGGGCGGCACTTCGGCGGCCTCGTTCAATCTGTGGGCGATACAAAACAACCCTGCAGGTCTGGCCTACCTCGACAAATTCAGCATCGGTCTGTATTATGAAAACCGCTGGTTCCTGCCCGAAACGGCTTACAAAAGTGGCGCAGCAGCCTTGCCGACGAAATTCGGCTGTTTAGGATTGAGCTTCAATCAGTTCGGTTCATCAAAATACAGCGAAAACAAGTTCGGGCTGGCCTACGCCAAGGACTTCGGCCCTTACTTCCAAATGGGTCTACAGCTGGATTACCTGTCCATTTACACGGGCAATGACTATGGCCGGCAAAACGCCATCACCTTTGAGATAGGCATACAGTCGCAAGCGACCGACAAACTGAGGCTTGGCACTTATATCTTCAATCCGGTCAGTATCTACCTGAAACAAAACCTCAACCAAGAGAAACTACCCATCGTGTTCCGTTTTGGTGCGGCCTACCAATTCACGAAAGAATTCGTCGGGCAATGTGAGGTGGAGAAAAACACCGAACGCGGGGGCATCAGCCTGCGCGGGGGACTGGAGTACGAGATACTTAAAAACTTCTACGTCCGCGCAGGAGTGCAGTCGAACCCGGGCATCCTGACCTTCGGCCTCGGCTATGCCTTACGGTTCCTTCAAATCGACGCGGCAGCCCAGCTGCACCAAGAGCTTGGGGCTTCCATCCAAATAGGTATGATTTTCAGCATCGGCAAATAAGCATGAGACATCTGGTTTTCACCATATTGCTCATCACTTCGGGCCTTATTGCGAAGGCTCAAACGCCCGTCGGCACCCTGCACCCCGATGTCTTGAGTCCTTTGCTCATCGAGCAGGTGGAACGCCTGGCTGAAGACAGCGAAGAGGAGGTCGACATCGAGGAGCTTTTGGAGAACTACATTTTCCTCAGCAACAATCCAGTCAACCTCAACAGCGAAGAGGTGATGCAGCTGGTGGAAATGAGGCTGATCAATGTGTTCCAATACGAGGCTTTACAGCAATACCGCCGTTATTATGGCGACTTCCTCTTCTTTGAAGAGCTGGAAATGGTGGAAGGCTTTGATGCGCAGACCATAGGCCTTATTGCCCCCGTCGTCTATATCGATGCCGACCGAGGACGCGACAAAGTCACCCTGAGCCAGCTGGCGCGTTACGGCAAGCACCAAATTGTGGGACGATACGGGCAAATCATTGAGCCGCAGGAAGGCTATGCCGACATCAGCGATTCGGCATTGCTGGCCAAGCCCAACTCAAGGTATCTGGGCAGCCCGCAACACTATCAACTGAAATACACTTATAACTACAGGGACAAGATTCGCGCAGGTTTCGTCATGGAGAAAGACCCAGGCGAAAAATCTCTCACCGACTTCATCGGTTTCCATCTCTACGCCAAGGACTTAGGTATCGTAAAAACTGCCGTTGCAGGCGACTATCAGCTGGCTTTCGGCCAAGGGCTTACGATGTGGTCGGGAATCAACTTCGGCAAGGCCTTTGCGGGCAGCAGCGTGATGAAACAAGGTCGCGGGATCAGCCCGAAAAGCTCGGCCAACGAGTCTTTGTTCATGCGCGGAGCAGCCACCACCCTTGCCATCGGCACGGTCAAAGGCACGGTGTTCTACAGCAACCGCCTCGTCGACGCCAACATCAGCGCGGCCGACAGTCTGGACGAAGCAGAGCTCGTCAGCAGCCTGCAAGAGACTGGCTATCACCGCACCACCGGAGAACTGCTTGACCGTCACGCCGTCCGCCAGCAGGTGGCGGGCGGGCACCTTGCCTACACCACCGCCCATTTCGAAATCGGCTACACAGGACACTACACCTGGCTCAGCATACCGTTGCAGCCCAAGCCAACACATTACAATCAATATTATTTCAAGGGACAACAGCTCACCGCCCACGGCATCGACTTCAAGTACGTCAAAGGGAATTTCGCCCTGTTTGGCGAGGCTGCCATGAGCCTCAGCCCCGACAGCACAGCCCTTGAGGCACCAATAATCCAACATTTCGCGGGGATTGTCGGAATGACTTTTAAGCCAGCGGGTTACCTCAACTTCACCATGCTTTACCGCGATTACGGCAAAGCCTATCAGAACCTGTTTTCCCGCGCCTACGGCGAAGGTAGCCGCAGCCAAGGGCAACGTGGGGTTTATCTCGGAGCCGAGCTGGCACCTGCCCCCTATTGGAACCTCCTCACCTACGCCGACCTGTTCAAGTTCACCTGGCCCACATCACAAGTCAACGCACCCAGCTGGGGCCATGACTATTACCTCCGCCTCAGCCACAGTTTCAGCAAACGAGCCAACGCCTACCTGCAAATCCGCTCAAAGACCAAGATGAAAAACTCAAATGATGTCCACGTCTTCAGCCACTATCCCGTTTTCTACACCAAGAATTCCATACGGTTCGACATCCACTATCAGATAGGCGAGGATTTTCATTTCAGCAACAAGGCTGAATACGCCCACTACAAGAACGGCGACGGAGCTGACAGCCACGGCTTCTTCATCTGTCAGGATGTAGCCTACAAGCCCGAGAACAAGCCTTTCAGCCTCACCTTCCGCTACGCCGTCTTCGACACCGAGGACTATGACACCCGCGTTTATACCTACGAAAACGATGTGCTGTATTCGTTCAGCGTGCCAGCCTTTTACGGCAAAGGCATGAGGGTATATCTGTTAGGGAAATGGAAACCCTTCAAGTTTCTGACGCTCTACGCCCGCATCGGCAGCACCATCTACACCGACCGCGATGAAATCGGCAGTGGCTTATCCCTTATCAAGGGCAACCACAAGACTGATTTGAAGGTGGAAGGAGTGTGGAAATTTTGAATTGCAAAAACGAAAAAATAATGAATCTCAAATCTGAATAACAACATGCCCAATCCCAACAACAAACAAGAACTACTTGCCGCCATGGCCGACGGCTATGCCAGACTCAACGAACAAATAGCCAAGATGAGCGAAGAAGCCATATCAGCTCCTTTCGACTTTGCTGCCGACCCGAAGAAATGCGGTGTGCGCTGGCAATACGATTGCTGCCTCCGCGATCTGCTAATCCACCTTCACGAATGGCAGGTGCTGATGCGCGAGTTTGTGAACAACATCCGCGAAGGTCACCCTCGTGACTACCTGCCCGACGCGTACCGCAAGAACTACCACGAGATGGACAAGATGCTGGTGGAGAAGCACCAAAACACGCCTTTGGAGAAGGCCAAACGCCTGCTGCAAGAGACACACGATGAAATGCTCCGCCTCGCCGAGAGCTTCACCGAAGAGGAACTTTTCACCAAAGGCTACTACAAAAACACCTACACCACCGACATGGCGGCCTATTTCGTGAGCGTCACCTCAAGTCCTTACGGGCAGGCGGTGAAGTTGTTGAAGACGCATCAGAAAAACCTAAAGAAATAACATGGGCACAGCAACGCCATACGAATTCGATGCCATCATCATCCAAAACGAGGACATGGATGCCGCATACGTTGAGGTTCCTTTCGACATCAAGGCGCTCTTCGGCAAAGGTCGGTTGGCGGTCCATGCCACCTTCGACGGCGTGCCATACGACGGGCAGATCGTCAAGATGGGAACGCCTTGCTTCATCATCGGCCTGCGGAAAGACATCCGCAAACAGATTGGCAAGAGCTTCGGTGACACGGTGCATGTGACATTTTGCGAACGAAAATAAAACGACAACGACAATGAAAAAGATTATCATCATCGACGGAGGCCCGCGCGCTACTTTCAACACGGCCTCAATGCTCAAGAAATTCGCTGAAGGAGCCAGTTCCGTCAGCAACGAAATCGAGGTGAAGACCTTTCGCCTCTATGCACTCGACTACAAAGGCTGCATGTCGTGCATGGCTTGCAAGATCAAGGGAAAGGCATCGAATGTATGGAAGTTCAAGGATGCGCTGACTCCTGTTTTGGAAGAGATAGCTCAAGCCGATGGACTGGTGTTAGGTTCCCCGATTTACTTTGGCGATGTGACAGGTCAGATGCGGACATTCCTCGAACGTTTGGCCTTTCCTTGGCTCTCCTACAACGACTACAGCA
>JAILDR010000179.1 GCA_024689285.1 Bacteroidales bacterium | reverse complement strand
TTACTCGAGAACATCCTCCTCACTTCAACTCGGGTTAATGATTAGATGGAACTACGGATTACACGGATTAAACGAATTGGATTTATCTGTAGAATCCGTCAAATCCGTAGTTTAACCGATTTTAATAATATCGTTAGCGATAATGTCCTGATACCAGGCCCCGTTGTTCTCGCGGGTGGAGAAGCGCAGGCTGGCGGCCACCGTTGTCCCCGGCTGGAATCGGCAGAGGGCTATGTTGCCCAGCAGGGTGCACTGGTACTCGTCCTCGTAGTCGCCGCCCAATTCTCTCAGACGGATGTAGCACTTGGCCAGCTGGCCGCTTTCGGTTTTCTTCGACTGCACATAGACTGGCTCAGTCTGGGCAATCACTTTGCAGATTTTCGTTTGCATAGCTTTGATGAATTTAAGGGTTAGTTAAAACTAGGTTGTCCGTAAAATTTTCTGCAAAGGAACGGCGCGATTATGCGACTGAAAAACACACAAAAAGAAGCCTCGGTCAATCGCACAACCGAGGCATACTAACTCTTTGTGATATAAGGACAAAAAAAATCAAAAAAAAATTTCGTGCGATTAGGAATTATGCCCAATCGCACGACTCAATCGCAAAACACAGCTTTTCAGCTCTCCACAAACGCCTTTAACCACTCGTAATACGGCTGGTTTTGGGCTTTGCTCATGTAACGGGCCAGGGATGCTGGTTTCAAATCATCCACTCCCAACTTGGCAGCTACCGACCTATAGCTGCCCTTGAGTACCTTCGCATCAATCAAGATACCGACAATAGCGCATTTCATTTGCGAACGTTTCCCTTCCTGAAGCCAATCCTTGGCAATTCCGTCTTTGTAGTCAGATGCAAGCAAAGCCTCCATCAAAGCCTCCCGCCATTTCTGGGTGTATTTCTTCTTATTCGAGGAAACCTCGTCGAACCAGTCTTGACAAAGAAACACGGAGAGGTTTTTCTGAGGGGCGAAATAGTTCAACTCTTGCGGAGTATCATCGGGTGTTTCCGTCTTGTTTTCAACTTGCTCGGGAGGGTCTTGCTCCTCGATGTACACGTCCTCGGCTTCGTCAGCGAAAAAAACACCAATCAGCTTTCCAATGTCGTTGCTGCCGACGGTGCCGATGTGGAGCACCTTCTTGTGGTCGTTGTGGACGGCTCCTTCTTCGTAGATATAGGTTTCGCTCATTTACTCTATAGCATTGTCAATGTGTTTGTTTCGTCTATGACTCGGCGGCTAACGTCGGCTCAGGCTCATAGTCAGGATAGACCTGTGAGTAACAAACCTCAATAATAGGGGCATCCAAGGCATTTTCGATAGCGACCAAAGTGTCTATCGTGAAATTGTGAGTACCACGCATCCACTTGCTGATTTCAGCCTCACTTTTGCCCAACCTCAAAGCGAGGTCTTTCTGCTTCAGGCCTTTCTGCTCCAGGATTTCATGAATTCTGTCAACGATGCGGAAAGACAATGCAACAGACTTACGGACTTCCGGATTCACCCGTTTACGTCTCTCCTCTAAAACACTACTTCTCTTCATACCTTGCCTCATACCGCTCTTAACTTTTAAGTTATCTGGCGCAAAAATACAACTTTTTTTGAAACCACCAAACAATTAACTTAAAAATTAAGCGAGTTCTTGCTTTGTTGGTACTGGAATTATGTTTTCACCCATATTCAGATGACGGCTGTAGTCGTTGTGCGTTGAACCGGATGCGTAGTAGGCCGTTGGACGGTTGGCAGCCCGTTCCAGCAAGGTCGTTGCTCGGCTTTGACTCACTTCCTTCTGCATCATTCTTTCTTTCAATTGACTTCTGATGCTTCTGTCGTGTTCTCTCCATATCTCATTATCCTCCAGCAGTTCGTTCAGGGTTTGGAAAATCTCCCAAGCCTTATCAATTGGAAATTCCATCAGCTGCTGTTCGATATAGGCTATAGGGATAGCAGCTTCCCATGAAGGGGGTTCCGGAATCTTGGTATGGGTTGTTGTCCTGTCCATCAGTTGCGTCATATAAGGGTTATACCAATTGGGCACCACCACACACCTCTCTTCTCTTGAATCGAAAAATCCTTTCGTCAAGGTAATCAACAAGTTAAGAGATAAAGTATATGGTAAAGTGTGTTTCGCTAAAATACAGTATTTTTTCCTTACAGGGGATGATATGGTTGGAAAAAAGTTATCAACAATCCAAGATGTGTTGACAACTATTATTGTGCCACTATCACCCAAGTGCCGTCTTTTCGTCCACCTTCACGAGCGAGAATCCCTAAAGCCTGCAACTTGGTTAAGTCGTTCATTATCGTGCGTTGCGACACCTTGGTCTTTTGTGCAATCTTTTGTGAAGTAAGGGTCTCGTCGTCGACTATCATCAGCAGTATTCTTTCCTGACGTTCAGACACTTGTGAGCGATGTTCTTTTATGTAGTCTTTTATGAAATCCTTGTTCAAAACAACCCTATCTTTGACAAATCTAGGATGGCAAGGAATATCAATCAAGAAGTAAGTCCGTTCCTCATCCGTCTCGATGGTCGCCTTGGGTGAGCCGTTGCTCTTCAGCTCGTCCTGTATGGTGGGGATACCTGTTGCACGGCCTTCGGTGAGGTCCAACTCTTTCAGGAACTCACCCAAACTCCAGTCCTGGACAATTGAAATTGTTGTAAGGCACTTTATGAAGCACTTATAACCTATCGATTCAGCACTCTGCCCAAAAAAGTATCCGTAAATGCTTGTTGAAAATTTAAGTGAATCATCTTGTATTCGGGGAGGCTCTCCAGATATTCCAGCTCAAATACCAAACGAGGGGCTTTCTCATCAACTAAATTGGGATGTGTCTCGGTTTTACTGCCAATTCTTACAATTTTAATCAGATATAGGTCCCGTACTCCTTTGCCTTTGATATGAGGCATAAAGTAATAGAGCTTATTTAATGCAATTGTGGAAGGAAAAGTCTCGACATTACCTGTGTAATAAAGTTTTGAGGGCTCATCTGTGAGGAAATAGTTTTCGTTGTCTTTTTTTACAAGGCCAATAAGTAAACGCTTTGAGCTATCCAATTGATATGTTTTTTTAGGCTTGTTGTAAACCAACTCATTATCTTCGTTGGAGAACAAATCTAAAGTCAATACTGGACGAGGATTTCGCTGTATATGTATAGGTTTTGTCGACACAGGGGCTTCGTCATAGATAAAGCGATACAAAGACCTGCCAACTTCTTGTATTATTCCGCACACCAACGCATTACCCATCAAGAAAGCCCTTCGACCATCCGACACATCGGGATGATAGGTATGGCTGTCGGGGAACATATTCAGGCGTTCCATTTCCAGTGGAATCAAGCGGCGGTAGCGACCTGATGGAGTTTGCACCACATGTTTGAAACGAGAAGGCGAGGGACCACCCTCGCCAGTTATCATGGTGCGGGACGGTTTGTCCAAATAGTCGGGGAAGGCCATTCCACCCTCGGAGAAAACGTATTCAAAGCCTTCTTTAGAGACGCGATTTATCTTCTTCGCCCCCTTTTCGTATTGCCATCTCGGCAACTCCTCTTCAGAGATAAAGAATTCTTCTGGAACAAAATCCTCGTCAACAAGAATATCACCCAACATTTGACTGGTTCCATCATAGACCGGTATTGCGTCGACGGAATACACATGACGGTCAATCATGATGCCCGCATTCCCAAATGGGCTGTCTTTCTCTCCTTTGTTAAAGTTGGCGGAAACTTCTTGGATTGTACCTTTGATATCAAATTCTGACGGCGTCCCTTCGCTTACCTTAAACGGGAACGCCTGTGCCATTACACCGTCGAATTCCACCCAATCCTCCATTCTATCAATTTTGTTGGCAACAACGGAGTCCTTCAAGTATCCGACGATATATGTTCTGCGTCTTCGTTGAGGCATTCCATAATCGGCAGCATTGATGATGCGCCACTCGACCGCATATCCGAGGTCGGCCAAAGAAGCAAGGATTATGGCGAAATCGCGTCCGCGCTGGGTGGCTGGTGAATTTAACAAACGGTCAACGTTCTCGAAAAAGATGTATTTTGGCCGCACGTCACCTTTTTCTTCTAGAATGCGGTAAATCTGCCACCAGAGCACACCTTTCTTGCCTTCGATGCCGCCGGAACGGCTCAAGGTCGCAGCCACCGAATAATCTTGACAGGGGAAACCTCCCACCAGTAAATCATGGTCGGGAATCTCTTCGGTCTTCACAAGGTTGATATCCCTGTTTACGTGACCCTTATATCCAAATCTCGCTTTATATACCAACGATGCATCCTGATGCAATGTCGATGGCTCCCATTGGTTGTTCCAAATGGTATCGTACGCATCCGACGCACCTTCCAAACCGATGCGGAAACCTCCCACACCGGCAAACAGCTCTACTACTTTTATATGATGTTTAGGCATTATTATAAAAATTCAACTGTTTTCAATTTGTCTGCTATATACGAACCTTTTAACCAAAAGAATTGCGGCAACATTTTAATGCCGTTTACTTCTTCAGTTTTGGCTTCGTCTCGTGAATCATCGGCACCTCCTCTAAAGAAAACTTTGTAGTCGGCACTCTTGGGGAAATTAGGGGAGCCCATGTACGACCCACTATTGTTCTTTCGCTTGTTACCCTCTTTGTCGTATAAATACTCCCATTTTAAGGTTCTGTGATGAATCAAACTGCGGGAGTCATCCCACATACGTTTTACCTCATTTTCTATAAACTCGTCATCGAATGCAAAACGTTTGAAGCCTTCAAAAGTGGTTTTTGCGGAATCTGTACTGTCATGCTCACAGAAAACTGGGCAAAGGAAACTATGTTCACAGAAATATGAATAGACATCAGAATCTTGGAAGTCAAGGTCTTTCTCTGCCCATTCTTCAAAGTCAATATGTCTCAATTTCATATCTTCCGTTCTGCTTCCAGTTGGAGTTACGGTAATTGTCTTTGCTAGGATACCGGCTTTTGTGAAATCTGAAATCTGGTTTAACCTTTTACAATCGGCATCAAACATTTTGAGCACGCATTGCGCGCCAAAACTTTTGTTTGAAATCTCTGTCTCAACCTTCAACTCTCGCTTTAACTGCGCAAAAGTTCTTCCTTTATATTTGGCAGAAATAGCATGACAACGGGCATCTAATTGGGCAAAGCTTGAGAAAGATTCCTTTAACGAGATTTCTGTCTTAGCCCTGCTTTTATCAAAGTGTCCACGGACAATATAATCAACAAATGTCTGTTTCAGACGATACCGTGGTTTTTGATATGTGCCTGTCGATTTCTTTTTAAATGCAGGCACCAATTCAATCAAGAGCAGATTGGGACGCAAGACATGTGTGAATCCTACAAGTTGTTGGTTTCTTTCGTCAACATCCGCATACTCATCATAGACATTCTGAAGATAGTCACGAACTATCTCCCAGTCATTACGTAATTTTGCGCGCTCATCATCAGAGAATTGATTATAACAATAGTCAACAATTTGGAAGTCGGCATATGCAGAGGCAGGAACAGCTTCGTATGACTTGTATTCATAAAAGACAATCAGGAGATGTTCCGACTTCTCCCAGAAATGCGAGGTGCTAAAATCTGTTTGAATAGTGGGTTCAAATGTAACACCTGTAATACTTATACCTTCTTTTGCACCAAGATAAACATTATAAGCGTCACCAACTTTCCCTTTCACCTTAGCCAAATCTAATTTAGGTACTCTGACGCCTGTAGTTTTCAATTCGGTCAAGACTCCATCTATCTCAATGTCACATTCCTGCTTACTATCTCGTTCATATCCGAAAACCGACTGCTCAATAACATCGCCTGCTATGCCAGTGATTTTTTCGCTTTTCTCAGTACGTGCAAATTGGTGAGATTTATCAACCTCACCAAGCGTCTTACCCTTTATGCCTTCCAAAAGCGTATGAACGAAGGCTTTTGTATACTTTCTATCGTCAGAAACAGCCATAATAAAACTACTCCAAAAACACCCAACTATTGGCAATCTCCGAAATCCTATCATTATCAGGCTCCACCTTACCGTCGTCGCCTGTACGAAGCAAATTCTTCAGCGGATAAAGCTGGGTGGACTTGCCTACTTTGACGGCTTCTTTGGCATCGGCCTTCATAGTAATCTTGCCACAACGCTTGCTGATGGCGAGAACGTCATCAGCATTATAGTTGCCATCGACATAGTCTTGAACTATGTCATAGATGCGCTCGGCAAATGCGTGAATGTCTTGGATATTGCTCATATTTGCGTTTGATGGGTTATATTTGAGACTGCAAATATATTGAATTAATGTGAAACATCAAGCAGCTTCATGGGTGCGGATTAATAATTTGTTATTTTCGTATTTGCGCTCCGGGATTTCGTTGTCAATGCCCTGATGGTGCCGTTCAGTGTTGTAATACTGCATGAACTTCTCAATCCGTGTCAGCTTTTTCATTTTATCGCAAGGGGGTAAAATTTTGGGGGCTCAACGAGCC
>JAILDR010000162.1 GCA_024689285.1 Bacteroidales bacterium | reverse complement strand
AAACAATTCATACAAACATTGGTTTACGGTGTCGAATTCGGATAGATCAAGATCTTGGTTTCACTACTGTTGTTGAGGTAAAGATAGCCTTGACCCGGCTGCAAGACGGTAAGCGAACCTTCCCAACGTCCCGACTGTGCGTTATAGGCACTATGGTTCCTCTGATCCTTGATCAAGTCACCATCTGAGGGAGTGAAATTCGCAAACGCCTCCGACAAACTCAACGGCGAAAGGTTTAGGTATGGCATCCAGGTCCATCCCGACATCAAGGTGATCGGATGATCCGACGGATCAACGAAAGAACCCGTCAACGTAAGAATACAATCATCATCCAACTGAATCATATACATCACCGCGTTATCGAGTTCCGTCAAGATACCTGACCATTGGCCATTGGTATAGGAAACGAAAGCGTTCTGCGATTTAATGATTGAGGGATTCGAACCTTCCAACTGGTTTTCAATATCGGCAAGACTATTGGCATCATAACTGATGTAAGAAGAGAACCAGTTCCAACCAGATGTTAAAGAAACCGTTTGATCGACATCCTCATTCTCGGCAAACAAAACATAAATCTCACGATCCTCAGTCACCTCAAACGATAACACAGGATCAAACGACAACACATCTTCATCCTCAAACCAACAGAAAAATTCATAACGCGAGTTTGGATGCGCTGTCAGTGTCACTACAGTCCCATATTCGTACACTCCAGTGCCCTCAACGCTGCCACCATTCGACGGATAGGCCACGGCAGAGACTGTAAAAGCATTGACAGAGAAGTTGGCCACCAAGGTTCTGTTGCCGTTCACCACAAACTGCATGGATGGCGATGTGGAAACAACCTCACCGTTTTCCGTCCAGTTGATGAAACTATAACCCTCTGATGGCGTGGCCGTCAAGGTAGCCACAGAACCATAGTTATAGGCCTGAGCACCCGTCACCGTGCCACCATCTTCAGGGAAAGCAGTAACGGTGACCGCATAGCTGTTGATGACGAAATGCGCTGTGTATTTGGCAGGCTCCATCACCGTGAAGCTGTAAACGGGTTGGTCTGACACTTGGCTGTTTCCTTTGGTCCAATTCGAGAAGGTATAGCCCGCATGAGCCGTGGCTGACAAGGTGCAGGTTGACCCTATCGTATAAACACCGGCACCGGTCACCGCACCTCCGCCCACAGGATCAAAGGCCGTGGTGATGTTGCAGCTGTTGGCGACGAAGTTGGCGGTAAAGGTCTGGTTGCTTGTCACGGTGAAGGTATATTCCGGCTCGGTCGACACCACCGACCTGTCGTTGGTCCAGTTGAGGAAGGCATAGCCGTCGTTGGGCACTGCCTTCAACGTACAAGTCTGCCCGTGGTCATACACTCCAGCGCCAGTCACCGAGCCTCCACCTTCGATATTCACGTTGGTTGCTATGGTCTCGTTACCCATCACGCTGCGAATCGCCCTCACACGGCAGTTGCCGGTTTTGTTTGACGAGCTCATTGCAAATGACGGTGTCCAGGCCTTGTCAGCCGACTGTTCCGTGCTGCTCCAGTAGGCATCCTCCGTCAAGGTGGTGCCGCCTGCATCCACGATGGCTTTCTCGATCAGCGGCAAGGCAGCATACAACTTGCGAAGCTGTCCGGCAGAAGGCAGGTACCATCCATTGGCGAAATCCACCTTGCCCGCGGCATAGTTCGTATTGCCTTCATACCAAGCACGAATCCTCAAGGTGTTGTTTCTGCCGTTCATGTCGTTCAACAGATCCATGACTGCCTCAGGCGACTGGTCCTCCAAGATGGTGACATCCTCATTGAGTCCCCATGGACATCCCGTGGAGGCATCCTCAAGCGCCACCATCAATGCACCGCCACTAGGATATTTGTAGAACACGACACCCCTGGTGCCGTCGTCGTTTTGGACGAGACTTCCCACACTGTATTCTTTGACAAAGACCGCCACCAAGGTACGTGTCCGAGTAAACTCAAACGTGTAATAGCGGTCGTATGACACCGGGCTTCCGTCCTCTTCCCAACGGTCGAACACATAACCCGGCTTTGGCGAGGCTATGATCCTGACCGTTGCGCCAAACTCATAGTTTCCCGATCCAGTGACATTACCATAAGCGAAATTATTGGCCCTCAGCCTTATTGAGTTGATGCTGGCGCAGTGGAAGCTACGGACAGCCCTGACCCGCAGCGAAGAGGTCTTGCTGGTGTTGCTCATGGAGAAAGAGGGCGAGCAAGCATCCGTGGTGTTGTATTCGGTGCTGCTCCAATAGGCATCTTCCGTCAGTAGCGAGCCTCCAGCGTTGAGGAGAGACTCCTCGATCATCGGCAAAGCCGCATAGAGTTTACGCAGCTGCCCCGACGACGGCAGATACCAGCCGTTAGCGAAATCCACCACCGAAGCCGCATAGCTGTTGTTCGTCCCCAACATCTTCCGGAGGATCGCCGTGTTATTGTAACCGGAAACATCCTCCAAAGCACGAATATCATTGCAAAGCATATCGGGCATCGCATAGATGTTATTCTGTGGTCCCCAGGAACAACCTGTCGAGGCGTCGTTGAGTGCCACCATCCAGCCCTCGGTGCCTTGGGCGTTCTGATAGAACACCACCCCGGTGCTGCCGTCGGCATTGTGGACGATGTCGCCCACGGCCCCAGCCACCATGAAATGGGCCACTAGCACCCGGTTCCTTGTATAGGGGAACTGATACACAGGATCGTAGGAAACCACCATCCCGTCCTCGGTCCACGACTTGAACACGAAGCCTTCATTGGCCTCTGCACTCACAGTGACAGTCTCATTGTAAAAATAGATGCCTGAACCCGTGACGGTACCCATCGCCTCGTCTTCCGACTTAGCCACCAGCTTATAGATGCTTGAAGGCAAGTATTTCCTGATAGCCCTGACGCGGCATGAAGAGGTCTTGGCAGTGTTGCCCATGCTGAACGAGGGTGTGGAAGCGTCGGAGGTGGAATACTCTGTGCTGCTCCAGTAGGTGTCTTCTGTCAAGGTACTGCCCCCTGCCCTGACCAAAGCGGTCTCGATCATGGGAAGGGCGGCATAGAGTTTACGCAGCTCACCCGCTGAGGGCAGATACCAGCCGTTGGCATAGTCGACCACCCCAGCGGCGTAGGTGCTATCAGCGTTTTGCACGGCTCTGATGATGCCTGTGTTGTGATAGCCCGAAACATCCTCCAGAGCGTAAATGTTATTGAGAGGCCTGTCGTTCAGGGTAAGGAGGTTGCTGTTGGTGCCCCAGGGGCATCCCGCCGAAGCATCCTCCAAGGCCACCATCAGACCTTCGGTGCCTTCGGGGTTCACATAGAACACCACGCCGTCGCTGCCATCAGCGTTGTGAACCACTAAGCCGATACTACTTGACGCCACGAAATGAGCAACCAAGCGCCGGCTGTGAGTGAAGGTGAAGGTATAGGGGCTTTTATAGGAAACTGGCAGTCCCTCCTCCGACCAGTGATCGAACACATAGCCAGCTTTGGGATAGGCTACCACCGCAGCCTGTTCCCCGTATGAATAAATGCCATTATGATAGTTCATCACCGTGCCACGCGAAGGGCTGTCGGGCATGGCGATAATCATATTGTCCTGAGGTGAGAAGTAGTTACGGATGGCCCTCACACGGCCATTGGAAGTCTTGCTGGAATGGCTCATGGAGAACATAGGCGAGGAAGCATCCGAGTTGGAATATTCGGTGCTACTCCAATAGGTGTCCTCGCTGAGGGTGGTGCCTCCTTGACGGTAAAGCACAGAGTCCACGAAAGGCAAGGCGGAATAGAGTTTTCGCAGCTGTCCCGCCGAGGGAAGATACCAGCCATGTTCGAAGTCGACCTGGGAGGCGGCGTAGTTGTTGTTAGTGCCAAGTTCTGTGCGGATGAGGCCTGTGTTTCTGAAGCCCGAAAGGTCTTCCAAGGCGACCAAGTTCTCACAGGTGCGGTCAGGCAGCAGCTGAACGTTGGATGAAGGTCCCCAGGGGCAACCTGTAGAGGCATCATCTAAGGCCACCATCCACCCCACTCCCGAGGGATCGATATGGAAGAGCACCCCTTTGCTGCCATCGGCGTTAGTGACTACGCTGCCGATGCCCGACTGCGACTCCGTGCCAAAGACGGCAAACAGGTTACGGTCGTTGTGAATGGTGAAAGTATAGTTAGGGTTGTTGCTGACCACAGCATTATTCTCCACCCATCCTCTGAACTGATGGCCAGACGCGGGTGTGGCAGTCACCGTCACCGAGGTGTTAGCCGGATAGGAGCCCGCGCCGGAGACCGTTCCCGAAGAGGTGAACGGCAACGGGGAAAGGCTCACCGTGTAGGTATTCGACACGAACTCAGCCCGCAGTGTAACAGCATTGGTCACGGTGAAGGTATAGACCCGATTGAGACATTTTACCTTGTTTCCCTCAAACCATCCAATAAAGTCATAGCCAGGATAAGGGGTTGCGGTTACCGTACATTCTGAACCATATTCGAAAACACCTCCACCTGTTAGTATTCCACCCTCTGGAGGATCAGCACTGATATCAACCTTACAGTAACTTGGGGTGAAACAGGCAGTATAGATTTCATCGTGTTCCACTTTCAATGTCAACTCGTCAAAGAAGGAAACCGTCTCTTCAATGCCTTGAGCATTGGTTTGCGTCCATCCATTGAACGCACAATTCGGATAAGGCGAGGCAGTCCAGGTTAAAGTGCTTCCTTTAGGACATTTATAGACAACAGCATTAGGTTGCGAGGTGATGGAGTATTGACCATTGCAAGTAACTGAACCAGATTCAGAAGACGGATGGGTGATGATGGTGATATTGGCGCTGTCAGGTTCGATACCGAAAAAGGCTAATTCTTCAAGATGATAAGGAGAAAAAGAAGGATACTCAAGATTATTATTAGGTACCAACTCGTCGAGGTAACAGAAAGTGGAAGACAAACCGTCCATTCCCCACCTAAAATGGAACAGGTTGACAATTCCAAAAAAATCATCAACACCATCACAAACAAAAGCATGTTCTATATTATTATCATTACGTGCGGCATATAACACAGGTCGTGGAGGGTCGGCATTCAATGCATCCAACAACATTTGCATCCATTGATCCTCATACTGCGAACGCACTTTGGCAGAAGGGCACTTATAATAGAAATAGTCTTTAAAAGCATTCTCAATCACATGACAAGATTCAGGGTCTAATGAGACATGACTGCCTTGACAGGTAGATGTCTCCTTGTTATCGTCAAACCATGTATCAACGGCTATTGCGCAATGATACATCAATTCGGCCACAGCTTGTTCCTCCTCTTCAGAAGGATTATTAATCAATCCATATTCATACCTATTGATCATGTGGCTCCAATCATACATGGTTGCCCCAAAATCCGCCTCAAGAGGATAATCATAGTCATAGCCGTATTGTTGGAGGATTTCATGGCTGCCCTTTCCTTGTATAGGGTGTTCCCATTTCTTCATGATTTGAGCCATGGCTGTCGCTACAGAACCAGTATAGCTTCGTATTCCTGTTTCATGATTCTCGGGACAATGGAGATTATAAGGGTAACCCTGACCCCAGTTGGTTTCGAGTTGGGCGGAAGCGCCCCTATCCATGATTTCTCTCACATCCCCTTCAATAAGCAGTTCCCAAAAGCTCGCCGCATTTTCGTTGGATGACAACCTATGTTCGACAGCATAGCGTATTTGTTCGTCATAATGTTCAAGCCATACACTAAACGTCCCCATTTCATCTGCATTAAGGTTGCCTTCAGGTGAAAAGCACAGAATAGGGATTATATTATTGTCTTTAGGCATAACCACATAGCCCTTGACACCGTTGAAAACAAACAAGTTTTGAAAACCCAAGGCTTCACTTATGTCAGTTAACTCCTCAATGCGGTTGCATCTGCCTCCGCCACCATTCAAGAGGGTCTTTGCGGCACGTTTAGCATCTTCTATCCTGACACGCTCTGCTCGGAGTGGTTTTGAGGCAAAGCAAAACGCTAATAAGGAAGCCAAAATGATTGGTTTAGTATTCATAATTCATTGCTTTTATTTCTCTTAAATTCAATTTTCTTTTCTTATCGGCCACATAGCCTTTCCTGATTTGCACCACATTCCACCAATAGGGCGAAAAGTGACGTTTCATTTTCTTTTTGATGTTCCACGTACGGTAATGGCTCATCAGCCCGAAATAAGAGTTCACCGTGCTTCGAAAAGCCGCCACCTCGTCGGGCGAAGGCCGATGGTCGTCGGCCACGGCGTTATGGCGGGTGATACTGTCCCAGCAATACGCCACGGAACGATTGGCGACATAAATCCGCTCTTTTTTGATGACCGCTCCCGTGAATTTCACTCCATGACAACAATGCTGGAAATACACCTTGTCGGGATGCAACTCAAGATGAAGCCGCGTGTCGAGATACCTCCTGATGGGCTCAACCGCCGCTTTAAGCCGCTCCATGTCATCGCTGACAATGACAAAATCATCCACATAACGCCCGTAGTAGCTAAAGCCCAATCCCTCGGTCACAAAGCGGTCAAACCCGCTTAGGTAGAAATTGGCGAAGAGCTGCGAGGTGAGGTTGCCGATGGGCAGACCGAAACGCGGCCCCACATGGAAAAGCGACTTGCCCTGCGGCAAACGGTTCCAATCCTTATGGGATCCTCTCATCACGCAGCCCCGCGTGGGGTCGTTGTCGATAATCTGGCAGCACAGGCGGATGACGATGCCCTTATCGGGCCCGAAATACTGCTCCTCGATGAAATGGCGAAGCCGCCGTTTCAACAAGGCTTTATCGATGTGCATGAAAAAGCCCCTGATGTCGAGTTTCAGCACATAGGTGTTCCGTGTGTAATGCCGACTGCACTCGTCGATAAAATTAGCGATGCGGTGTATGCCGTAGAGCGTCCCCTTGCCTTGGCGGCAGCTGTAGCTGTCGTAAATGAAAATTTTCTCGAACAGCGGATTGAGGCGGTTGATGACATAATGGTGAACGATACGGTCGCGGAAGTAGGCGGCGAACACCTCGCGTAACATGGGACGGCGCACCACAAAGGCGATGCTGGGCGAGATGGTGTAAGTCCCGTTGTTGATCTCGTCGCACAGTTCCACAAGGTTGTGCTCGTAGTCCAACTCGAAGCGCAGGGCGTTCTTCGTGTTGCGCTTACTGCGGCGGCAGTCGAAATAGGCCTCAAAAAGATCTTCCTGCTTTATCTTGCCGTCGGAATCTTGCATAAAAAGGGAAGGTGACGCACTGGAGGAAGACGCTGAAGAAGCTCGCACACCCCGAACCCGCCAACTGTTGTTCTTGTTGTTGTTGTAGTTGTTGTAGTTGTTGTTCAACTCACCGGAGGAATTCAAGTTCCACGCGTTGTTGGATGAGTACTCGGTGCTGCAATCGGTGCGTGGCGCAGCGGCGGCAATCGACAATACGTCACCGTTGCAGATGTAACGACCAGCTCCGAAGGGCTGACTGTCCACCGACCCTTTTTCAATCATCTTCTTCTCGCTCCCCACAGCCTTAACCGATGGGAATTCCGGATTATAATATGTTCTATTCGTTGACATTATGATTTCTTCCAGCCAGTCACCTGTTTCCCTATTTTCTCCATTATCTCGCTGAACTCGGCGTGCTTCCGCAAGCCGATGACCTTCAAGTCATAGCAGAGCCTAAGCTCCAACTTCAGTATCTCGAATTGCTCAAGGTATGCTTCCAAATGCTCGGTCTTCACCGCAGCACGGTTGGCCTTGTAAATGTAACGCACCAGCTCCATGCAGTCGCGCTTCATGTCCTGCCCCAACGTGAACTTGTATTCACGAGGGAAGGATTTCGTCGCTTCAAACACCATTAATAATAAGGTGTATGTGTCGCGATATACAGGCAGTTCGTAATACAAAGCCATGACCTTATATGAATGGTTAAATTGTTAAATGGTTTAAAAAGCTCGCACACCCCGAACCCGCCAACTGGCGTACTTGCTGTAGCTGCCGTTGCCGTAGTAGCTGTACAACTCACCGGAGGAATACAAGTACCACGCGATGAGGGATGAGTACTCGGTGGAAGACCAGTAGCGCCAATCGCCGTTATCGAAGGCCGTGCCGCCCGCCACTTGAAGACTGGCGTTCACCTCCACGAGGTTGCCATAGAGGTAATTGAGCTGGCCGATGGCAGGCACATACCAGCCGTTGGCGAAATCAACCGCATAAAAAGCAGGATGGTCAGTGCTATGCTGGCGCACTATGAGTGTGTTGTTGTAGCCGTCGAGGTCGTAAATGGCCTGACGGGTGTTGATGTAGTTGGGCAAGGGTGTGTCAGAGCCACTGCTGCCCCATTGGTAGCTGCCCGCGTCCTGCAAGGCCACGGCCCATCCGTGCTGCCCTGTGTTATCCACATAAAAG
This sequence comes from Bacteroidales bacterium, assembly GCA_024689285.1. The sequence goes on along the minus strand of JAILDR010000162.1, from coordinate 4,189 downwards.
ACCACGCCGATGGCAGTGGCACCGGAAGAGGGATAAATGGAAGGGCTGTAAATCAAATTGCCCTGACAGAGAATGTCGCCTACATGTACCTGAGCATTCACAAAAGGCACCGCAATCGTCAACAGAAGTGCCGTCATCATGGTTTTCAAAATAGATGTTTTCATAAGGATTGTATGTTAAATGATTATTGTTATGATTTCATTATTTAAAAAAACAAAGATAAGGGTTTCTTTGAAACAAACAACATAATACTATACAATTAATTATGTACTTATTTTACCAATTTCTGTATAAAATAATACATTATTTAAAAAATGAAAGACCTGGGAGTCGATACCAAAATCATCTCCCAGGTCACTTCTCTTTCCGCAGAGGATATCCAGCGGCTTTAACGATTATCTTGACAACGTCACTCTTCGCACCGTGACAGCGTCTGCGGTCTCAACACGGATGAGATAAAGCCCGTCTTGATAAGAAGAGAGATCCAAACTGACTTCATCACCTTCGGCCTCAGCATCCATGACCACCTGTCCCAGAGCATTCAGCACCGTGAGACGGCTCATCCCAGCAGCTTTCACAGTGACCATACCCGTGGTAGGATTCGGATAGACTTGCTGTTCAGCCTCTGAGTCATTCACTGACGACACCGTCACCGTGACGTAGTTATGCATGCCATCCACTGCCATGGCGGGATCCGACTCGCAGGTCTCATTGCCCGAGATGGAGTTGAGGGCCGTCACCTTATAATAATAGGTGGCTCTCACTTCCTCATCCACATAGCTCATAAACGGAGGAAGTGCCGTGCCTATCAGTTCATAGTTTTGCCCGTCGGCGGAACGATACACATTATACTGAACGGTCTCGATGTCCGTCCCTGCCCAAACCACGTTGGTCACGGTGACATTATCGATACACAAGGCATAGTTGGAGACGGTGGTGAAATGGCGGAAGCCCAAAAAGATTTCCTCGCCCTTGTAGTTGGAAAGGTCAACCTCATAACGGGCATACGGATTGGATGAATTCCACTCCGCGATGGTCACGATAGAGGTGGCATCGCTGTTGGCCACAGCCACGCCGAAGTGTTCCGATGGATAACTCGGATCCCATCCTGCCGCATAGAAGGTCAGCTTCGCACCTTCCATCACCTTCACTTTAGGCATGAAAGCATAGTTGTCAGGATGAAGCTCACCCACACTGTTCATATAGGAGAAAGAAGACATAGAGGCATTGGTGTTGGTGGTGTTGACGGTACCGTCAGCATTCATGCCACCGCCGTAATAGAAATCAAAGGTGTAGCCATCGCCATCCGCGTCGAGCATGGACCAGCCTTGGGGATCTTCTTCAAAGCCCGTGAAGATCTCACGTTCCCAGGAGAGTCTCACCTTTCCATCGACAAGGTCAGCAGCCAGATTTTTGGGAGCGACACAATTCACCTCGACACCGACACACTGAGGAGCTGCCAGCGCATAATAGCTTCCGTCGTCCATGCTGCCATTCTGGATGATGCGGATGCAATAATTGGCGTCATAACGGTTCAGCATGTGAGTGAAGGTGTTATCACCATGATTCAGCAGGGCCACCAAGGCATCGTTGCAATAGACGGCAGCACCAATCGCCATGGCATTTTCAATAGAGGCAATATTGGAGATACGGATATCATCGACATAAAGATAATAGCATTCACCGGTGGTGTTGAAGTGTCGGAGGGCGATGTAAATCTGCTGTCCGGCGTAGGCGGAGAGGTCAACGGAATACTCGGTATAGTTACCTGTGCTGTTCCATTCGCCCACCATGGTGAAGTCAGCAGGATTGGTGTTGCCGGTGGTAGAGACCGCGACACCGAAATGTTCCGGGTCGGGGGCGATGCCAGGCATGTCGGCATCACGGGCAAAGAATGAAAAACGGGTGTTTTCCGAAGCCGTCACCCTTGGCGTGACCAGGAAGTTGTCAGGATTGAGGTTGTCGATACCACCCGCCATCCACGAGTCGGAGCGCAGACACATTCCACCGCCATAGCCACCGTAAGGATAAACACGGAAGTTGTAACCATCGTTGTTGGCGTCAATCAAAGTTAAATTGGCGAGGGTGCTGTCGGCAAAGTCGTAGTACAGGTCGCCCGAAGCGCCACTTCCAGCCATCTGCGGCAAGGTCCACGAAAGCACCACCTGGTCGCCGTCACTCTCCACCTGAAGCCCCGTGGGAGAACCCAGGAACTCATCGCTGGTACGATAGGTCCATTCATATTCGGCCTCCATAATAGCACCAGACTGGTACTCTGCTTTGACCAAGGTATGGTGAATGGAGTTCTCTGCAAAGCCGTTTGTATTCAGCGGATAGACCCCCGCCGTGGCTTCCTGCTCCACGACGGTTCCGTCCAACACGATGCTGCATTGCGACAAAGGAATCAGCGTACCATCATTGAACACCACGTCATCCAAGCAAAGGCAGAACCGATCGGAGCTGTTGAAATGACGAATCGCCACATAGATCTGCTGACCCACGTAAGCGCTCAGATCCACCGAATACTGATGCCATCCCCCTTGTTTGGCAGTCATCGTCCAATCCTGAAGCATGGTGAACGCAGAGGGACTCATATTATCCGTTGTTGAGACAGCCACACCGAAGTGTTCATTCGGATAATCCTCATCCAATGCACAGGCGAAAAACGTCATCATCTTATTGTTGTTCGTGATGCTCAACAAAGGAGACACAGCGTAGTTATCGGGATTCAAAGCTAGATGTGAGTTAAAGTCGTAAGAATACGACAAAAGCAAACCATTAGATCCATTATGGCCATAGCCATTCCCTATGGCACCAAGCATCCAGTTGTGCCCGTCGGCATCGGCATCCATCACTGTCCAATTCAAAAGATGCCCGGCATCAGCATCCATTTCAAAATCGTAAGCATACCCTTCAGAACCGAGATAATAGCCTGGAGCATGATAAAGTACTAGTCCAGAGGCAGATACATAATTCTCCACCCCGTTTTGTGCCTTCAAATGGTGAGGTGCCACCATCATAAATGCCATTGCCAAGAACGGCAGGTACAGTTTTCTCATAAATTTATTTATTAAATTTTTAAAAAGTAAATATTAAAATGGACGGCAAAGATAGTGATTTCTCATCAATAAAAATCCTTTTCTATTGGAACAATGAAAAATAATGCCTACCTTTGCACAACTTAATTTAAAATTGACATCATGGCAAAAAACATCGTAGAAATCAGAGAAGCATTGGCTAGCTACGGCATCACCAATGTGAGAGACATTTACTATAATCCCTCCTACGAACAACTGTTTCGTGACGAGATGAATCCTGAACTCACCGGTTTTGACAAAGGCGTGCTCACCGAGTTAGGCGCCGTGAACGTGATGACTGGCATCTATACGGGTCGTTCGCCCAAGGACAAATACATCGTCATGGACGAGAAGTCGAAAGATACCGTTTGGTGGACCACCGAGGGATACAAAAACGACAACCATCCCATGAGTGAAGCGGTCTGGGAAGAGGTGAGAACCTTAGCCAAGAAGCAGCTCAGCGGCAAGGACCTCTATGTGGTGGATGCCTTCTGTGGTGCCAACAAAGACACCCGCATGGCTGTCCGTTTCATCATGGAAGTGGCATGGCAGGCTCATTTCATCCTGAACATGTTTATCAAACCTACAGAGGAAGAACTGAAGAATTTCAAGCCAAACTTCACAGTTTATACAGCATCTAAAGCAAAAGTAGATAATTATAAAGAGTTAGGTCTTAACAGCGACACATGCGTGGCTTTCAACGTAACATCACGTGAGCAGGTTATCCTTAACACATGGTACGGCGGCGAAATGAAGAAAGGTATGTTCTCAATGATGAACTACTATCTCCCATTACAGGGTATAGCAGCTATGCACTGCTCGGCCAATACCGACATGAAGGGCGAAAACACAGCTATTTTCTTCGGTCTGTCAGGCACAGGTAAGACCACCCTTTCAACCGATCCAAAACGTTTGCTCATCGGTGACGACGAGCACGGCTGGGATGATGAAGGCGTGTTCAACTTCGAAGGTGGCTGCTATGCAAAGGTCATCAACCTCGACAAAGAAAGCGAGCCAGACATCTACAACGCCATCAAACGCGACGCTTTGCTTGAAAACGTTACCGTTGACGCAAAGGGCAAGATCGACTTCAAAGATAAGAGCGTGACCGA
>JAILDR010000152.1 GCA_024689285.1 Bacteroidales bacterium | reverse complement strand
CCGCTTGGAGGCCTTGAAGGACGACGACAAGACCAAGGCGCAACAGCGCAAGCGCGTCTGTGTGATCACCCAGAGGATGACCTGCTGCCTGATGCTCTGCAAGGTGTGTGAGACCCTCATCCAGAAACACGGTGCCAACGGCGCCGAAGCCCGACTGAAACAGAACCCCAACCTGTGGAAGGAGATGCTGCTGAAGACGCAGACCGCGCAGATGCTCGACCTCTACGACACCATCGCCGACGCGTTGATGGAGAACGCCCTCCACTTCTTCCGCGAACGCATCGAGAACGCCTTTGCCAGCAAGGACTACATGGGAGGCGTGGGCAAGGAACGCATCAGATACGGCAAGAATGATTCTATCTTTGAGCGTCTCGACCTTCAGTTTACCCTTGACCAAGCTATGCAACAATCGGTGGCCATCAAAGGTGCCTGCGTGACACGCAACAGCGTGAAACAGATGCTGAAAAACTGGTGCAAGCAGGGACTGATAGTGCGTGTGGAAGCGATGAAGTACAAAAAAATGTGAGTGTCGTGAGTGTCATTAAGGTCAAGTGTCATTATGGTCATTAACGAAATCCAAAACACTCAGGAATGCTTCGTGCAGCTCTGGCAACAGCTGGAGCGCACGAGGCAGCTCCTCGGGATGCAGTACAGGCGCTTCTGCATCCGTAGAATACTACGCTCGTGGATGCCCACTGAGGCTACCGACGACTTTATCTGGGAGGTGTGCTTCCTCTGCAAGCAGCAGGGCTACAACGAGTTGCCCCAGCCCACGCTCTATCCGCGCAAGAGCCGCGAGTTTCTCCGCGCCCTCGTGGCCGTCAAGCTGGGCATCGGGATGCGGAAGGTCGACGTGAAAGCACTGGATGAAGCCTACAGCATCGCGTTTCCGCATAGTACACCCATCAACGTCAGAAAACGGAAGAAAAGAGTGAAGCCGCCGGAAGACCAGAAAGCGCTGTTTGAATAGGGGAGCGTCGTCATCAATAGCGGAAAAGTAACCGCTACGGCGGGTTCTGACGCTTCTTTCTATGGATATGGAGCAGGCATAGGTGCCTTTAATATTCATACGCAACGGGCGGCCCTCGATATTTTTCCGGGGGCCGCCTGGTTTTTCGATTTTTTCCCTCGCCGCCCGCGCCGTGTGAGGGAATTTTTCTATTTTTGCAGGCGAGAATAATCTATAAAACAGGCTTAATAATGAGTACTACAGCATTGACGAAACTGTTCGACTTACTGACAAGCACATTGTCGACTTCCGACATGATATGGCTGATTAATGAAATGAAAGAGTACGTTTCCGACTCGGAAACACAACCAAAGCCTTACACAATCGAAGAGCTTCGCGCAAGAATCGCCCAGTCTGAGCGTGATTCCGCCGAGGGCAGAGTGTATGATTTTGACGATGTGATGAGCGAAATTGAAGAAGAGTTTGCCCGCGAAGAAGAATTAGAAATGACAGCAGCGATATGAAGGTGATGATGACTGGTTTTGCGAGACAACAATTTCGCAAAACCGCCAAATATATCAATGGTAAATTTGGCAAGAAAAGCAGAGACAACTTCCTGCAGCAAGTCCAAAGAACGAAACAACTCCTTGGAGACAATCCTTATATCGGTCCGGAAGAGCCATTGCTGACTGATGGGTCAACCTCATACCGCAGTGTGGTGGTCAACCATTTGAACAAAATGGTATATCGCATTTTGAATGACTACATTGAGATTGCAGATTTCTGGGATTGCCGCCGCGAGCCGGAAAGCCAAGCGGAGCAGACCAGATCCAAAAATTAACAAATCTAAAACACTATGATACGATTAGAAATCTGTGCCAACGGCATCAAGTCATTGCAGAACGCGATGGACGGCTGCGCCCAATGCGTTGAGCTGTGCGAATGCTTGGAAGTGGGTGGCGTGACCCCTTCGTTTGGAACTTTGGCGAAAGCCATCGAAATTTCGTTTATCCCCATGCGGGTGCTGATTCGTCCCCGTCCGGGCAATTATATCTACGACGAGGAGGAAGTCGACATCATGAAGACCGACATCATGCTCTGCAAGAAACTGGGCTTCGAAGGTGTGGTCATCGGGGCATTGAACGACAGGGGAGAGCTTGATGTTGAAACAGTGAAGGCCTTGATGGAAGCCGGCGAGGGGATGAAGTTCACTTTCCACCGCGCCATCGATGCCTGCGTGAAGCCTTTTGAGGCGGTGGAGCAGCTCATCGAGCTGGGTGTCGACAAGATTCTGACTTCTGGCGGAAAGCCTTCGGCCCTTGAGGGAGTTCCGATGATTGCGGAGATGCAGCTGCGCTACGGCGACCGCATTGCCATCATGCCAGGCGGCGGCATCAACCTCGGCAACGTGAAGGACATCCTGAATATGACGGGTGCGGTGCATTGTCACGCCTCGCTGGCGCATTGGGTGCCGCGCTTCAACGAGAAGCTTTATCCCAATCAGCAGGACAACACGGGTGCCACGATGGTTTGGACGGAATCGAACCGCGACTTGATTTACGAAATGGAGAGATTGCTGAATCCCTAGTTTTGTGTCTATTCGGCAGAATAAGATATGCTTTATTCTGCCGTTTAATATGTTTTATTATCTTTGCGGCAAAATTAGATAGTTATGAGTGCAATCGTTGGAAGAAAACAGGAAATAGAAGAGCTGGAAAGACTATACAATAGTGATCGGGCAGAATTCGTTGCTGTGTACGGCAGAAGACGTGTTGGCAAAACGTTCCTCATCAAGCAGGTGCTGAAAGAAAGGCTCACCTTTCAGCATACCGGCGTATCGCCCGTTGATCAGGAAGATGAGAAAAGCCGAATGAAAACACAATTGGAGAGCTTTTACTATTCTATGCTGAATCATGGTCTTGAAGGTTTCAAGCAGCCAAAATCATGGATGGAGGCTTTCTTCCAACTGACACAGTTGCTTCAAAAACTTGATAATGGTCAGCGTATGGTCATTTTCATAGACGAACTTCCGTGGATGGATACACCTCGCAGTAGGTTTCTTTCTGCTTTTGAAAGTTTTTGGAATGGGTGGTGTAACGGACGTGACAATGTGTTGCTTGTTGTATGTGGTAGCGCAACATCATGGATGCTCAGCAACCTTTCACGGAGCAAAGGGGGATTGTATGGGCGATTAACATGTGAAATTAAAGTTTCTCCCTTTACTTTGAAGGAAAGCGAGGAGTATTTCGAGCATGAAAACATCGAGCTGTCACGTTATGATATAGTGCAGTCGCACATGGTTTTTGGCGGCATTCCATACTATCTGAGCTATTTCCGTAAAGGTTATAGCTTTGAAAAGAATACTGATATGATTCTTTTTGGCGGTAAACCGCGTTTGAAAGACGAGTTCAACCGTCTTTTCAAAGCCATCTTTACTAACTCGGAAGATTGCAAAAAAATCATTCGGCATCTTGCCAAACGTAATTACGGGTTCACTCGCGAAGAGATAGCATCAGCTACAGGACTCCCCCTTGGTGGTGGGCTGAGCGACTCGCTTAAGGCTTTGTCTGAGAGTGATTTTATTGTGCGTTACAGCCCATACGGGAAGGGAACGGGAGAATATTACAAACTCATTGACAACTTTTGCCTGTTCTGGCTAAAATACGTTGAACCCAATCAGGATAATGCTACGTTCATCAATGATAATTTCACATCAGACGTGATGGATGGATGGCGTGGGGTTGCATTCGAACAGGTATGCTGGCAGCATGTTGTTCAGATAAAACACGCATTGGAGATTGGGGGTGTAAAGACTTCTGTATCGGCATGGAATGTTAAGGGTGATGAAACAAGGACAGGAACACAGGTTGATATGCTCATCTTCAGAGACGACAACATCGTCAATCTCTGTGAAATGAAATTCAGTGGTTCGCCTTACACTGTTGACAAAGAAGAGGAGGCAAAGATGCTTCATCGTAGAGATTCACTCAATGAAACCCTTGAAGCGAAACAAAAGGTGCATTTGACATTAATTACTACATTCGGACTCGTCAACGGCAAACATAGTGGTAAGATTCAGAAAGTTGTTACATGCGACGATTTATTTGCGAAATAACAAAGTAATTGCGAAACAGGTGAATATTATGAAAAGACAAGCTTTTCTTATCTTTATTTTGCTGATGTCGCTGGCGGCCTGCACCGAGCGGCAGAACAACGTCATCGAGCAATCCCTCAATGAGGGCTGGACGCTCACGGGCGACACCTTAGCTATCAATATGCAGGTCGACGTGCCTTCTGTGGTGCAGCAGAGCCTCTATGAAAACGGCATTATCCCGCATCCCTATCTCGGCACGGTGGAAAACCAATTGCTTTGGATTTCCGACCATCCTTGGGCCTATTCTCTGCATTTCGATGTGGATAAGGAACTGCTTGGGAAGCAGGTTGTCGAACTTGTCTTTGAAGGCATCGACACCTACGCCCATGTCCGACTGAACGGAGAGGAGCTGTTATTTGCCGACAACCAGTTCCGCAGCTGGAAACAATCCGTGGGAGGCTTGCTGAAAGAGAAGGACAATCTTTTGGAAGTCGACTTTGTCCGTTACGACAGCACGCAACTGGCTTTGTATGAGGCACATCAACCCCGACTGCCGGAGAAGTATGCCGTTTCGCGCAAAGCGCCCTATCAGCACGGCTGGGACTGGGCGCCGAAGTACAAGAATGTGGGCGTTTGGAAACCCGTGAAGCTGGTCGGCTGGAATGAGGCTCATATAGAGGATGCCTATATCGTCACGCAGACAGCTAACGAGGAACGGGCTGAATTGCTGCTGCACTTGGATGTGGAAAGCGAGAAAGAAGAGGAAGTTGAGATAGCCATAGAGGTCGGCCCTTCGCGTCCTTCGACCAACTCAGAAACCTTAACTTCTGACAGCCGCTTTGCGTCATTGCGAGGAACGAAGCAATCCAGACAACTCGAATTGTCCAAAGGCATTCAACACGTTTTGTTGCCTGTTACGCTTGACAATCCCCAACTCTGGTGGCCCAACGAAATGGGCGAACAACCGCTGTATGACTTCGAGGTGCGTCTGAAGAAAGACGGTAAACTATTGGACAGCAAATCCTTCAAGTCAGGCATCCGCACCTTCGAGATGGTGGATGAGCCCGACAGCATCGGGCGGGCGTTTTATTTTAAGGTGAACGGTGTGCCATTCTATGCCAAAGGCGCGAACTATATTCCTGAGGAGATGATTGAGACCTGGAATGATGTTGACCGTACGATTCAACTCTTGGAGCAAGCCAAAGACGCTCATTTCAATATGTTGCGCGTTTGGGGCGGCGGCATTTATCCTTCCGACGACTTTTTCACGCTTTGCGACAAATATGGCATTTTGGTTTGGGAGGACTTCATGTATGCCGGCACGATGTATCCCTACGACGAGGCTTTCCTCGAAAACGCCCGAATCGAGGCTGAGGAGCAGGTGAAGCGTCTGGCTTCGCATCCTTCATTGGCCTTATGGTGTGGCGGCAACGAGATTTCGGAAGGCTACTACAACTGGGGGTGGCAGCAGTCGCTGAATTGGAGTGAAGAAGACGATAAAGCCATTAAAGCGGGCTATGACCGACTCTTTGAAGACATTCTGCCACAGGCTGTTGCACAATATGATGGCACGCGCCCCTATTGGCCCAGCTCGCCCTCAAAAGGTTGGGGGCGACCCGAGAGCCTGACGGAAGGCGATGTGCATTATTGGGGCGTTTGGTGGGGCGAACAGCCTTATGAGATGTATCGCGAGAAAGTGGGTCGCTTCAATAGTGAGTACGGCTACCAAAGCTATCCCGATTATTCGACTTTGCTGAAGATAGCAGAAGGCGAGGCGTTGAGCAAAGATGCCGAGGTGATTGCGGCGCACCAGAAACATGCCCGAGGCACTCGACAAATCGACGATTTCATCAAACGATATTACCCCAATGCCCAGCCGAAGGACTTTGAGGAATATGTGCATCTGAGCCAACTCTCGCAAGCCTACGGCATGGAGATTGCCATCGAAGCGCATCGCACGGCAAAGCCCTATAATATGGGCACGCTCTATTGGCAACTCAACGATGCCTGGCCCGTGACTTCATGGTCGTCCATCGACTATTACGGCAATCCCAAGGTGTTTCATGAAAGACTCAAGACGCTCTATGCGCCGGTGCTGTTGAGTCTCGATTGGAAAGACTACGGCGTTTTCGTCACTTCCGACTTGCTTCGCAACATCAATGGCACGCTGTCCGTCGCGGTGTGCGATTTTGAAGACCTTAAATCCGATGAGCTCGAAGACCACCCAAAGTTTGAGCAAAAAGTGAAAGTGGAGATGAAGGCCAACGAAAACCGGAAATACGCTGTGGAAGGTTTAGGCGATTATTTGAGAAATGTCGATTTGCAAAAGGTTTACGTGAAGTTGCAATTGACCGAAGGCGACACCCTCACCGCTGAGCGCAAATGCTATTTTTCCGCTTTTTTTGAGTGAAGGCTGTAACTTTTTTGTTGTTTCTCCGTATTACGTTTGTTGATAAGAAGAACAACAAACAACTAAAACATCAATAAAATGAAAAAAAGAATGATTTTGGCAGCCTTGCTGCTGCTGGCCTTCGGAACGATGAAGGCACAGGTGAATGAACCCAAACCGATTGATCCCAAAACGGATAGCATCATGAAGAGCCGAATGGCTGAATTGTCGCAAATGCAAGAGCAGTTTTCCAAATGGATGCACGAGTTGGGGATGAATATGCAGCATCTTTCGGATTCCATAGATTGGAAGTCGTTTGAGAGAGACATGGAGCAATGGGGCAAGGAAATGGGCAAGGAAATGGAGCAGTGGGGGAAAGAGATGGAAAAGTGGGGCAGCCAGTTTGATAAGTCGTTCAACTATCAGCTTTTGAAGAATGATGACCCGCAGGCTCATTCCATCACTGTTGAAGGTTCCGGCAATGTGACAATCAGGCAAAGTCAGGACGGATTCTCGCAATCGCGTGGCGACATGGGCGCTTCCGACAGGTATGTTGTGGATGGTAATGTGTTTTTTAGAGGTTCAAGTGATTATGATGTTGCCATGTCGCAGCTTGACAAGATCGTCCTTTGCTCTTCCGGCGATGTCATTGGCAGCGGCGTGATAAAGGGCAACAAGCTTGACATTGTTGTGTTGGGTTCAGGCGACATTAGGCTGGACGTGGATTATGACACCATCAACATTAAAATGATTGGATCAGGCGATGTCACGCTCAAGGGGCAGTGCAAGATGATTAACGCCACGCTCATTGGTTCTGGCGACTTGCGGATACCTGAATTGCATTATGACCAATCGAGTTTTACCTTGACGGGTTCGGGCGAGATTTTGTCGGATGAGTACAAGGGCGCGATTTCCTATAAGTACAGCTCTGAAAGAAAATCTGGCGAGAAAAGAGGCCTACTCTTCGACGCCCATTGGAACGGCTTCGAGGCTGGCTTGAACATGCTCCTCGACCCATCGGCCATGAACACCTACACAGGCCCCGATGACTTGATGGCCATCCGCCCGATGCGTAGTTGGTATTTCGGCTTCAACATCGCCGATGTGGGTATCGCTCTCAATAAGAAACACACGGTCGGTCTGTTCACGGGCATCGGCATCGGCTGGAACAACTACAGTTGGAAAAACTATATCAGGATGACGGTGGAAAACAATGAGTTGGTCAACACTTTGCTGCCCGACGACCGCCCAGTGAAGAATAGTAAATTCGGCTTGCTCTATGCTCAGGTTCCTCTGATGATCGAAGTGAGGCCCACGCGCCATTTCTACATTGACTTTGGTGTGACAGGCGGTATCCGCCTCGCCTCTTGGACCCGTATCAAATATGCCGACGGCAGCTATGAGAAGACCTATAACAACTACTTGACCAACCTCTTCAAATGTGATGCCTCGCTGCGCATCGGTGGCGAGTATTTGGGCTTCTTCGCCAACTATGCGCTTGTCCCCACCTACGTTAAAGGTCGTGATGCAGCCAAGGCGCACCCGCTCATGTTGGGGTTCAGTATCAATTTCTGATTTGGTTTCACGCAAATATTATTTCACGCAGAAATCGCAGAATACGCTGAACCTGTCGAGCGTTTATTTCTCGCTGCTTCGCGTCATTGCGAGGAGGCACGACGAAGCAATCCAGGGATGTTATTCTCTGGATTGCTTTGTTTTGCTTAATGACACGAAGCATGTCGGCGCAAAGAGGCGACCATTCCCAAAGTTCTGCGCATTCTGCGTGAGAAGAAACAGCGTCGCTTCGCGCTTCCCATAATTCTGCGTGTTCTGCGTGAAAAAAACTCATTCCCCACGTTTCTCCTCCCAACGTTCCTTGGCCGATGCAAGCTGCTCATCAGCGCGTTGGTAGGCGGCCAAGGCCATGTCGGTGGCGGCCTCGATGGTCTCTTTCTTGGCTTGTCTCAATCCCGAGTTGATGAGGCTGGCGAAGCTCGAATGGCGACCGCCCGTCAGCCAAAGCAAACCTCTGCCGATAAGGGAAACGCCTTCATCTTCAAGGTTTTCCTCAAACGAATGGTTTTCATATTGTGCGAGAGCCATTCCTGCATTGATGCGATAGGTCAAATAGTCGAAATCAGGCTCTGTAAAAATTGGAGAAGAGGTTTCAATCCAAGCCTCCTTGGCCTTGATTTGCGGCAATTCTGCCACAAGCGGCAACTCGGTTTTCTCCACAACAGCCTTCACAACTTCGACCTTTTTTTCTCTGACCACGACATTCTGTTTGACGAACTGATCGGGTCTTGTCGGCAAGGCAAGCCTTTCCAATGGCCTCTCGAGACGTGTTGCGGCAACAGGTTTTAACTCAGCAATCAACTCCACTTTCGGCATCGACTTTTCGGGCCACAAACTGACGGTGAGCAGCAGTCCCGCAGCGGCGGCAGCCGAGGCGATTTTGACGTAAAGCGGTACGACGGCCGCTTTTTTCTTCAGGCCTTCCTTGTTTTCATAGGCAAGGGTAGGAGTCTCCAGATGCGGAAGTTCCTCGGTGAGTTCGTCCCAGTCCAAGCCTTGAGCCGCGACGAAGGCTTTCAGCTGCTCTGCCTCGTCGGGACTGAGGTTACCTTCCATATAGTCAAGGAGGTAAGCCTCGTAGTTGTCGGTGGTGATGTTTGTCTTCATGGCTCTATGTCAATAAGGTTGTCGATGCTTTTCAGTCTGTTTTTCAGTGCGGTGCGTGCGCGGAAGATGTTGACCTTCACCT
>JAILDR010000130.1 GCA_024689285.1 Bacteroidales bacterium | reverse complement strand
GCCTGGCACTACTACCCCCAATGCGCCAAGTCCCACACAAATCAGGCCTAAGACTATGTAAATCATGCGTTTCATTCGAATGCCTTGGCTTATTTCAACACCTTCAGGACCTGCTTTCGTGAAGCCATTCCTCCTGTCAGTTTTGTGATGTGGTCAATTAAAAACTCTAACGATTCCTCGGGGGTATGCTCTGTTTGGAGCGTTCCATAGTCTTCAAACAGCGACTCGGGCGTGCAGAAATACGACACCTGCCAGCCGTTGTAAACCTGTTCGGGACCTCGATACACCCGCTCGATGGCTCCCGTGACGACGCGGCACTGCTGCATCAGTTTGCCTATGGCTGCATCGGCTTGGCCTTTTTTCACGCCAAGCAAAGCGCGCACCTCCTTGATGGTGATGCTGCCTTGCTTTTCGAGATATTCCATGATGCGCTCGCCGTTCTTATCGGGCGTTGTCGTAGTGCGGCGAACGTTCATCAGTTCGCGGTAAAAAGGAATGGTTGCGAAGGCGGCTTTTCCTCCGCAAAGGAACTTCCCGTAGGCGATGCCGCCGTTTTGGAGGCAGTCGATCTTCCAGTCCCACGGCCCGAGCGAGTCCTCTTCGCCGTCAAACCAAAACCCAGGCTGGGTGAGTTCCTTGATGGAATAGCCCGGGATGGCGCTGGTGAAAAACGGGACGATGCCCAGCTCGCAAATGGCTCGCTCCATCGTCTCTGGACTGGAAATTTCCAAGTTCATCATAGTTTCGCTTTCAAATTTTCAATACAGTCTTTCCATTCGACCCGCCAGCCGCGACTTTCTGTAGTGCCTCGTTGACTTCGGAGAGCGTAAACACCTTATCTACAGAGGGTTTGATTTTCCGTTCGGCGAAAAGTTCCGAGACGCGCTGCAGGCCAATGCCGTCTTCGTGGACGAAGATGAAATGGTAGTGCTGTTCGTTCTTGGCGGCCATGTTGTCGTATTTTTTTCCTGCAAGGCTGAAAAGCATACGCTTGAACCACGGCATCTGCATCCGTTGGGCGAACCCGCCGTTGGGCATTCCGCGCAACGAGACAAGGTGTCCGCCCTGTTTTAGTATGCCGAACTCTTTCGGCAGTTCGCGGTCGCCGAGGGTGTCGATGACGCCATCCATCTCTTTCAGCACCTGCGCGTAGTCTTCCTGTTTGTAGTCGATAAAACGGTCGGCCCCGAGGCTCATCACGCGTTCGCGTCCGGCGGCGTTGCCGTTGGTGATCACCTTCAGGCCTTGGCTTTTGGCGATGGGGATGGCCATGGCGCCAAAGCTACCTGTGCCTCCGCTGATGAAAATCGTGTCGCCCTCGTGTGTCTGCATCAATTCCAAGGCTTGCAAGGCCGTCAAAGCTGTCAATGGCACAGCGGCGGCCTCCTCGTCGCTGAGATAGTCGGGCACCTTGGCCAAAGCATTCTCATCAACGGCGGCGTATTCGGCAAAACAGCCGATGCGAGCTAGCGGCATACGTCCATAGACGCGGTCGCCGATTTTGAAACGGGTAACCGAAGCCCCAACTTTTTCCACGATGCCTACCAACTCATTGCCCATCACCAAAGGCATGGGGTATGGGACAATCAGCTTCACCTCGCCGCGTACAATCATATTGTCGAGCGGGTTGACACCAGCGGTGCTCACACGTATCAGCACTTCATTTTTGCCCATTTCCGGCATAGGCAAATCTCTAATGACCAATTGACGGCCATTTTTGTCGTATTTTTCTAGAATTGCAGCTTTCATAGTATCTTTTTTATCCTACGCCTTATTAAACTTCTCCTTGCCTTGCTTGCAGCGTGGGCCTTCTTCGCCGCCAAAGGCAAAGGGCTGGGTATAGAACCCGTCTTTTCTGAATTTTACTGCTTTGATGTACATGTTCGATTAAGTTTAGTTTCATTTTAGGTGACAAAGATACAAAAAACACAATTCGGGCTATGTCTCAATTGCAGATTTTTGCGATGAAAAACAATTCAACTTTTTCAATTTTATCTGAAATTTCCCCGATTAATTAGGAAACAAATTTGTTATTGAAAATTATTGCGTATTTTTGCAAAAATTTTCAGTAGCAAATGAAGGAAGTACAGAGAACAGATTATATCCAATGGCTTGATCGGAAAAAAGGCAATGGGCTGATAAAAATCATTACTGGTGTGCGTCGATGCGGCAAGTCGTATTTATTGTTCACACTTTTCAAAAGGCATTTGGTTGAACAAGGAATAGGCGAAGATCATATCGTAGCCTTGGCTTTGGATGATTTTGCAAACAGACAATACCAAGATGCTGAAGCTTTGTACAAATATGTTAAGTCGAAAATCACGGATGATGACCAATATTATGTCTTGTTGGATGAGATTCAACTTGTGACCGGTTTTGAGGCCGTGTTGAATGGCTTTTTGCATATCCCCAATATTGATATTTATGTAACGGGTAGTAACTCCAAGTTTCTTTCATCGGATATTGTGACCGAGTTTCGCGGGCGCGGTGACGAGATTAGGGTTTATCCGTTCAGTTTTGCCGAAGTGCATGAGATTTTTGAAGGAGACAAACATCGAGCATGGTCTGCTTACTGCCGTTATGGAGGGATGCCTCTCGTATGGGCAGCCTCAACCAACCAAGACAGAGAACAGTATTTAAAAAACCTATTTGAACAAGTTTATATTTCGGACATTATCAACCGTCATGACTTGCGAGGAAAATCCGAAATTGGTTACATTGTCAATATTCTTGCCTCATCAGTCGGTTCTCTGACAAACCCATTACGTTTGACCAATACATTCAAATCCGAATTGGGACTCAGCATTTCGCAAAACACTGTGAATTCGTATATCGAGTATCTTGTGGATTCGTTTCTGATTGAGAAAGTCAATCGGTACGATGTCAAAGGGCTGCGGTATATCTCTTCTCCTTTGAAATATTATTTTACAGATGTGGGGTTGCGTAACGCAAGGCTGAATTTCCGCCAGCAAGACGACTCTCATATCATGGAGAATATAATATACAATGAGTTGCTTCGCCGAAGATTTAGTGTCGATGTAGGTTGTGTTACGGTCAATGTAAAGGCAGAGGATGGAAAAATAGTGAGAAAACAATTGGAGGTGGATTTTATTGCTAACAGTGGAGACAAACGATACTATATCCAGTCGGCATTCGATGTGCCTACCATAGAGAAGCGTGAACAAGAAGAACGCTCACTTCTCAACATCAATGACTCTTTCAAGAAAATCATCGTTCAGCAGTCCATAGTCGAACCATGGCATAGTCAACAGGGGGTGCTTTACATTGGAATTGAGGATTTTCTGCTAAATGCCGAAAGTATGGATTTGTAAAAGCCTTTGTGCCGTCACTGAAATGACCATTGCACCAGAGGTGATTTTGGGGATGGTGAAGTGAAAATGGAGTTTTATTTTAATGTTATTTGCTTTTCATAGTATGCTAGACCATAGTTAGACGAAAAACAATACGATACACTTTTAATCATTCATTTACAGTGAACTACCCGACAGCAAACGACAACAAACGACTATTGTCGACTACAAACGTTTGTTCAACGGCTTTTTCTTGACAAAGGTTGTTTCTTTGCGGTATGATTAAAAAAGGATAGGTATGGAAAAGAAAACGACAAAAGACAAAACACAAGAGGTGGTTGCAAACTGCAACCAGTTTGAAAAGGTGGTCGCAAATTGCGATAACCTACGCTCGCTAAAATATAATCCTTCTCTTCCATACGTGTTCACGGAGCAAGGCATTGCACAGTTATCATCTGTTCTACATAGTCCTATCGCCATAGAAGTAAGTATAAGAATTATGAATGCCTTCGTCGCCATGCGGAGGTTTATGATTCAGAACGCAGCTGTTTTGATGCGAATAGCGCATTTTGAAAAACACAACACCCAATATCCCGAAATAGCATTCATCCAGCTCGCTCACCGCAACCACGACCGTTTCCTAATCATTGACGACAAAGTCTATCTGTTGGGTGCCAGCGTGAAAGACATCGGTGCAGGACTTTGCGCCGTCACTGAAATGACCATCGCGCCAGAGGTGATTTTGGGGATGGTGAGGTGAAAATGGATTATTGTTTTGCTGCAAAAGCGTCCACAAATTAGGACAGATACAAAGAATCCGAAATTGTGCTTAGACTGGATTCAGGATTTAACAAAGAAAAGAATTCTGTGTTTTCTTTCTCATCGATTATTTCCCTATTTTTGCATTTGTAACTATTGCCTTAATAGAAGAGCAAAGACTAACTTAATCAAGACTTTAGTACCATGGGAACAAGTGCTAAAAAAGACACTCTCAAAATAGAATATGATGGAACATATTATGGCGTTGTTGATAAAAACAACAAAATCGTGGTTCCATTTGAATACGATGAGATCATCAGAACTTTTTCTTCGGGTCTCATTAATGTTTGCAAAAATGACAAATGGGGTTGCCTTGATTTAGAGGGTAATGTCGTTATTCCGTTAGTTTATGATTGGATTTTTCCTTTTGGAAAAGACCCTTTGGACACAACAGGTGCAAAACGGAATGGCAAGTGGGGAATTATTGATCGTAATGGAACTGATTTTATTCCTTGCGTGTATGATGAAGAAATAGTTTTCAAGCGTGATAGAGCAATTGTGTCCACAAATGGCAAAATGGGAATGATTGATAAAGAGGGAAATGTCATTATTCCATTTGAGTATTATTATGTCAAGCCATTTACTAGGTCATTAGAGTTAATCAAAGTAGCCAAAAATAATAAATGCGGTGTTATTGACATTTTTGGGAAAATTAGAATTCCTGCAATATACGATGAAATCTGTGATATTCGAGGGAATTTCTTGATTGTAAAGCAAGATGGTCTTTGCGGGATAATTAATACTAGAGGTAAAGTCTTTGTTCCAAATAAATATGTAAAGATTGAGTATTTTGTCCCACAAGAAGGATTGTCGACTGATGAAGATTGTCAATTTCCACAAGATGCACCTGAAGACGTTTTTGCTGTTACAACTGGTCACAAATGGAAATATATAATTGTGAATGAAGAAATTGCCAACGATCCAGAAGAGTATGATTGGACATCAGGGCTGTTATCTCACAACTGTTTTCTTGTCAAGCGAAACCACAAGTTTGGCCTTGTCAGCAAGAATGGGGAATTGGTCATCCCTATCGAATATTCGTTTATTGAACTCAAGTCAGCATGTATAATTCTTACAAAAGCAGGA
>JAILDR010000103.1 GCA_024689285.1 Bacteroidales bacterium | reverse complement strand
GCTCATGTGCTGGCTCTTGCGGCTCGCATGAACGATAATGTCGTTCAGCTCCTTGGTGCGGAAGCCGCTGGTGATGACGATGGGCAGCCTCAGTTTCTCGCGCAGCGGTTCGAGGGTGTGGGTGCAGAGCCTCCGCAGGTTTTCCACCACCTCGGGCGTAGGCCGATTGTCGATGCCTTGCTTCATGGCCGTGGCGCTCTTGGTGAACTCCCTCAGCTCAAAGTGCGGCGTCAAAAGAATGTTGTCTTTCATAAGCGTACTTATTAAAAGGTGAAACAATTGGTTTTATACTCGTGAAAGCGATCGGTTCGTGACTTACCTAGGATGCACTTCCCTTCCGTTTTCGTTTGCAAAAGTGCACCCTCGGAACCCTTGAAACCTAGGAAGAAACCCAAAAGCAGCTTTCTTTCACCTTTCACCAATGAAAGTCAGTAACTTACATACTGAAAACAGAAAGCAAAACACCATATTAAACACTGGATTATGGAGGTGAAAATCGAAGGCAATCCTGGCACAAACAATGTTTTTCAGGAAATACATATAGGCACGGTGCAGAATTACAACCCCAACGCCACAACGGTAATCAACAACAACTACGGAGTGGGCGACGAGGGCGCGAAGCCGAAGGCCAAGAAGACGATGAAGGACATGCTCGATCAAGACCTTATCGACCGTGAGCCCATCGTCAAGGAAATCATGAACTACGTCAGCTGCATCCGCACCTTTGTGAGCGACGAATGGAAAGACCGCTTCATGCAGCTTTGGGAGGATATACTCAAACTTCCTGAGGTGGCGAACATTGTGTGTGACCCCGGCAAGCAGCAGGGCACCAACTTCAACCGCAAGCTTGTGGCCGGCATCCTGCACTTCCTCGACAGCCAAAAGCTCTATAGCGCGCCCTTCAACGCCAAGGCCATGACCGAAGCGCTCGAAGACGACTGGGAGCACTCCGTGCGTCGCGAGTTGGCTGGCGAACCCTCCAACGAGATCAAAGCCGCCATCAAGCAACTCATCAAAGAAAAATATTCCTGAAACTTTGAACCGTCGTTGCAGGCGAGCTCTTTCGGCCCTCATTCGGCCAAAACGCCCTCTGGCCGAATCAGCTCCCTAAAAGTGCCGAATCAGCTCCCTAAAAGTGCCGAATCAGCTCATAGAAAAATAGAGAAAATATGCGCTTTGAAGAATATATATGGTCAATGTCAGCCTCTGAGCTAAACCGAAAGTTGCTTTTCTGTGGATACGATGAGGCTACGGATTATCTGAATAGTAGTCCGTTGAACCGTTATTTCTATAAGTACTTTATCGACATCCTGCCACAATATCGTATAGATGTGCCCATCGTCACGTTCTTCAACGAGATTTACTACCAGTGTGTCCGTATCAACTATGACGGAACTCCTGGCGTGGACATCGAGCAGCGTTATATTGCCGAAGAGATGGAATGGGTGAAATCGGAGCAGGCATCCCAACTGATATTCTGTATTGTTTGGGCTTTGATGTCTTCTAAGCGAAATCAGACTTTTCACGAGGAGTGTTTCCTTTTCAAGTTGACACCTTACGTAAAGAGTAGCGATTTCCACACCGATGCTGATCGTTTTTTATATAATTTTCGGACTCTTGGATTAGAGGTACCTGAACAGTTCCCAACGATGACATGTAACATGTATAGGTTACCTCTTATGAGAGTGGATGACCCTATTGATTTTCGTTATGATATATACAATAGGCATTATCTTGATGATTTGGAAGAAATACAAAAGGCATTTGAAGAATACCTTGTTGCGTGGAAAACAGTAACAACAAACTACTCGCATTACGCTATCGAGAAGTATTTGCACCTCATGCCGGATGTAACATATAAACAAAAATATTTGTCAATACTTCGTCTTGGTGCCGATGCACAAAGAGATTATAAAACCGTTTCATACTTAGATGATTTGGAAATGAGAATGAGGACAGGTAATTTCGACTCTCGTGAAACCCCAGCCATTCCTACCGACAATCCTATGGGCCTCACACCTGATGAATATGATGAATATCGCCACAACCTCGCACTTGACCGTGCCGTCACCGATGAGGAGCTAAACAAGGAAGAGCAGCTTCAGCGTGACTGCGAAAGCCTGAAACGCCAGCTCGAAGAGCAGCAGAAGAGCCACGAGATGGAAATGGCCCGCATCACGGCCAAGCATCAGGCTGAAATCAAGAAACTGAAGAAAAAGCAGACCGAAGAAAAAAAGCATACCACTAAGAAGGAGAGAACACCAAAGGCTGAGGAAAAGACGCCCGCAGAGTCCACAGGCCAGATGTTCTTGGTTGAGGAGATGATTGCCGATGTACAGAGCCAGTTCGAGATGACCAGTGCCAAGGACTTCTGCAGCATGTATTACCGCATTTCGGCAAAGCACAGCTATTGGGACGAGAAGATTTGCAAGTTGGTGGATGCCATAGTACCCGCCATCAAAGAACGTGAATCCGTGCGCCAAACCATCAACATCCCCACCGTCCAGCAACTGAATCTCAACCCCAAGGAGGTGGTCAACCACACAAAGGAGGAATAATGACAGAATACCATCCGTCGCTACCCGATGGCAAACCTTACGAGGGAGCAAGGGGCATGATGCAATAGCTTTGGCAAGCATCTGGCAAGGTCAAACAGGCCTTTTATCCTTGCCTACACCTTGCGAAGTCCTTGCCAACACCTTGCCAATATCTTTCCAAATCTTTGGGAAGAGCTATCCAACACCTTAGGTAGATGTATTGTGAGATACCGATATTTCAGAAAAGATAATAAATGGAAACCAACAAAAAGAAAATACGCCTTGATGAGGTAACAATTATGCGTACCATTTTGGCATTTCTTATCGTTTTTATGCACGCATTCACATATTACCAAAAAAATCTCGTTATTTCCTGGACGGTTTGCATAGTCCTTTTTATCATATTTCGTCCGCTGAAAGATTCTTTGGCATTTAAAGGCACACTCCCTCGAGCCCAAAGGAAGATTTAATAAAACAATGACTCTGTCATTTAGAAAAAGAAAGAACACATTATGGGCATATACATCAACAAGGGGAACGAAGGATTCCAATCTATCCGTAACAGTGAATATGTTGACAAGTCGGGATTGATAGCCATTGTCAACACCACATTGAGCACAGAACAACGCTTCAGCTGTGTCTCACGCAGTCGACGATTCGGGAAGTCCATGGCTGCAAAGATGCTTGCCGCCTACTATGACCATTCGTGCAACTCGCGCAGTCTTTTTGCAGACCTCGAGATTGCCCATGACCCCTCGTTCGAACGTCATTTGAACAAGTATCCTGTCATCTATCTGGATATGACAGACTTCATCACGCAGTACAAAGACGAATATATCGTAACCCACATCAAAGAGGAACTGAAGAAAGATATATGCTCAGCCTATCCCGATGTTGCTGTGGAAGAATCGGACGACTTGATGATGTATCTGCTACAAATTGTTGCCGCCAAAGGTGAGAAGTTTGTTTTCATCATCGACGAGTGGGATGCTATCTGTCGCGAATTAGAACCCAACAGTAAGGCAATGGACGATTATTTGGACTGGATGCGCCGTATGTTCAAGTCTAGGAATGCGACCGATGCCTTTGTCGGTGTTTATATGACCGGCATCCTGCCCATCAAGAAGTACAAGACCCAGTCGGCATTGAACAACTTCATCGAATACTCGATGGTCACACCGAGAAGTATGTCCCGTTATTTCGGTTTCACCAAAGAGGAAGTACGCCGTCTGGCCGAACAACACGGGATGGATTACGATGAATTGGAGAAATGGTACGACGGCTATCAGATAGGAGCCGAAACTTCAATATTTAACCCCAACTCAGTGATGCAGGCTCTGTCGGCAAACTGGTGCGAGAGTTACTGGGGCAAGACTGCGTCGTTTGAAACCGTGGTGGACTATATAAAGATGAACTTTGAAGGGCTGAAAGACGATATCATCACTATGCTTGCAGGAGGACGGGTAAAGGTGAACACCACTAAGTTCCAGAACGATATGTCCATTGTGCAGAGCAAGGACGATGTATTGACCGTCCTCATCCATTTAGGTTACCTCTCATTCGACAGGGTTCAAGAGAAGTGTTTTGTCCCCAACAAAGAGGTCGCTTCGGAGTTGACAAACGCTGTGGAAGACACCGGATGGACTAATGTCATCCGTGCTTTGAAACAATCTGAAGACCTGCTGCAGGCTACCTTGGACGGCGACGAGAATGCTGTGGCACAAGGCATCGATGCCGTCCATGACGAAAATACGAGCATACTATCCTATAACAACGAGAACTCTTTGGCCTGTGTGGTTAGCCTGGCCTACTACTATGCCAAGAACCACTATATTACCATTCGTGAGCTGCCCTCCGGTAAAGGCTTTGCCGATATTGTGATGATACCCCGCAAGAATGTCGACTTACCTGCACTGGTGGTTGAACTGAAATACGACAAAGATACCCAAGCCGCCATCAGCCAGATCAAGACCCGCAATTATCCGCAAACCGTGGCCGACTATACGGGCGACATCCTCCTCGTCGGCATCAACTACGACAAATACACCAAGCAGCACGAGTGCCAGATTGAGCATTGGAAAAAGGCCTGATTATCCTAAGCCAAATGCGGCATACGTATCGGCTCGAAACAGCGTACGATAACCCACTGGAAGATGACAGACAACGAAGGCCGCACACTACATGAAAAAAGATTCAAGTAGCATAACAAAAACTAGTGGCATGAAGATAAGGATGTGGATTTCAACTGATTGTGTATTATATTATGGCTTGAACGAGACTATAAAAATGGAATAAACCTAACCTGAATCAACAAAATCATTATATTTTTACATGAAAAACACTAAGATTTGTGTTATAGGTTTAGGCTATGTGGGACTTCCCCTTGCCCGCCTGTTCTCAACTAAATATCCCACCGTGGGCTTCGACATGAACCAGAAGCGTTGTGATGCCTTGATGGCTGGGCACGATGCCACCCTCGAAGTGGCTGACGACCTGCTGCAAGATGCCATCAACAATCATGGCTTCATCTGCACCAGCGACATTGAGAAGATTCGCGATTGCAACTTTTATATCGTGGCTGTCCCCACTCCTGTGGATGATGACAACAATCCCGACCTCACCCCTTTGATAGGTGCCAGTACCACCGTTGGCAAGGTCATCGGCAAGGGCGACGTGGTGGTATACGAAAGCACCGTCTATCCTGGCGTTACCGAGGACGAATGCATTCCCGTGGTGGAAAAGGTTTCAGGCATGAAGATGAATGTCGACTTCTATGGAGGCTACAGCCCTGAGCGCATCAACCCAGGCGACAAGCAACACACCGTGGAACACATCAAAAAAGTTACTTCTGGCTCAACACCCGAGATTGGCAAATACATCAACGAAGTATATAGCAGCGTCATCACCGCAGGCACCCATCTCGCCCCGTCTATCAAAGTGGCCGAGGCCGCCAAGGTGATTGAAAACAGCCAGCGCGACATCAACATCGCCTTTGTGAACGAGCTGAGCAAGATCTTCAACAAAATGGGCATCGATACCCTCGACGTGTTGGAAGCAGCTGGCACCAAGTGGAATTTCCTGCCTTTCCGTCCGGGATTGGTAGGTGGCCATTGCATTGGCGTTGACCCGTATTATCTGGCACAATGCGCACAGCGTCACGGATACAATCCCGAAATCATTCTGGCCGGTCGCCGCATGAACGACGGCATGGGTGAATATGTAGCCACCCAAACCATCAAGCTGATGCTGAAGAAAGGCATTCAAGTCATCGACAGCGACATTCTCATCCTAGGCTTCACTTTCAAGGAGAACTGCCCTGATGTTATCCCATGTTTTAGCCGCATCATCCTTAAGTGATTTCAGCTTATTGCCCACATCACTGGCCATCTGCTTGGCCTTTTCAACGACTGTGGTCTTGATGTTCGTCCATGCCGTCCCTGCTGCCGATTTGAGGTTGTCCCATGTCTCTTTAGCCTTGGCTTTTAAGTTGCTGAGAGCTTCCGGCACAGTCTTGGTGAAGAAATTTACCAGTGCGTCAACAACAGCCTGTGCAGCCGATTTTATAGCCTCCCAGAGGTTGATCCAGAACTGCCTGAACTCTTCACTGGTATTCCAGAGATAGATAAATCCTGCGACCAGTGCCGCTATGGCTGCTATAACCAATATGATCGGATTGGCCATCAGGATCCCCCAGAGA
>JAILDR010000102.1 GCA_024689285.1 Bacteroidales bacterium | reverse complement strand
ATTTTTTCAATATTACGGATTTTACGTAACGGATTTTACGTAATCGTTTGCATTGTTCTTCGTGGAATCCCCTCGCCTCGCGCTTCATAAAATTCTGCGGGTTCTGCGTGCAAAAACATCTTATCCCCAGAAAGCACCCCTGGTTTTTTATTGTTCAAAAAAAAAGTTTTCTACCTCTTGCGCCGTTTCCATTATTTTGGTAAATTTGCAGATTAAAACCAACTAAACTTTACTCCATTGAAAAAGATTAAAACTGCTTTAATATCAGTGTTTTACAAAACAGGCATCGACACCATCGTCGGTCTGTTGAAGCAAAACGAAGTGCAAATATATTCGACGGGCGGCACTTTCGACTTCATTAAGCCGCTCGATCCGACGGTGAAAACCGTGGAATCACTCACAGGCTATCCGTCCATTCTCGGCGGGCGCGTCAAGACCCTTCACCCTAAAGTGTTCGGAGGCATACTGGGCCGCACCCAACTCGAATCGGACCAGAGGGAAATGCAGGAATACGACATCCCGCCTTTCGATTTGGTTATCGTCGACCTTTATCCCTTTGAGGAGACTGTGGCCAAGACCGATGATTCGGCTCAAATCATCGAGAAAATCGACATCGGTGGCATCTCTCTCATACGTGCTGGAGCCAAGAATTTCAACGATGTGCTGATTGTGCCTTCGCAGAAGTATTATGGCGAGCTCATCCATCTGCTCGAAAGCCAAAAGGGTGAGACTTCGTTGGAAGACCGTCGCCGTTTTGCGGCTTATGCCTTTGGCGTCAGTTCGCACTACGACAGTGCCATCTACAACTGGTTTGCCAAAGACGATGCCATCAGGTCGCTCCGCATTGGTGAAGACACTGCCACACCACTGCGCTATGGTGAGAACCCGCACCAGAAAGGCATCTTCTACGGCGACATGGACTCGCTGTTCGAGAAACTTCATGGCAAAGAATTGTCGTACAACAACTTGCTCGATCTTGACGCAGGGCTCAACCTCATCCGTGAGTTTGACGAACCGACTTTTGCGATTCTCAAGCACAACAATCCTTGCGGCTTGGCCTGCCGGCCTACCGTCAAGCAGGCTTATGTCGACGCTTTGGCGGGCGACCCCGTTTCGGCTTTCGGTGGCGTGTTGGTGTGCAACCGCCCCATCGACCTTGAGGCCGCCGAGGAAATCAACAAACTCTTCATCGAAGTCATTGTGGCCCCCGACTATGCCGACGGTGTGCTCGACCTGCTTTTCTCAAAGAAAAACCGCGTTGTGCTGCGCTTGAAGGCCGACCATTACAAGACCGTGACCGTCAAAACCGCATTGAACGGTTATCTCGTCCAGGACCGCGACCTGCACACCGAAACGCCAGCCGACTTCAAGGTCATCACCGAGAAGGCTCCTACGGCTTCGGAGATTGACGATATGGTTTTTGCCAACAAGATTGTGAAACACAGCCGTTCCAACGCCATCGTCCTTGCCAAAGGCAAACAGCTTTACGCTTCTGGCATAGGGCAGACCTCGCGCGTTGATGCTTTACGCCAAGCCATCGAGAAAGCCAAGTCGTTCAATTTCGACTTAAACGGTGCTGTTTTGGCTTCCGACGCCTTCTTCCCCTTCAACGACTGCGTGGAACTGGCTCACGAGGCGGGCATTGCGGCTATTGTGCAACCCGGCGGCTCTGTCAGAGACCAAGAATCCATCGATAGCTGCAACCAACACGGAATCAGCATGGTATTTACAGGATTTAGACATTTTAGACATTAAAAAACAATAAAATAACACACCCATGGGAGCATTCAAATTCCTCAACAAAGAAATTGCCATTGACCTTGGTACGGCCAACACCATCATCATATACAACGACAAGGTGGTCGTTGACGAGCCCTCCATTGTGGCTATGCAACGCGACACGAAAAAAATCATTGCCGTCGGCAAACGCGCCATGATGATGCACGGCAAGACCCACGATAATATCAAGACTATCCGCCCCTTGCGCGACGGTGTCATCGCCGATTTCCAAGCCGCCGAATACATGATGCGTGAGATGATCAAGATGATTAATTTCAAAAACACCATATTCCCGCCCAGCCTCAAGATGGTCATCTGCATTCCCTCGGGCATCACTGAGGTGGAAGAACGCGCCGTGAAAGACTCGGCTGAACAAGCCGGTGCCAAAGAGGTGCGTCTGATCCATGAGCCTATGGCTGCTGCCATCGGTATCGGCATCGATGTGCTTGAGCCTACGGGCAATATGATTATTGACATCGGTGGCGGCACATCCGAAATCGCCGTCATCGCCTTGGGCGGTATCGTCAACAACAAGTCTATCCGTATCGCCGGTGACGACTTTACCGCCGATATTGAAGAATATATGCGCAAGCAGCACAACATCATCGTGGGCGAGCGCACCGCCGAGCGCATCAAGATAGAAGTGGGGTCGGCCATCCCACAACTCGACAATCCGCCTGATGACTACGCTGTGCAAGGCCGCGACATGCTGACGGGTATCCCGAAGGAAATCAGGGTGAACTATGCCGAAATTGCCCACTGCCTCGACAAGAGCGTGATGAAGATTGAAACCGCCGTCTTGAATGCTTTGGAACAAACACCGCCTGAGTTGTCGGCCGACATCTACCGCACGGGCATCTACCTTACGGGTGGCGGCGCCTTGCTGCGTGGTCTCGACAAGCGTCTCAACGCAAAGACCAAGCTGCCCATCCATGTGGCTGACGACCCGCTGCGCGCTGTGGCTCGCGGTACCGGCATCGCCCTGAAGAACTTCGACAGATTCACATTCCTGATCAAATAAGGCATGTACAACCTGTGGCGTTTCATATTGAAACATCACTTCGTGATCCTGTTCATTCTGCTCGAAGTGATTTCCATCTTGTTGCTCGCCCGTAGCCAGAACTTCCATCGCAACCGTGTGGTCAACACTACCAACGATGCAGTGGGACAGGTGTACGAATGGAGCAGCGAGGTGGGAAACTACTTCAGCTTGAACAAAACCAACCGCCAGCTTGCCGAGGAAAACGCCTGGCTTCGCGAGCAGCTCGTATTGATGTATGACACCACTGCCTGCACCTATGCCCTCAATGGCGTTGACACCATTTATGAGTATATTCCGGCGCAAGTGGTCAACAACAGTATCGGGCAGGCCAACAACTACATTATCATCAACAAGGGTAAAGTCGACGGTATCGAGCCCGACATGGGTGTCATCTCGTCGGATGGTATCGTGGGTGTGGTGGCCGATGTCAGTCGGCACTATGCCTCCATCCTCAGTTTGCTCCACAGCAATTCCGTTGTGGGCGTGCGCTTTAAAAACAGCCAAGAATTGGGCAGCTTGAAATGGCGCACCAACAACTACCGCTACGGTATGGTCGAGGACATCCCGACCCATGTCGTGCTGCACGAAGGCGACACGGTGCTGACAAGCTCCTATTCCTTTATTTTCCCCGAAGACTTGATGGTAGGCACCGTGGTCGACATAAACACCGCTGCCGCAAGTGGCGCACTTAACACAGCCAAACTGCGCTTTGCCACCGATTTCGCCACTCTTCGTCACGTGTACGTCATCCGCAACCTTCACAAACCTGAACTGGATTCACTCAAAGCCAATTTCAAATGAACAAGACCGTTCTTCAAATCATTCGTTTCGTCGTCCTTGTGCTGTTTCAGGTACTTGTGGTCAACCACATCCGTTTGGGAGGGTATGTGCATCCTTATATCTACTTGATTTTTGTTTTGTTGTTGCCTATCAATATCCAAAATTGGCAATTGCTGCTGCTGGGTTTCGGTTTGGGACTGACGGTTGACCTGTTTACGGGTACGCCTGGACTTCATGCCGGAGCCACCACGATGATGGCATTCTGTCGTCCACGCATCATCAAACTCATTTCTGGAACCCTGAAGTTTGAAAACATCCACGAGCCAAACCTCAATCAATTGGACGGCATGTGGTTTTTGCGTTATGTCTTTTGCATGGTCTTCGTGCATCACTTTATGCTGTTCTTCATGGAGTCGTTCAGTTTTCACCTGTTCGGACAGGTTTTGCTGCGTATTCTGTTTAGTGTTCCCGTGTCTGTGTTCCTTATCATGATGATTCTTTATATCTTTAAAACCGACAGGAAAGGAACAGTGAGATGAGTATCGCCGCATTGGTATCGGGTGGTGTTGACAGCTCTGTAGTAGTGCCATTGCTCATAGAGCAGGGCTACAATCCCCATATATTCTATATTAAGATTGGCATGGAGGGCAAGGAAGACTTGTCGAGTTGCCCGTCGGAAGAGGATATCGAGATCACCACCTATATCGCCAAGAAATACGGCTGCAAGTTCGACATCGTGGATTTGCAGCACGAGTATTTTGAAACCGTAGGGAAATACACTATGGAAATGGTCCGCAAAGGTCTAACGCCCAACCCGGATGTGATGTGCAACCGTTGGATTAAGCTGGGCGCTTTTGAGGAGAAGGAAGGCCATAACTTCGACAAAATCGCCACGGGACATTACGCCCGCTCATGGATGGACGACGACGGCGTCTTCTGGCTCGGTACCGCAGCAGACACTTTCAAGGACCAGACCTATTTTCTCGGTCGTATCACCTACGCACAATTGAGCAAAGTCATTTTCCCGATCGGCGATATTCCCAAACCTGAAGTGCGCAAACTGGCCGCCAAATATAGGTTGCCAAGCGCCGAGCGGCACGACAGCCAAGGAATTTGCTTCTTAGGCAAAATCAACTATAACGATTATATCCGGGAATATCTGGGAGAAATGCCAGGCGATATCGTGGAGCTGGAGACAGGCAGAAAACTGGGACGGCACAAAGGCTTTTGGTTTCATACCATCGGGCAGCGGAAGGGCTTAGGCCTTGGCGGCGGCCCGTGGTTTGTAGTAAAAAAAGACATCCCGAACAACATCGTCTATGTGTCGCAAGGCTACGACCCCGCGGCGCAATACACCCATATCGTCCCTTTGGGCGACTTACAGCCGATGAATCCCAAGCTTCAGTTCGTTGACGGACAACGTATCCGGTTCAAGATACGTCATCAGCCAGAGTTTACCTTTGGGCGCATCCGTTTAACTGAGCATGGTGCCGACATCGAGTCGGAGGTCGCCATCTCGGGCGTGGCACCCGGTCAGTTTGGCGTGATATATCATGAGACAGAACCGTATGTCATAGGCAGCGGTGTGATAGTGGAGAATGATAACTAAAAACAGCTACGAAGATGAAATTAGACCCGCATTCAGAGACGATTCTTCAGGAGTATCGGGAGTGCCTGCCACTGTTTCAGGAGACTGAAAAAAGGCATTTGGAATCTATCCGCGACTATCTGTCGAAGGCTGGCATCCGGATTGCAGGATTGGAGTCGCGTATTAAAACGGAATCCTCTTTAGTTGGGAAGTTGTTACTCAAAGGCGACAAATACAAGAGTCTGGCGGATATTACGGATATTGTAGGATTTCGTGTCATCACTTTTTATCCAGACGATGTGGATAAGGTAGCTTCGGTCATCGATCGGTATTATGAGGTGGACTGGGACAACTCTGTGGATAAGCGCAAGTTGCACGACATCGACAGCTTTGGTTATCTCTCTTTGCATTATGTATGCCACACGCCCGATATGCCCTATCGCATGGAGATACAGATGCGCACCCTTATGCAACATGCCTGGGCCAACATGTATCATGACATAGGCTACAAGAGTGGAGTGGAGATTCCTAAGGAATACATCCGGAATATGAACCGCCTGGCCGGCATGCTTGAACTCGTCGATGCTGAGTTTAGCCGTATCCGTATGGAAGTCACCGACTATCGCCGCAGGATGCAGGCCTTGGTGGCATCGGGCAACCTTGACGATGCCCAACTCGACGGTGAAACCTTCAGGAGCTATCTGGATTTGGACCCCTTCGGCCAGCTCAACCGCCGCATAGCAGCCTTAAACCAGGCGGAGATTCAAGAAGTGTCTCTGATGCCCTATCTCACCATATTCAAGGCTTTGCTTTGCAAGACCCTTGGCGATGTGGACCGGATTATCAAGAAGTATTCGGAAGGTGCCTACCAAATTGCCTGCTACCAGATGGGGCTCACCGACCTCGACATAGTGGCTTCGTCAATAGGTCCGCAAAACCTTTGCATCGCATATATCCTGAAAAACGGTGGAGGGAAAATAGGCATCGTCCGACTGTTCAACAAACTGCTCGGCGAATCAGAAAGCAACGAAATGATGGCGGAATCCCTGATGGAGCAAGCCCAAAACCTTCCTTTTATGAATCAATAGTTATGTCAAAGAAACCGCTCGATACAAATCTTTTAGACCGTGCTATCATCTATGCGGTCAAAGCCCATGCCGGTACCGAACGCCGGGGGAAAGGCTTCCCTTACATCGTTCACCCCATGGAAGCTATGGAAATCGTCGCCACAATGACTCCTGATCAGGAACTGCTTGCCGCTGCCGCGCTGCACGACACCGTAGAAGACACCGACGTTACGATAGAAGACCTCAGAAGAGAGTTCGGAGAAAGGGTTGCCATGCTGGTGGCTCTCGAGAGCGAAGATAGGAAGGAGGGTGTGAGCCAGGAAGACAGTTGGCACGAGCGCAAGCAAGCTGCCATAGACAAATTGGCCAAGGCTCCCCACGATGCCAAGATAGTAGCCTTGGGCGACAAGCTTTCCAATATGCGCGCCATTGCCAGCGATTATGCCAAATTAGGTGACGCCCTTTGGGACCGCTTTCATTCCAAGAACCCCCATGACCATGAGTGGCATTATCGCGGCCTCGCCGATTCCTTGAGGGAACTTCAAGACACGGCTGCGTTCCAAGAATTTGAATCGTTAATCCATCAAGTCTTTTCCCATGGAAGCCATTAAAATCTCACTCGATGATTACGTCCTCTTCGGCGGTGGTGCCAATGGCGAAAGCTATGACCACAAGACCGATTCTTCGGTCATGCTGAAGCTCTATCATCCAGGCAAGATACAGCAGCCTTTGGACGAGATGAACCTGGCCCGCAAAGTGTTTGACGCGGGCATCCCTACCCCTGAGCCAGGCGAATATGTGGTTACGGAAGACGGTCGCTATGGAATCCGTTTCCGCCGCATTCCCGACAAGAAATCCTATTCACGCGCCACTGCCGACGAGCCTGAAAAAGTGCAGCAATTCGCCGCGGAGTTCGCTATGCTGTGCAAACAACTTCATGCCACGCATGTTGACACTTCGATGTTTGAGAATGTCAAAGACAGGTATTACCGTCTGCTTGAGGAGAATCCGTTTTTCACCCCAACAGAAAAAGACCGTCTGAAACGCTTCATAGCCGATGTTCCCGACGAAGACACCGCTGTTCATGGCGACCTTCAGTTCAGCAACGCAATCTTTGTCGGCAATCAACGCTATTTCATCGATTTGGGCGATTTTTGTTGGGGCAACCACCTCTTTGATGTGGCTATGGTTTACCTGTGTTGCTGCCTGAGTGACGAAGCCTTCATCAAGGAAACCTTCCACATGCCCAAATCGCTATCCATACGGTTTTGGGAATGTTTTGTTCCAATCTATTTCGGTCAGGGCATCCCGCTGAAGGAAATTAATGAAATGATCCTGCCTTATGCCGGACTCAAGACCTTAATTGTTGAACGCGACTCCCGTCGGCCTATGCCAGAATTTCGTGCAGCCCTAAAATCCATACTATGAAAACAGACAAAAATGACAGGAAAATACTGGGCATGTCGACAAGAGCCGGCATCCTGTTAGTGATGATAGCTGCCGTCACCTTAGAGGCTACGTCCATCATCCAATACGTCTTTTCCCAAAGGGAAATCAAGCAAGAAGCCGCTATCAGGGCCAAAGGTGAACTGAAAATTGCCGAGAACAAGATTATGGATGTCGTGAATCAGACCGAGGCAGCCGTGCGCAACAGCATTTGGGTTGCCCAGTGGTGTCTGGAATACCCTGATAGCCTGAAGCGGATCCCCCAGCGCGTAGTGAGCGATAATCCCGTGGTGGTGGGATCGACTATTGCACTTGTCCCTGATTATATCAAAGAATATCCCTTGTATGCCCCGTATGCCACCCGCGATTTGGAGACGGGTGAAATCAAAGTGTTGTCGTTGGCGACGGAAGAGTATAACTATCCCGCCATGGAATGGTTTACCAAACCTATCGAGCTGCAAGACAGTTACTGGTCGGAGCCCTATTTTGACGAGAATGGCGGAGAAATGCTTATGACCACTTTCTCGATGCCCGTAAAAGATGCTAACGGCAACATAGCCGCCATATTGACTGCCGACATCTCTTTGGATTGGCTTTCAATGCTTCTGGATGGGATAAAGGTCTACCCCAATGCCTTCAACATGGTAATCAGCCGGGGCGGACGTATCATGACATGCCCGGTCGAAACGCTGGTGATGAACAAAACCGTCGACCAGTTTGCCCTCGAATCGGAAGAATACGAAGCCATTGACCAAGTCAACAAAGCTATGCTTTCGGGGCAAACGGGTGAAATGCCGGTCAGATATAAGGGTCAAAACAATCGTGTTTATTTCTCGCCTGTGGAAAAAATGGGCTGGTCTATGTCGATTTTCCTTCCGGAAAAAGAACTGTTTGGCGATGTGCGAAGAGTGGGGATGATAGTGAAGTTGCTCCAACTGTTGGGCGTGGCCATGCTGATTATCATTCTCAAGGTATTGGCGAAAAACCAGGTCAAATACCAACATCTGAACGAACAAAAGAAGCGT
This sequence comes from Bacteroidales bacterium, assembly GCA_024689285.1. The sequence continues at coordinate 11,145 of JAILDR010000102.1, read as the reverse complement.
ATAGAAAACGAGCTTCAAATCGCCCGTGCCATCCAGATGGCGATGATACCCAAAACCTTCCCTCCTTTCCCTGAACGAAAAGACCTTGACATGGCAGCCTCCATCATTCCCGCCAAAGAAGTCGGAGGCGATTTGTACGATTTCTTTATCCGCGACGAGAAGTTGTTTTTCTGTATCGGCGATGTCTCCGGCAAAGGCATTCCCGCCTCTTTAGTGATGGCTGTGACCCGAAGCCTGTTCCGTGTCATGTCGGCCCACGAGGATAGTCCTGCAAAAATCATCGTCTCGATGAACGACTCTATGTCGGAATCCAACGAGAACAACATGTTCGTCACCTTCTTTTGCGCCGTGCTTGACCTGAATACAGGCCAGCTGCGCTACTGCAACGCTGGTCACAATCCGCCTATGATTCTCACCGATGCCATCAGGGTGCTGTCGGTAGAGCCCAACGTTCCGCTGGGCATCATCAAGGGAATTGATTTCGTTGAGCAAGAGATACCCTTCCACTACGACGATGCCCTCTTCCTGTATACCGACGGACTCTCAGAGGCAGAAAACGCTTCCCAAGAGCTGTTTGGCGAAAACCGGATAGAAGCCGCCCTTCACGGAAGGAAACCTTCCGACAAACATCTGAAAAACATCGCCGACCAAGTCTCCCTCTTCGTGGGCGAGGCCCCTCAAAGCGACGACCTGACGATGCTCTTTATCCACTATTTGGGCAGCCCAAACAGGCATCTGCATCATCTTACCCTGCATAACAACATCGAACAGATTGCCTTGTTGCCCGATTTCGTAGGCGTTCTGGCTGGCGAGGCGCAACTCGACCAAGAAGCCGAGTTTAATCTTAACCTGGCTTTGGAAGAAGCCGTGAGCAACGTCATCATGTACGCCTATCCCGAAGGAACAGATGGTGTGGTTGACATCGATGCCTCCGTCGACGGAAAGCTTGTGTCGATTGTCATTACTGACAGCGGCAAGGCCTTCGACCCGACCGCCAAGAAGGAAGTTGACATCAATGCAGGGATGGACGAACGTCCCATTGGAGGGCTCGGCATTCATCTCGTCCGTACCATCATGGACACGGTAAATTATGAACGCAAAAATGAAAAAAACATATTGACAATAACTAAAAATTACCAACAACATGGATGTTAACATTTCACGTGAGAACAACACCATTACGGTTCGTTTTTCAGGCCGTTTGGATACTCCCGGAGCGCAGGAAATCACGCCCCAAATGAACGCTTTGTGCGAAGAAGCCGACAAGACCATCATTCTGGACTGCACCGATCTCTCCTATATCTCCAGCTCGGGTCTGCGCATTTTCCTGACCTTGCGCAAGGCCGCTGCCGACAGGAGTGGCAAGATCATCGTCCGCAACATTTGCGACAACATTCGCAGCGTGTTCATGATGACGGGGTTCTTGAACCTCTTCGAGATACAATCTGCTGTATGATATGAGCAGCATATCCGACAGAGTCCTATACGAAGACAACCATCTCATCGTAGTGAACAAGCTTCCGTCGGAAATCGTGCAGGCCGACAAAACAGGTGACGTATGCCTGCTCGACGACGTGAAGCAATACATCAAGGAGAAATACGACAAACCGGGCAATGTTTTTGCAGGTCTGGTGCATCGTATCGACCGGCCTGTGAGTGGTGCTGTCGTGTTTGCCAAGACGAGCAAGGCCTTGTCGCGAATGACGGTGAAGGTGAAAGACCGCGATTTCCGCAAGACTTACCTCGCCTTGGTGAAAAGCCATCCGCCCAAGCAGGCTGATGTGCTGGAGGATTACATCGTCAAGAACGAGAAGATGAACAAGTCGTTCGTCGTTCCCCAAGGCACCAAGGAAGCCAAACTGGCACGGCTGAGCTATCGTGTCGTAGGGAAATCGGAGAGCTTTTACTTACTTGAAATCGAATTGTTTACAGGAAGGCACCACCAGATTCGCTGTCAATTGGCGCACATCGGTTGTCCTATTCGTGGCGATTTGAAATACGGCTATCCGCGCAGCAATCCCGATGCCTCTATCAGTTTGCACGCCTATCACATTGCTTTTGAGCATCCTGTGCTGAAGACTTCCATCGAGATTACGGCACCGCTGCCCGATGTGTCGCCTTGGAATGCATTTGAACATTTTATCGCGTGAAGTGAAATATCCAACTCTGACTTAACATTAACGTGGCATTGTCCCGTGTTCCATTGTCCCACTGTCCTTAAAGGGGCAGTGGGACAGATGGTTTTTCAAGCTCACGGAATGATGAAAATGCTTAGGGTTATGAGGGATAGTCCTAAAATGGTAAAAGTCCATTTCAGTACGTTGTCCCTGTTTTGCGCTTGGGGAAATAGTTTTGTTTTGTAGGCGATCAGTCGTCCGACAAAATAACTGATGATAATCATTGTGCATAGGAACAGGAAAAAGGTATAGTTAGACCAATTGAAGTTGTCTTTATAGATGAGACAAATTATGTATCTGCCTAATAATGCACCAGCCATTATGCAAATCATCATAATCCAAAACTTGAGGATAGGCCTATCGTGGCCAAAAATGTTGTAATCTTTAAACTTTTTCATTTCATTGAGATTTTACTTGTTTGACTTACTTGTGAATTTGTTTTCGAAAACGCTGCAAAAATATGGCATTATTTTGTGACAAAGTCAAAAATTGGAATTGCAGTTTTTGCAGAATAATCATTAAGAATTTGAAAATCAGAGCTTAAATAGCCTTTGCTTGTTCCAGCAAGAAAACCATCAATTCATGATGACATTCGAATGATTCTTCCAACTTTAGCGTATGTCGCCTACAGGTGTGGTACGATTCCTGAAGCAAAACACAAATGCTCATTTTATCTAATTGCATCAGATAAAGGCAACAGTATAGCCATTCTTTCCTGTCCAAATTAAGATATAGATTTTTTAATGTATCAAAGAGTTTTGGGAAACCGGTTTCGACTGCTTTTGAGAGTAATGCCCGTTCAGAGTGCGACAAGGCAAGGGATTTAAATTCTGTTACATCCGTATTGGTTTTCAATGCAATGCGCTTGTCAGCATGCAGCAGAGCAACTCTATCAAGTATGGTCTGACATATCGGCATTTGCAAAAATGCTTCATATCTCTCCTGACCAGTACTATTAAAGAGTGTGTCATCACCGATTTGCTGCTCCATTTCGTGTCTTTCCCTTTGTTTTATAGCCTCTCGAAGTGCTTCGTTGCTCTTTTTCAGCCGGCCCGAAAGGGCCTTCTGCTTCATTTCGTGAGCATATTGTTCATCTTTCATCTGCACTTCAAGCTCTTGTTTTTGCTTTTCTTTCTTCTGATTTGAAATGAAAAGCATTAGGATCACAACAAAGTACGCTCCGATGATGGCTACGATTGCTTCCGTATCCTTTCTTTCCTCCTCAAAGTAATGCTGCTTTATTTGTTCAGTTAATAACGGTGTTTCAGTATGGTCGTTGATAAGAGTATCTGAAAATGGCAACTGTTGAGATAAGCCAGATTGTGTGTCTGCCAAACTGATGTTGGATGGATTGCACACCATCAAAAGCACGATTGCCGTCAACCAAACTTTATTTCCTAACCCGAGTCTCAACGTTTAATCAATCCGTTATTTGATAATGCCTACAATTCCCTTGAAAATAATGAAATAGGCACCGCATAGCATTAATAACCCCCCCGCCACCTTATTAATAATAACGGTGCGATCGGCATTGAGGAATCTCTTCAACTTGGCTGCACCCCATGCTTTCAGCAGCTCCATAAGGAGCGTGGTGCCCAAAATGACGGCAAAAAACACAATGGTGCTCACCTTGTTGCCACCCATGTTGCCTGCCACCATAGCTACTGCCGAAAACCAGAAAATCCAAACGAATGGATTTAGGATATTGAGCACAAAGCCCTTGGCGAGAAAAACAAACCATGCGGGCTTATCCTCCTGCTCTTTCAGCACTTCGTTGGCGCGTTTCTCAATGTATTCGTCCCGCTCTTGGCGGTCTTTTACTTTTTTTCGGTAAGTGAAGACACCAAACAACAGCAAAACAATGCCTGCACCAACACATGCCAACGCGGCCTCATGGGAAGACCTCATCACGACTTGTACTGAAGACAAAACGCAGATGGATACCACCATAGCATCGTTGAGAATCACACCTGTAGCGAACCACGCCGCAGAACGGAAGCCCCGATGGAGACTAGTCTGCATCAAAGTGATGAAGGCTGGCCCCATGTTGACAACTATCGACAGGAACAGACCTATCAGAATGGCCCAAAACAGAAAACTGAACGAGCCGATACGGCTGAACTCAGGCATCCTGTCGAAAATATCCGAAGTATTATCCATTGGCTTTATGCTTTCAGACTTTGTACATACTCTTCCCAAAGTTCAAGCCGTTTGCCCTTCATCACGCGCGGGAATTTGGTGGCGCCGCCCCATTTGCCGATTTTTTGTTCCATGAACTCATAGAAGTACTTGGTGGGCAACACATCAATGAACAGCTCTTTGATGGCCTGGGTGCGTTCCACGGCATAGTCGTCGTTGAGCTGGCAGAGGTTCTCGTCAATCAGTTTGATGGCTTGCTGCTTGTCGATGGTCTCGTCGCAGCCGAGATACCAGTGATGGGCATACATCGTGTCGTGACGGATACCGGCTACTGTGAATTCCGTAATGGTGACACCAAGCTTTTCCGCCATCATCTCGACGGCACGGGTCATGTTGTCTTGCGACAGGTGCTCGCCGGTGATGCTCAGGAATTGTTTGGTGCGACCTGTGATGGCGATTTCGCAATTCACTTTGTTGAGGAATTTGATGGTGTCGCCAATAAGATAGCGCCAAGTGCCAGCGCAGGTCGACAACAGGATAGCGTATTCCTTGTTCTCTTCCACTTCAGAAAGCATCAAGGTCTTGGGGCACTCAACAATGCTGCCGTTCTCGTCGAAATTCTCCCCGTTAAAGGGAACAAACTCGAAATAGATGCCATTGTCGACCAACAGCTGCATGACGCGCTTCTTCAAGTCAACCTGATAGGCTATATAACCCTCTGAGGCCAAGTAGCTTTCAACAAAAAGCACCTCCTTGCCGAAAATCCGTTCGAAGCTCTTTTCGTAAGGCGCAAAGGCCACACCACTATGGACATAAACAGCCAGATTAGGCCATAAATCATGGATAGTGTTGAGGTGGTATTCCTTGATAATGCGTTCAAGCAGAATCTGCACCCATGCCGGCACACCCACAATGACGCCGATGTCCCACTTGGGAGCTTCTTTCACCATAAGGTCCATCTTCTCACCCCAGTCCTTAATCTTTGAGATTTTCTGTCCGGGTTTGTAGAAATACTCGAACCACGACGGGATCTTACCAGCCGAGATGCCGGAAAGGTCGCCCGCATAGTAGCCGTATTCTTTGTTGTATTGCAGGTCGGTGCTGCCGCCAATCATCAGGATGCCTCGGTTGTAGAACCCGACGGGGAAGTCGTAACGAGTGGCTGAAACCAATTGGCGGATGCTGGCTCGCGTGATAGAATTGTTGAGTGCACGGGTGATGGGAATGTATTTGCTGGCAGCCTCTGACGTGCCTGAAGAGAGTGCGAAATACTTTATTTTACCAGGCCAGGCAATGTTGCGCTTGCCTTGTAGATTGAGGTGCCACCATTCGTCGTGCATCTTGTTATAATCAAACACGGGGACGCGCTTGCGGAATTCTTCCATGAAATTTCCTGACAGGAGTATTTCATCAAAATGGTAAAACTTGCCGAACTCCGTGAATTGTGCTTTGGTCAACAGCTTGCGCAGCTCACGTTTTTGGGCGCGGATGGGGTCGGTATGGTTTTGGCGTATCTCAACCGGAACGTTCTTGATTTCGGCGGCCGCCTTAATGATTGCTCCTACAACAGGTATAGCCATGTGATTTCTGTTTTTGATTTTGGGGGCAAAGTTAAACAATTTCATTGACACCAATTCAATAATTAACCGTAACTTTGCCAAAAATTTCAAAACTGTGGAAAACTATCAACTTATCACGAAAACCGCAGCCGGTCTCGAGGACGTTCTCGTCGAGGAAATCAAGGCTTTAGGGGCCAAAAACGTGCGTCCCATGCACCGTGCCGTCATTTGCGAAGGCAACAAGGAACTCATGTACCGAATCAACTATGAAGTACGCACCGCCTTGAAGGTGCTGAAACCTTACAAAAGTTTCTTTGCGCGAAACGAAGACGACCTCTATAAGAAAGTGCAGGAAATCAACTGGTTCGAACTGATTCGCACCGACCAAACTTTCTGCATTGACGCCGTGACCAGCGGACGTTATTTCACCCACTCACAGTACGCCAGCCTGAAGATGAAAGACGCCATCGTCGACCAGTTCCGCGAGGTGTATGGCATCCGACCGAATATCAACACCTTAAACCCCGACCTGCGCATCAACTTGCACATCCGCGAGGACAAAGTGACCATTCTGTTCGACAGTTCAGGCGAGTCGTTGCACCACCGAGGCTACCGCAAGCAGGTCGACAAAGCCCCGATGAACGAGGTTCTGGCTGCCGGCTTGATTCAACTCACCGGCTGGAAAGCCGACTGCAATTTTCTGGACTGCATGTGCGGCTCGGGCACCATTCCCATCGAGGCAGCAATGTATGCCATGAAGATACCGGCAGGCTACTACCGCAAGGAGTTCGGCTTCATGAAATGGGACGACTACGATGCCGAACTGTGGCAGCGCGTCAAACAAGAAGCCGACGACAAGATTTGTGACTTCGACTATGAGATTTGGGCTTCCGACCGCTCGCCAAAGGCTGTCGCCATTGCCGAAGGCAACATCAATTATGCCCATTTGCAGCACGACATCCACTTGATGAAAAAAGACATGAACGACCTTACCCCTCCCGAAGGCGGTGGCATCATGATCATCAACCCACCCTACGGCGACCGTCTCGAAGAGGACGACATCGACGAGCTGTATGCTGAAATTGGCCGCACTCTGAAGCATAATTTCCAAGGGTTCAAGTGCTGGCTGATTACCGACGATGCTGTGGCTCTGCGCCATGTGGGGCTGAAGCCCTTAGTGAAAATCCCGATTTGGAACGGACCTTTGGAGTGCCGCTTCGTATGTTTCGACATCTTTGAAGGCTCCATGAAAGACAAAAAAGCACGCGACGCTCAAAACCAAGACGATGCAGAACTTTAATCTTCACACCCATAGCATTTACAGCGACGGCAAATCTCAACCTAAAGAAATCGTGGAAGAAGCCGTCCGACAAGGGTTTACTTCGCTCGGTTTTTCTGAGCACAGCCCTTTGCCATTCGACAATAATTTCTCCGTCAAGGAGGCCGACATGCCTCGCTATGTGTCGGAAATTGCCCTACTGAAGGAAGAATTCAAGGGCAAAATCGCCTTGTATTGCGCTTTGGAAGCGGATTACATCACAAACACCTCGGAACCCTTTTCCATAACCAAGGAGAAGTATCACCTTGATTATCTAATTGGTGGGGTGCATCTGGTGGGCCAATCAGCCAACCCTGACGAGATTTGGTTCATCGACGGCCCCAAATGGGAAGTCTATGACGAGGGTCTTCAAAAGTTCTTTGATGGTGACATCCGTCGTGCCGTTCGCCGGTTTTTCGAGCAATCAAACGAGATGATTGAAAACGAGCAGTTCGACATCATCGCCCATTTCGACAAAATCAAGATGCACAACCGCGACAGATATTTCCACGAAGACGAAACCTGGTACCACAAATTGGCTTTAGAGACCCTCGACCTCATCCGCGAAAAAGGTCTCGTGATGGAAGTCAACACACGAGGCATCTACAAGAAACGCTACAACGGCTTCTATCCTTCGCCTTGGCTGATGCAAGAAGCATGCAAGATGGGCATTCCCGCTATCATCTCCGCCGACGCACACCACTTCAGCGAAATCTCGTTGGAGTTTGACTCCGCCGAAAAAGCCTTGAAGAAGGCAGGCTACCGAAGTGTGGTCAATTTCAAGGATGGACGATGGATTGAGGTGGCGATTTCGTGAAAAGTTGGAGTGAAAACTACTGGTTTTCGGAATTTTTGCTATTTTTGCGGATGGAAAAACCTCAAATATAATAGCTATGCCTGATATTTATACCTATTTTGGATTCATATTCTCGTTCTTTTCCCAAGAGCACGAGCCATCCATGTTCATGTTGAGCATCAAGACCGAATGACCATTTTTGACTTGATAATTGTGGATGGCGAGTTGATTGAAATCAAGAAAAGAGATAAGGGGAAACCATTGGTGGGTAAAGATGAAAGGACAGCTATTGAGTTTATTGAAAAGTATTGGAAGGGGATTGTGGAGAAATGGGTTTCATTCTTCATCTATAAGAAACGGGTAAGATGTACGGACATTAAAACGAAGCTGAAATGAAGCAGATTAGTATTGATAATGTACAGTATGTGGATGGCTTGATGCTGTCGTTGTTGTTCAGTGACGGCAGCACCCAAACTATTGATTTCAGTGGTTTTTTCGAAAAGCATCCTCATCCTCAATATAACAAATATAAGAAAATCTCGGAGTTCAAGAAATTTTGGCTACGCAATGGCAACCTCATTTGGGGCAAACATGCCGATTTAAGTTTTCCGATAAATGCACTTTATTTTGGCAACTTGGAATTGTGTTGTGACGATGAATGGCCGAATGCAAACTGATAATCAATAATCCAACAAACCAACAACGAACTAAAAAAACAAGAAATCAACACACTAACATAATTACCCCCCTGAGCTTATCAATCTTGTTTTCTTCAACTGAAAACTATTCACAATTTTAACCCTAAAACAACATCATAAATGAAACCATCAATCATCAAATCAGCAATCGTTTTGGCGATGGCGTTGCTGCCTATGTTTTCTTTCGGGCAAAAGCAAATCACCAAGACCGAAAACGAGACTTTCGTGGAAAACGAATTCATCATTTGGTTGGAGCAAGGCGTGGATGCTGCAGCTTTTGCCGTCAACTCGAATGTGGGAATTTCGCCCAAAAGAATGTTATCCAAAAGGCTGAATATCTGGCTTTTCGAAATTGCAGACAAGTCCGAATCACGAGAAGTGAAGATGGAGCGGCTTTGGAAGCATCCTGATGTCCGTGTCATCCAGAACAACCATACGAACATCACGCTGCGCGAGGCGATTCCTGACGACCCCTATTTCGGCCAACAATGGGCACCGGCCATTATGAGCCTGCCGCAGGCTTGGGAAGAGTTCACCACGGGCGGTGTCACGGCGACAGGCGACACCATCGTGGTGGCCGTCATCGACGGCGGTGCCGATTGGGGTCACGAAGACCTGAATTGCTGGATAAACACCCGTGAAATCCCCAACAACGGCATCGATGACGACGGCAACGGCTATGTGGATGACTATCGTGGCTGGAATGCCTACAACCACAATGGAAATGTCGGTGCCAACCACCACGGCACCCATGTTTCGGGCATCATCGGAGCGGTTGGCGACAACGGAAAAGGCGTTTGCGGCGTGAACTGGAACGTGAAGGTCATGTCCATTTGCGGAAGTTCAAGCAACGAATCCATCGTGGTGGAGGCCTATTCATACGCTTTGGAAATGCGTGCCCGCTACAATGAAACCAATGGCGAGGAAGGCTCTTTCATCGTGGCCACCAATTCATCCTTTGGCGTCGATTACGGCAATCCCGATGATTATCCCATCTGGTGCTCAATGTACGACGAGATGGGCAATGTCGGCATATTGAGTTGCGGCGCTGGCCCAAACTTGAACGTGAATGTCGATGTGGTCGGCGATGTGCCGTCTGCCTGCCCGGGCAACTATCTGATAGGCATCACCAACACCACCTCGCAAGATGTGAAATATGGCAACGCGGGCTATGGCATCGAAAACATCGACCTGGGCGCACCCGGCACAAGCATCTATTCCACAACGCCTAACAGCAACTATGGCAACTCCACAGGAACCTCGATGGCCACTCCGCAAGTCTCCGGAACCATTGCGCTGATGTATGCCGCCCTGCCCGAGGAAATGATGCAGGCCTGCAAAAACGACCCCGCAAGTTTCTGTCTTTCAGTGAGACAATCCCTTTTCGATGGTGCCGACCATCTGCCTTCTCTCGACGGTTTGGTAGCGGAGGGAAGAAGGTTGAACGCCTACGGAGCGATAGAGAACTTATTAAACGGCGTAGCCACGCCTACTTTGAATGGTGAGGTCAAGATTGACGGCGAACCCGTTTTCGGACACACACTGACTGCTATATGCGAGTTGGGTTCAATCCCATCCATCCCCGATTTGGGCGAATTGGCTTACCAATGGAAACGCGACACAACTATCATTGAAGGTGCTGTTTTCCAGACTTATACTTTGACCGAGGACGACATTGACGAGAACATTTGCGTGCAAGTCACTGCCGAGAATTGTGTGGGAACCGTAATTTCACCTCTTGTCGGCCCGGTCCGAAAGGCAGAACAGGCAATGCCCGAAGCCCCGCTGATGGAGAGCAACACCGAAACAAGCATCACTCTTGTTATTGAAGAAGGCTGCGAATACAATATCAACGGTGGTGAATGGCAAGATTCCCCGATTTTTGAAGGCCTTACGCCGAACACATCTTACACTTTCACGCAACGCAAAAAAGAGACAAGGTCGTATTACGCCTCTCCCACAAGTCCTGAAGCGGTGTTTTGCACAAGGCCATACGACCAACTTTGCGAAAACCATAGAAGCATCTTCAAGATCTATCCCAATCCAGCCAAAAGATTTGTAATCATTGAAGGCACAGGCACTATGACCGTCACTAACGCCCTCGGCCAGACCATTCTGACCAAGGAAATCGAAGGCAAGGAAAAGTTGGAATTGCCTCAAGGGTTGTATTTTGTGACATTGGGCGGCGAAACGCGGAAAATTGTGGTGGAATAACCGCATTTTCGTGAAAAATACGCATCATTTTGCATATCTCCTTTCCAGTACAGACGAAATACTAAGTAGATGAGCAAATTTAGTTTGCATATTGGACTCGGGACTACGAGACACGAGACGCGAGACAATTGGTTTTGTCCCGTGTCCCCAAGTCCCGCTTCAAAAATCATGTAGCTTAATGTTGAACAGTTACTTAAATGACTGCAAAGACAAATTCAACGTTCACCACCACCTTTTTTCGAGC
>JAILDR010000051.1 GCA_024689285.1 Bacteroidales bacterium | reverse complement strand
AATCCGAGGCGCAGGGATATTGTTCCTTTGCCAACACCGTGGTCTCTCCGTCTTCTGTCTGTATTCTGAAGACGCGATTTCCCACGCCTTTTTTAACGGGAGTGTTTTCGTTATCATCCTGGTACTCCGGGCCGCATACACCATTGTATTTGTTGTACCATTCCCCATCATACTTGCTTGTCTGTCCGTACAATGGTAGTAATGCGGTGAAGATTGCAGCCAAAGTAAGTAATGTTATTCTTTTCATCTTCCGATTCATAAATAGTTTCATGACGTTGTATTGTTTCTTTACCTTTTGGGGAGTGTCTTATTGATATTTGACAAGTTTTATCGGGCTCATGCTGCGGTCTGTTTCAGCGTGTGTTTTTTGACCGTTGAAGTAATAATCCGCGTGGTACTCTGCATACCTGTAATAGACCGCATCGCCCTCAATGGTATATGAATTTGTATATCTGCTAATGGTTTTGTCATAATTGTACCGTCCCGTTGATGGATAGCCAGGGTCAGCCACGCCGTCACTGTCACCCCTATCTCCGTAGTAATGAGTCAATCCTTTTTTTCTCAATTCATCGCGATGGTCGTGTACGTATTCTGTTATTAATACAAGACTTGTTGCTGTTGTCTTTCTATCAATGACTTTGCAACCAGAACAAAAACCATCTCGAGGAGCAAAAGAATAGCTGTTTCCGTCATAGGTAATTACTACATAGGGGGTGAATTTCCCTTCGTACCACCGTCCCCACGTTCCGGCAAACCGGTTTGGCCCGTTGGCGAATTTGCGGCGCAGGGCGTTGAGGATGGCCATCTCCACGACGACGGCATCGGCGCTGTCTGGGCACACTTCCTGGCACCGTCCGTAATAGTATTCGGCTAGGTCAAATGCCGACTCGCCCTTGTCGTTGCCGATTTGGGTGTACAGCTTGCCTAGTTTCATATACACAGGGGCATAGTTCGGGTCCGATTCCGCAACCTGCTTCAGCTCAATGGCGACCTGTTCATAGTCATCGGCAGTCGAAGCCATTCCCATCAATGTCTCTGCCGCCCTCCAGTGGGCGTTGCCAGTTTTGGAGAGCGCAGTTGTACATTGGCACATCGCTTCGGCGTGGAACAACAATGCAATACCAATGATAAAAAATACTTTCTTATAGTCCATAGTGATACATTTTGTTAAGGGAGGGACACCCTAATCCCTTCCGTGGTAAAAGATGCAATACAATCATCTACTACAATAGTGTCTTCGGGGTGGATCTTATAGTAAATTAGTAAGATGTTCGTTTCTATGCACTATTACGACCCCATTATGCCCCCAATATTCGAATCTCAATGTAAAAGATTCCCAGATACCATCTCTTTCCAAATTCAGCTTTCCGTAGCACATCTCCGGCACAAACTCCGAATATGAGGGACAGTATGAGGCTTTCCGCTCACATTCCCGAGCAGACTGTTTGTCCATGAAAGTTCCCTCCCCTTTGGAATAACAATCTGCCAGCAGCAACCATGCTTCACGCACATCCTTAGCGGACTTAAAATACTCTACAGCTTTTTTCATGTCGTTACCTACACTTTTATCGGCATAAAGCACCCCTGTCATATATTTGGCACCCATAGAGCCCGCATCTGCAGCTTTTTTAAACCATCGAAGTGCCTCTTTTTTATCAACATCTGCGCCTGTTCCGTAGTAGTAATACCGGCCTAACAGATGCATACACCGATAGTCGCCACTGTCGGCCCCCTTTTTGGCATAGTCGATGGCCATCCTTGGGTTTTCTTTCACCGTCGCCACACTCATATTGTAATAGGCTAATGACCATCCGTTTTGAGATGCTTTTCCCAACCACGACATTATTTCAGCCTGATTGTTGGTTGTATCATCGGCATTGCCAAAATGTGTGTATAAGCAATATGCAAGATTCAACATGCCAAGCCCTTCTCCTTGTTCAGCCGCTTGTCTGTACCAGTATATTATCTGGTCTTCTATTTCCTTACGGCTAAAATAGTTTTCCGTAAACTCCCAGTCATAATAACAAGTCACTCCATCCTGCCTCGCAGCCTGAAGACATTCCCATAAATATTGGGCATACTCTATCTGAACAGCAGGACGTCCGTTTTCGGCAGCTCTATTGTAATATTGCATTGTGTGAGCGCCGAGGATATGTCCCATATTACATTGTTCCAAATCTTTGTAAAATTTTTTACTAAGTATTTTCTCCAAAATAAGAGGTGATATTTTACAGGAATAGTTATAATTATATGGGAAGTATTTAAAACGGAAAATCCTTGCTTTTGCTAGAGCCGCTTCCTTGTGGCCACCGTCTGCCGCAATGCCGATTGCATGGTATATTTCCTCTATCACCCTTGCCTCCCTTTCTTCTGAGGTATTGTAAACTTTCTTTTTGCCAGGATTATTAAAATAATACTCATTGCTCAATTTGTCGCTTCTCATGATGAGTTCATACTCATCTATGTTATCAATCAACATACAGGCATATTCCCATGCCACTTGTGATACGTATTCATATTCTTCATGATCTATCCTCTTCAATGCCAATTGGTAATTGTTGACTGCCTGCAACAGATGTTTCGGTTTTCTTCCGTGGTAGTAATATTGATAATACAAACTCCCAGCCTGATAAGCGCATTCGGCTCTATAAATCACATTTGTATACCTATACTTGGTGCTTTCCTTTGCCAGTTTTTCAATGGTTTTACGATTATACTTAGCACCATATTCTTTTTCCAGCTCGGAGATTTTGGTTTTATCTTTATCTTGCTTGGCCATCTCAAGACGAGCCAAATAATAACAGTAATCAACCATGTCAATCGTTTTCTCTTGCGCAAGGCCATTTAGAGAAAACATTGAAACCAATAATATACAAATAATTTTACTTTTCATTGTTGATGTGAGTATATCTGTTAACAGACGCATTTAATAATTATTTCTAACCATAAAAATATTAATTTTTTTCATGGTATTTTGTTAAGGGTGGGACACCCCAATCCCTCCCTTATACATCAGCAGTCGTTGGGTTGTTTGAAACCTTGGTTGCAGTTGTAGCAGCGGCAACCGGCGGCCCATTCGGTATATACGCCGGTGCTGTCGCAAAGGGTACATCCATAACATCCGGTATTTGGGTTACAGATATACCCTTTGCCATTGCAGTTAGTGCATTTACGCCGTTCTTTGACATAGGCATTCGCCGTCCATTCCACTTTTCCGCCACAAATACCACAACGGAGTTCGCTGCACGGGCATAGCGATCCGGCATCTTCCTCATTCTCAGTGGAAACGACATCGTCTTGACGGGTAGTCTTCTTGGGCTCGTCAGGATAGTCTGTGTCAGGCATTACCGTGAATGCCGTCAATGCAGCGGCACCTATGGCCATTGCTGCGACCAAAATCATTTTCTTTGTTTTCATCTTGTTTGAGTTTGGATTGTTTATAATTATCATTTAGAAAGACTTGCATTTATAGATGCAACTGTGCGTGCATCCTTTTTTAGGTTCATCCGACAAATGCGTAGGTGAGATACAATAAAGGGTTCTTCAAAAAAATGCGTAGATAGGAGCAAATAAAGAAGCCGGTCAAACGTTTATAGGTGGGTTCTATTTATTCACTTTTTGGTCATCCAAACAGACAGAACCCTTTAATCTGTCGGACAACCGTTGTTTAACATTCGGTTTACGAGTGCGAAGATACGGCTATTTTTTCATTTGACAATGAAATATTTGCAATTCTTTTACGGGGGGGGGTAATTATCTGGAATTCTTTTTGTTACATTATAATTAAATTTGGTTGGTATTTCCTGATTTGCACCAGTCGGCACATGTTGTAGACTAGGTTCGTCAATGCGATGTTGGCTTTTGCCCTCATCATTCCCACCCCTCGGAAAATCAGGCCGCCCATCGTCTGCTCCATGAATCCGAAGACGTGTTCCTCTCGGCTGCGTACCTTTCTGTCAATACTGCAAAAATACGAAAAAATATTGATATAACAAAATGAAATTTAGCTATTTAATTTATAGAACTCCCCATCATTTTGTTTTTACCAGTCACTTCCATTTTTGTACATGGTGAATTCATCAAGGCTCATCCTCTCGGAGTGAATAATGTTCCCACTTCTATCTTTCCGAATAATGCTGCTATACCCACTCACATGGAGTGCTCCATGAGCTTTCGTTACTGTGTAGTAATATGTTGTGATATGGGTGGCAGCATAATACTCGCTATAGAAGTTCAATACCTCACAATGGAATTCGAGCGCTTCTTCGTCGCATCGTGAAACTATAACCTCCCTATATTCGAAATCCGAGGCGCAGGGATATTGTTCCTTTGCCAACACCGTGGTCTCTCCGTCTTCTGTCTGTATTCTGAAGACGCGATTTCCCACGCCTTTTTTAACGGGAGTGTTTTCGTTATCATCCTGGTACTCCGGGCCGCAGACACCATTGTATTTGTTGTACCATTCCCCATCATACTTGCTTGTCTGTCAGTACAATGGTAGGAATGCGGTGAAGATTGCAGCCAAAGTAAGTAATGTTATTCTTTTCATCTTCCGATTCATAAATAGTTTCATGACGTTGTATTGTTTCTTTACCTTTTTGGGAGTGTCTTATTGATATTTGACAAGTTTATTGGGCCAGAGAAAGTTCGTCTTTGTATCAGCGTATGTTTTTTGTCCATTCAGATAATAATCCGTATGAATCATCAAATATTTGAGAACTACCATTTCCCCTTCGATTGCGTAGGAAAGTCTATATTTGACCTTTTCCTCATTGTAATAGTATTTACCGGATTGTGGATAACCCGGATCAGCGTAACCATTACAATCATCATAGTATTTTGTCCATCCTTTCTTTCTTAACTCGTCTCTTTCGTCAAAAACAGAAGTATAGGTAAATATGATTTCATTTGCCGATTGCGATTCGACTGAGAAATTGGATTGATTTGCGTAGAAACCGACTACACGAAAAGAATATCCACTACCATTATAAGATATTTCGACATACGGGGTGAATTTCCCTTCGTACCACGTTCCCCACGTTCCGGCAAACCGGTTTGGCCCGTTGGCGAATTTGCGGCGCAGGGCGTTGAGGATGGCCATCTCCACGACGACGGCATCGGCGCTGTCTGGGCACACTTCCTGGCACCGTCCGTAATAATATTCAGCCCATTCAAATGCCGACTCGCCCTTGTCGTTGCCGATTTGGGTGAACAACTTGCCAAGTTTCATATATACAGGGGCATAGTTTGGATCCGATTCCGCAACCTGCTTCAGTTCAATGGCGACCTGTTCATAGTCATCGGCAGTCGAAGCCATTCCCATCAATACCTCCGCCGCCCGCCAGTGGGCATTGCCCGATTTGGAGAGCG
>JAILDR010000031.1 GCA_024689285.1 Bacteroidales bacterium | reverse complement strand
GGATTCTCAGGCTTCAAAGGCGGCTCGATGCCGTAGACATCGGTAGCCGCACCTGCTATCTTTCCTTCCTTCAGGGCTTTGGCCAAAGCCTGCTCGTTTACCACGGGGCCACGTGCTGTATTAATAAGTATGGCACTCGGTTTCATCAAGGCAAATTCCTTCTCCGTGATGAAGTCGCGGGTCTCGGAGTTCAAAGCGATATGCAAAGTGACGATGTCTGATTCTTTCAGCAGGGTTTCCTTATCGACAAAAGTCACACCCTCGATTTGCTTCGGGGTTCGGTTCCAGGCCAGCACCTTGCAGCCGAACGCATTCGCCAACTTAGCCACACGCTGCCCGATGTTGCCCATACCGATGATGCCGATGGTCTTGCCTCCAATTTCGCGTCCAGGCATAATGCCCTTGCAACTGCATTGGCGGGTAATCGCATCGTTCTCAACGACTTTGCGGTAGAGGTCTATCATCATGGCGACAGCCAGTTCGGCCACAGCCTCGGTGCTATAGCCTGCGGCGTTCTTCACGAGGATACCGCGACGCTGGCACTCTTCCATATCAATATGATCCAAGCCCGTAAAGGCGATGGAAAGCATCTTCAGCTTGGGGCAGGCGTCCAGAAAGTCCTTGCGCAGCGGGATATTGCTCTCGATAATCACCTCGGCACCTTCGGCACGTTGTTTCAACACCTCGAGATTCTCATTACGGTCGGGGTAGATGACGACCTCATGACCCACCTTCTTCAGTCCCTCGCAAGCGGCCTCAATCTGCTGGACTTTCAAGCCCAGCGGTTCAAGAAAGACGATTTTCATTTCGCGGCAATCATTTCGATTTCAACGAGAGCCTTCTTGGGCAATTCCTTCACGGCGAAAGCGGCGCGGGCGGGACAATCGCCACTAAAATACTTGGCATAAACGGCGTTCATTTCGCCAAAATAGCTCATGTCGGCCAGATAGCAGGTTGATTTAACCACGTTGTCGAAAGTACACCCCGCCTCGTTGAGGATGGCTTCGAGATTTTTCATGCTTTGTTCGGTCTGGGCTGCGACACCTTCGGGCATCACACCCGTCTCGGGATTGATGGGCAGTTGGCCTGAGATAAACACCATTCCGTTAGCTTCAATGGCCTGACTATAAGGGCCGATGGCTCCAGGAGCCTTTGTTGTTGCGATAGCTTTTTTCATTGTATTTGAATTTTAGTTGTTAATCGAGATTGCAAAAATATGAAAATTAATACATCACATCCACTCCAAAACAAGGGAAAATGTTACTTTTGCAGCTGAAAAAACAACACACGTTATGTCTTTCAAGGAAATCCTTCGGAAACTCAACAACCGCTATGTCTACGTCATAGCCATATTCCTCGTCATGTTTCTCTTCGTCGACCAGTTCAACCTGTTTGAGCAAATCAGGCTGCGCAATACGCTGAAAAGCCAACAAGAGCAAATCGAGTTCTACGAAAAGGAAATCTCCAACAGCATGGAGCTTCTCGACAAACTGCAAAACGACACCGCCACAATGGAGAAAGTAGCCCGCGAGAACTACATGATGAAACGCGACAACGAGATTATCTATCTAATCGAGACCCAAGAATGAAGCTGCAACACCGCGTTTTGCTTTTCCTGCCGTTGCTACTCTTGGTAGCGGGACATAACCTGCTGGCCCAAAGCCACACCATCAGCGGGCGGATTACCGACGAGCAAAACCGGCAGCCTTTGTCTTTCGTCAACGTGGTCGCTAACGAAGGTGTGACGGGTACCATGAGCGACATCAACGGTAGATACGAAATCAGTTCCGATGAACCCATTCTTAAAATCAAATTCTCTTCGGTAGGCTATGAAACTAAAACCGTTGACATCCAAAATAATGCGAAGAGATGCAACATCGCTTTGAAGCCTATCGTTTTCGAGCTTAGGGAAGTTGTCGTCGAAGCTGGCGAGAATCCTGCCCACCGCATCATCGACAGCCTCTTGACACACCGCAAGGCAAACAACCCCAATTCGTTGGAGGCATACAGCTACCGCATCTACGACCAAATGGTGGTCACCATCGACAGCAGCGGTTTTGGCAAAGCCATGAGCCAAGCCCAACCCAATGGCGAAAGTCTGATGCAAGAGTTCGACAAGATACTGAAAGAAAGTGATTTGATGGTGATGGAAACCGCCTCTGAGGTGTTTTTCAAGTCGCCTGACCATAAACTGCAAAAGGTGCTCGGCACCAAAATTGCCGGCATGAAAGACCCCACCTTTATCTATTTGGTCAACAGCATGCAGAGCATCAGCTTCTACGACGATGTCATCAACGTGGCTGGCACCGACTATGTGAACCCCATCAGCCGCAACAGCAAGAGCCACTATTTCTTCACCCTCGAAGCCGTCCACCCTATCGGCCAAAGCGACTCGCTCTATGTGATTTCTTTCCACCCATACAAAGGCAGCACTTTCAACGGCTTGCGTGGCACAATGACCGTCAACAGCGACGGATGGGCGCTGCAAAGCGTGAAAGCCGAGCCCAACGAACAAGGTTCTTTCTATACCGCCAGCATCCAACAACTCTACCAAAAAATTGACGGCCAATGGTTCCCGAAACAGTTGAACACCAATCTCCGTTTTCCGAATTTGGCAGTCAATATTGACGGCAACAACTTCCCTATGGTCGCCATCGGAAAGAGCTATCTCTCCGATATAGACATTCATCCCGACCTTTCAAAACAAAGGTTTTCAGACTTGGAGATTGTCATCGACCCCGATGCTGCCTACCGCGACGACAGTTTTTGGAACGCCCACCGAATTGATTCTTTAACCCAAAGAATAAAAGCCACTTATTTTCTTGTTGACTCACTCACCAACGGCTCCAACATCTTCGACCGCTTGCTGGGCACAACCAACAAAGTCATGGAAGAATCGGTGCTGCCGATAGGCTTTCTTGACCTCGACCTCAACAACATCTTAAAGGTATCCTTCAGTCGTGGTTTTCGTTTTGGTTTGGGTCTGTCGACCAACGACCGTATCTCGCGGCATCTGCGCATCCACGCTTTCGCCGGCTATTGGACCAAACTGAAAGACTTCGATTACGGAGGAGGCATCAAATGGTTGATTGACAGACAGAAACAAATGGAACTTGGAGTAGAATACACTCGGATGTCAGAAGTCTTGGGCGAATTCAGCGGTTTTTCCGAAGGCGGCAGCATCCTATCCGAAAATGAGTACAAATTCTTGTATTACGAAAACGTCAACGTGCGCCGCAACAGCATCACAATCAATTACAGCAGCCGATTCGCGAGACATTTCAAAGGTTTCTTGACCTTTAGCCTAAGCGACAAAAAATACTTGCTGTCGCCATTCGATACCCTTCCCACCAGCCGTTTTGCCAACGCCGAAATCAAGCTGCGTTTTGCCTACAAGGAGAAATTCATCAGCAAGCCCACAGGCATACAATCACTCGGAACCGTTTACCCCATCGTTTGGCTTTCATATACACACTCCTTTCCAAACATCTTTGGAAGCCAGCATGAGTACGACCGCTTCAAGTTGGAAGCCTCAAAGAGCATCTACACACGCTATATGGGTGTCTCGAAAGTCGTTTTGCAAGCCGGTTATGCCTCAGCCAACTGCCCCTTGACGGAGACTTTCGACCTCTTGGGCAGCTACGAGCGTTTCGGACTCTATGCACCCGGCAGCTTCAGCACTATGCGCGAGGATGAGTTTTTCTGCGACCGATTTGTAGCACTCTATCTGAGCCACAACTTCAGCGGTATGCTCTGGAAGACCCACTCCAATTGGTTTAAGCCAGAACTCACCTTGGTCACCAATCTGGCTTGGGGTAGTATGCAGCCCGACAAACATCTCAACGAATTGGCATTCCTTACGATTGACAAAGGCTACTTCGAGAGCGGCATCGTTGTGAAAGGCTTGCTCAACGTGGCGTTTGCCAAACTGGGCTTGGGCGCGTTCTACCGCTATGGCTATTATGCCTGGCCCAATTACGAGCCTTTCGACAGCGTTTGGGACAACTTCGCATGGAAATGGAGTGCAACGTTTGATTTTTAGTCTAGAGTAATAATTTAAGGTATGAGGAAAAAGGTGTTATTGTGGTTAGCAGGCTTGGTGTTTCTGGCTTGTTGTGACCGACCGCCGCAGAAGATTGTACTGCAAGGCTTAGCGCAGGGTTCCTATTATGCCGTCACCTATTTTGATGAACAAGGACGCAACTTCCAGCGCGAGGTGGACTCAATCTTTCATGCAGTTGATATGTCCGTCAACCTGTGGGTTGACAGCTCAATCATCTCGAAAGTTAATCGAAACGAAGAGGTTGCACTCGATTCCATCTTCATCGACAACTTCAATATCGCCCAACAAGCAGCCCAACTCTCCAACGGCTGTTTCGACCCGACCATTTCCCCTATCGTGGCTGCATGGGGCTTCAGTTACAAGAACGGCGACAGCATCACGCCGCAACTCATCGACAGCCTCAGAGGCTTGGTCGACTACCGAAAAATCCGCATCGAAAGCGGAAAGGTCGTTAAGGAAGACCCGGCTATACAATTGGACTTCAATGCTATCGCACAAGGCTACACCTCCGATTTGATTGCCCGTTTTCTGGAAAGCAGAGGCATCAGTAGCTTTATCGTCGACACGGGTGGCGAAATCATGGCGCGAGGCAGCAAACCCAATAACAGCCCTTGGATTGTGGGGATTGAGAAGCCTGCCGAAAACATCGACGCTGAGCGCATCGTGCAAACCCGCATCACCTTGCGTGACAAAGGGCTGGTCACCTCGGGAAGCACGAGGAAATATGTGGAACGCGACGGACGCCGTTATTCCCATTGCATCGACCCGACAACGGGTTATCCTGTTGAACATCAAGTGCTCAGCGTAACCGTAATGGCCGAAAGCTCCGTATGGGCCGATGCACTTGCCTCCATCTGCATGGTGATGGGCTTGAAAACATCACTACCACTCATCGAAAGCATGGATGGCGTTGAGGCCTACTACATTTTCGTGAACGAGAAAAACACATTGGAAACCTTTGCAACAGACGGCTTCAAGGCTTTGATTATCGACTAAGTAAGTTTATTGAGCTATTAGAGCAAAAGAAAAACCCTAACTGACTGACAATCAATTAGGGATTTCTTCTTTATCGTACTCCCGCAGGGGGTCGAACCCTGGACACCCTGATTAAGAGTCAGGTGCTCTACCAACTGAGCTACGGAAGCATCGTTTGCGGCTGCAAAAGTACAACCTTTTTTCGTTTCCGCAACACTTTTTCTCCAAAAATTTTCCTTCTTTTCTATAATTTATTATATATCAGATAATTAAATCAATAATTAGATTACCATCAATCTGCGAACCATTGTTTGAACTCGCTCACACGGGCCTTGCTGATGATGATCTTATCAGGCACCTCAACAATAAGATTCAAGGCCAATTTGTTGCCTAACCATATCGAGACATCCTTAATAGACTCACGGGCAACAATATACTGCCTGTTGGCCCTGAAAAACGCCGATGTGTCGAGCTGGTCCAGCAACTCGTCCAAAGTCTGGTTGATGTAATATGACTTTCGGTCGAATGTGACAATCTTCACTACTTTTTCATCAATAAAGATGTAAGCTATATTCTTAGCTGCCAACGGAACAAGTTTGTCGGACTCAGGCAGAAGGAAATACTTTTTGTATTTATGCCTCGAGCCGTCAATCAACGAGGCTAAGGCCTTGTAGTTCTGGTTGGCGACTTCGGTCAGGCTCTTGTATTTGTTCATCGCACGTTCAAGGTCTTTTTTTCCGATAGGTTTCAGCAGATAGTCGATGCTGTTGACCTCAAAAGCCTTCAAGGCATACTCGTCGTATGCCGTTGTGAAAATGATGGGACAGGTAATGTCAACCTTGTCAAAGATGGCGAAAGAGGAGCCGTCGGCAAGATGTATGTCCATGAAAATCAAGTCGGGCATTTCGTTCTTCTTAAACCATGCCTTACTCTCATCGATGGTTTGCAGCACGCCGACGACCTCAGTCCCGGGACTGACCTTCTCTATCAGCTTGCACAACGCCTGCGAGGCCATGTTTTCGTCTTCTATGATTAGTGTTTTCATATCGGTCTATTTTTGATTATCTATAAGTGGCAAAGTTACTACAAAATTGTTTCCATCATTAAAAATTTCCACTTTTTTGTCCCATTGAAGCCTGTAGCGTTCCGTCAGATTGGCCAGACCTATGCCATTACTTTCCGTCTCCATAATCTTGGGCTGGATTTTATTGCTGACAATCAAATGATTATCATCATCGGTGGAAATATGCACCGTTAAAGGCTGTTTCGCAGAGATGACATTATGCTTGATAGCGTTCTCCACCAAACCCTGAATCGCCAAAGGAGGAACAAGAAAGTTGTCGTAACGTTCATGGTTGATGTGATGGTCGAAGGCCAGGTTGCCGCCATAACGGATTTTCAGCATACGGCAATAGTCGGCGGTGCAATCAAGCTCTTCTGCCAAAGTGACCACTTCCTTTTTTTGCAAGGTGTAGCGCAATACTGAGCAAAGCTGCTGCATATACTCCTCGGCCCGTTCGGTGTCGATGGTGATGAGCGACTGGAGGGTGTTCATCGAATTGAAGAGAAAATGCGGGTCAAGCTGGTTTTTCAGAGCCTCATAGCGTGAAGTGATGCTTTCGGCACGAAGCATCTCGTTTTCAACGGCAGTCACCTGCTCAAGATGCATCGAACGCAACAGATAGCCTATCATCACTGGAATCACCACCAAAGGCAAATCGCCCATCCAACCGATACAGATGCTGTGAAACAGCGAATGCTGGCTATGCGGCAAGGGCCAAAGACAATGATTCATCAAGGTAATCACCGTGCTGATAGCCAACCCGACGAACAGCGATCCGACAATATTAGCCGTCAACTCGTCGCGTTTCAGCTTAAACGGATAGCCCAACACCTTGCGCTCATACAGAAACAGCAGGAAAGCCATAATGAAGCTGAACACCACATTCACCAGAAGGACGATCCAATAAGGCGTTCTGTATTCCACCGGTTCCACAGCAATCAACATATTCCGCCTGAAATAGTGCTTCAGGATAAACAGCACATAAAAGCCGATGGTGATAGCCAGCGAAATGAAAGCTATCCTCTTGATAGACAAGTAGCTGTTTACATTATTGCTTTCGCTTTTATTCATACTGCAAAGCGAGTACCGGGTCGTTGTACGAAGCTTTCAATACAGTTGGGCGAACGAGATGTAAGCCCGTATCAAAGGCTATTGTAACTCGGCGAGAAGGTGTCGCCCAAATTGATGTCGCCCGTGGTAAGTCCTTTCTTGAGCCAACGCTCGCGCTGGGCTGAGGTGCCGTGGTTGAAAGTCTCAGGCATAGTACGTCCGTAAGCTTGTTTTTGGAGATAGTCGTCACCGATCTTGGCCGCTGCGTTGAGTGCCTCTTCGATATCGCCGTCCTCAAGCGAGCCAAACATTTTGTTGTCGTTGTAGGCCCAAACGCCGGCGAAGAAGTCGGCCTGCAGCTCAAGGCGCACGCTGATTTCGTTGGACTGCTTTGTATTACGGCCATACTGCGCCATCTGCTGATGGGCTTGGCCGAGGATACCGAGTTGGTTTTGCACGTGGTGACCCACCTCGTGGGCGATGACGTAGGCATAGGCGAAGTCGCCGTCGGCACCGATTTGTTTCTTCATGCTCTTGAAGAATTCAAGGTCGAGATACACCGTCTCGTCGGCTGAGCAGTAGAAGGGCCCGCTGGCCGAGGTGGCATTGCCGCAGCCCGAGTTGACGGCATCGCTGAAGATGACCATCTTGGGAGGCTGGTAGGTGCGTCCCATTTTCTTGAACTCCTTGGTCCACACGTCTTCGGTACCGGCCAGGATGCGCTTGCAGAACGTCATCAGTTCCGCGTCAACTTGGCTGTAGTCGGTGCCGTCGTCAACATACTCGGTGGTGTTGCCTTGCTGCATCTGTTCCATAACAGCGCTGGCATCGCCCCCCATAAGGCTAATGATTAAATAGATGATGATACCGCCCAGACCGATGCCTCCGGCAGCTGCGACGGTCTTTTTACCACGACGGTCTTCCACGTTGGTACTTTCTCTTCTTCCTTCTAATTTCATGATGTGTAGTTTTTAAGATTTGTTGCCCGCAAAAATAAAGAAAAACTATTCAAGTTTCGCAAATTCTGGTGCATCCTTACAGGATGCTGAAAAACAATATCTTACAATTCAACCGAACGCGATTCCCTACGGGAATTTCAGTTTTCTTCCGGGGTATAACGGCATCCTTTTTGTATAGATTGAGGAATCCCGTAGGGATTTTCGTTCG
>JAILDR010000018.1 GCA_024689285.1 Bacteroidales bacterium | reverse complement strand
TCAAAGTATTTCGTTGCAGGTCAAGGTCGATGACTAGTTTGAAACAAGTATCTTGGAAGGCTTTCACATCTTCGAAAGAATTAAACCTTTCATTGACGGCTTTTGCCAACCACGCCAAGTTTTCGGCAGATTCGATGAGGTAGGGGTCGTCTTCTGTACCACTACCTTCTGTCCACGGCTTGGCTGAGCCGTCCCAAAGGGATTTTTCAATGATTCTTTCGTCAAAGCGCGACCAACCTGAGGCATCTAGGTAGGCTTCCTTGGCATTATAAGGCACATAGACTGGAGTTTCGGTTGGGATATCGTCAAAGGCATTGGCAGCTGTGACGGGTGGAGTTTGACATTTTACGCTGAAAAACTTGATGTTGGAGTTGCCTTTAAAAGCTTGTTCTCCAATCTGCTCCAATGTTTTTGGCAAAGTCACCATATTATCGAATCCGCTGCATTGTTCGAAAGCACTATTCCCTATTTCTGTTACTTTGTTAGGAATGGAAAGCACTCCCGACAAGCCAGAACAACGATAAAAAGCTTTCGCACCGATGAAGGTTAAAGAATCGCTTAGTGTAAGCGTACCCGACAAGCCCGAGCAATCACAGAAAGCTTCGTCTTCGATGCGGTTTACGAGAATCGGGATGTTCAAATTGCCATTCAGGTAAGTGCAACCTTTGAAGGCACTTTCGCCAATAGTTTCGATGGTTTCGGGCAGTGTGAGGACGCCTCTCAAACCTGTGCAATTGTAAAAAGCATGGTTACCGATGCCGACAACAGTATAGACCACGCCTTGGTAGTTGACAGAGTCGGAAAGGATGAGCCTGCCTTCGGGTTGGTCGTAGCCCCACCAGTAGTTGTCGCCGTTTTGGCAGGGGTAAGTGGTTTCCACCCAATGGTTTTCTACATCAATGATACGGTAGTAGATTTCATAGCCCGTCGAATTTGTGACAGAGAAATCGAAATGGACTTCCTGAGCCATTCCGCTTAAGGCCAAGGCCATTAAAACTGCAATTATGATAGACTTTTTCATGACTTGTGATTTTTTTTGTTTATACCTTATTTTATTGTTCGTTGTATTGCGTTTTTGCGTTTCTCGTGGTTCGCATCGCAAAAGTATAACAATTCTCAAGACAAAAAACCATTTGTCAAGCCCTTTGGAGGGCTTGTCTATCAATTCGCACGAAGACAAAAAAATAAAAAATTGGATTTCAATTTGTTGTAAAATCGAAATCCAATCTTTGTCTATGGGGTTGTCTATCATGGGAGACGCATCCGATGCGTCCCTACATAGGACAAATCATCACTTTTTCGGCTTCAGCTCGTCGAAAATCATGTTGCGCAGGTTGCCGATCGGGACGCGCACCTGCTGCATCGTGTCGCGGTCACGAACCGTAACGCAGTTGTCGACTAAGGTGTCGTTGTCGACGGTGACACACATCGGGGTGCCGATGGCATCCTGGCGACGATAGCGCTTGCCGATGGAGTCCTTTTCCTCATACTGGCACATGAAGTCGAACTTCAGGCTGTCGATAATCTCGCGGGCCTTCTCCGGCAGACCGTCTTTCTTCACCAGAGGCAGCACAGCCACTTTGTAAGGTGCCAGGATGGCCGGCAACTTCAGCACCACACGCTCCGAACCGTCTTCCAGTTTCTCTTCGGTGTAGGCGTTGCTGAACATCGCGAGGAACATACGGTCGAGGCCGATGGAGGTCTCGATGACGTAAGGCGTGTAGCTCTCGTTGGTGTCGGGGTCGAAGTATTGGAGTTTCTTGCCCGAATATTTGGCGTGGGCCGAGAGGTCGAAGTCGGTGCGGCTGTGGATGCCTTCCAGCTCCTTGAAGCCGAAGGGGAAGTCGAACTCGATGTCGGTGGCGGCGTTGGCGTAGTGGGCCAATTTCTCGTGGTCGTGGAAGCGGTATTTCTCGGCGGGCAGACCCAAGGAGAGGTGCCAGTTGAGGCGTTCCTGCTTCCAATGTTGGAACCATTCGAGCTCCGTGCCGGGGCGGACGAAGAACTGCATCTCCATTTGCTCGAACTCACGCATACGGAAGATAAACTGACGGGCCACAATCTCATTACGGAAGGCCTTACCCGTTTGGGCGATGCCGAACGGAATCTTCATGCGGCCGGTTTTCTGCACGTTGAGGTAGTTGACGAAGATGCCCTGGGCCGTCTCGGGACGCAGGTAGATGGTGTCCGATCCGTCGGCCACGCTGCCCATCTTGGTGGCGAACATCAGGTTGAACTGACGCACATCGGTCCAGTTGCGTGTGCCGCTGATGGGGCAGACAATCTCCAGGTCGAGGATGAGCTGCTTGATGGCGTCGAGGTCGTTCTTCTCCATCGCGCCATACAGGCGGTGGCTGATTTCCTCAATCTTGGCCTTGTGTTCCAACACTCGCGGGTTGGTGGTCACAAACTGTTCCTCGTTGAAGGCGTCGCCAAAGCGCTTGCGGGCTTTCTCCACCTCTTTATTAATCTTCTCCTCAATCTTGGCCATATAGTCTTCGACGAGCACATCGGCGCGGTAGCGTTTCTTGCTGTCGCGGTTGTCGATGAGCGGGTCGTTGAAGGCGTCCACGTGGCCTGAGGCTTTCCAGGTGGTGGGGTGCATGAAGATGGCGGCGTCGATGCCCACGATGTTTTCGTGCATCTGCACCATCGCTTTCCACCAGTATTCGCGGATGTTCTTCTTCAGCTCCACACCATTCTGGCCGTAGTCGTAAACGGCTGACAGGCCGTCGTAAATCTCACTCGAGGGGAAAATAAAACCATATTCCTTCGCATGAGCGGTTATCTTTTTAAAGAAATCTTCTTGGTTCATTGTTTCTGTATTTCAAATTTCAATATTTCAAATTTCGATATTCATCATTTCGTAATCCGCATTCCACATTCCGCATTAAATAATCATCATCGCGTCGCCATAGGTGAAGAAGCGGTATTTCTCTGCGATGGCTTCCTTGTAGGCCTTCATCAGCAGGTCGTAGCCGGCAAAGGCTGCCACTTCCATCATCATGGGCGATTTGGGGAGGTGGAAATTGGTGATCATGCAGTTGGCCACCGAGAAGGTGTAAGGCGGGAAGATGAACTTGTTTGTCCAGCCGCTGTAGGGCTTGATGGTTCCGCCGATGGTCATGGCGGTTTCAAGGGCCTTCAGCGTGGTGGTGCCTACGGCAAACACGTTGTTGTGGCGCGCATTGGCCTCGTTGACCAATTCGCAACACTTCTCGTCGATGTACATCTCTTCTGAGTCGGGTTTGTGCTTGGTGAGGTCTTCCACCTCGATGTCGCGGAAGTTGCCCATGCCGGGGTGCAAGGTGAGCTCGGCAAAGGTAGCCCCCATGATTTCCAGCCGTTTCATCAGGATTTTGCTGAAGTGCATTCCGGCTGTAGGGGCCGACACGGCACCTTCCACTTTGGCGTAGATGGTTTGGAAGTCGTCAGCGTCTTCGGGACGCTCCTCGCGGTTCAGCTCGCGCGGAATGGGCGTGTGGCCCAGGTTGGACAGCGTCTGCTTAAACTCATTGTAGGTGCCGTCGTAAAGGAAACGAAGGGTGCGCCCACGCGAGGTGGTGTTGTCGATGACTTCGGCCACAAGGCCTTCGCCTTGGTCGATGGGGCCGAAATACAGCTTGTTGCCGATACGGATTTTGCGCGCCGGGTCGACGAGCACATCCCACAGGCGGCTCTCATGATCCAGCTCGCGCAGCAGCAGCACCTCGATGTCGGCCTCGGTCTTTTCTTTCTTGCCGTAGAGTTTGGCGGGAAAAACTTTTGTGTTGTTGATGACGAACACGTCGCCGTCCTTCACGTATTCGACGAGGTCTTTGAAAATGCGGTGTTCAATCTTTCCGGTCTTGCGGTCGACGACCATCAGTCGGGCTTCGTCGCGGTTCTCCAACGGATAGAGCGCAATCAGA
Source organism: Bacteroidales bacterium (assembly GCA_024689285.1). Next base: position 24,545 of record JAILDR010000018.1, on the reverse strand, counting down.
TCGCCCGGCAGGTTGAATTTGAATTGTGAAAGTTTCATTATGTTTGTATTGTTGTTGTTTTATCTCCGATAAAGACTACAAAGATATAACAAAAACGGAATTTTGTCAAGTGATTTTTTACAAAATACTGATTTTCAGTTTTGTTTTTCGGCTTTTTCCGTTTCGGCCTTCTTCCATTCCTTATATTGGTCCCCGGTATCGATAATGTGCTGTTTCAGCTCCATCAGCGGCCAGGCATCTTCAACTCTGAAGTCGCCAATACGGGTGCGGCGCAGCGAGGTGAGGCAGGCTCCGTTGCCCAAGGCTTTGCCGAAGTCGTTGGCGAGGCTGCGGATGTAGGTGCCTTTGCTGCAAGTGACCTCGAAGTCTAATTCAGGAAAGCGGTCGAGACTGATTTTGAATTCGTTGATGCTGACATCGCGTGCTTTCAGCTCGATTTCCTCGTCGGAGCGGGCGTAGTCGAAGGCACGTTTCCCTTTAATTTTGATGGCGGAATACTTGGGCGGGTATTGTTTCAGGCTGCCGACAAACTGCTGGCGCGCTGACTCGATTTGCCCGGGCGTGATGCCGTCGGTAGGGTAGAAGGCGTCAGGCTCGCTCTCCAAATCAAAAGTGGGTGTGGTCTGGCCCAGCAGGATGGTTCCCGTATAGGTCTTCACCTGGGCCTGATAATTGTCGATTTGCTTGGTCATCTTGCCCGTGCAGAGGATGAGCAAGCCCGTGGCCAAAGGGTCTAACGTGCCCGCATGTCCTACCTTCAGCTTGCGGATGCCGTAACAGCGGTTGACCAGGGAACGGATGAAGTTGACCGTGTCGAACGACGTCCAGTCTAAGGGTTTGTCGATGAGGATGACCTCGCCGTCTTCGAAATGGAACATCAGGCACAGATTATGGCAACGATACCGACGATGGCGCAATAGATGGCGAAATACACCAGCTTGCCCTTCTTCACGATGTTGATCATCCACTTGCAGGCGAAGCAGCCCGAGATGAAGGCCGCCAGAAAGCCCACGATGGCTGCCACGGGCGAGATGCCGCTCATGGCTTGGCTGAAACCGACTTCAAAGATGTCTTTGACGTCAAGCAGCGCTTCACCCAGAATGGGCGGGATGACCATCAGGAAGGAGAATTGGGCCAGCTTTTCCTTTTTGTTGCCCAGCAGCAAACCTGTGGCGATGGTGCTGCCCGAGCGTGAGAGGCCTGGCATCACGGCGCAGGCCTGCGCGATACCGATGATAAAGGCGTGCATGGGGCTGATGTTCTCTTTTTGGCGTGGCTTGGCGAAATACGAGAAGGCCAACAACGAGGCCGTCACTAAAAGCATAATGCCCACGATGAGCAATCCCGAGCCGAAGACTTCTTCCACTTTGTCCTTGAAGAACAAACCCACGATGGCCACGGGAATCATCGAGATGAGGATGTTGATGGCGTATTTCGTGCCGCCGTTCAGGTTTTGGTAACTGCCCCACTTCTGACGGATAAACAGATCCTTGAAAATCCAAACGATTTCTTTCCAAAGGATGACCAGGGTGCTGAGCACGGTGGCCACATGGAGCAATACCGTGAAGGTGAGGTTCGACTCGCCGTCTTCGAGACCGAAGAGCGCTTGACCGATGGCCAGGTGGCCGCTACTGCTGACTGGCAGGTATTCCGTGAGGCCTTGGATGAGGCCGAGAATGAGTGCTTGTAACCAGTTCATTTCTTTTTCCTCCAGAAGATTGCGACGATTTCAACGACAAAGCCTGCCAATACCAAGATGGTTGACAAGGTAATACGTTGGAAGTCAAACATTTTTTCATTGAACACATCGGGGTCGGTTGAGCCGCCGCCCAACATAAGGATGAAGCCCAGGGCCAGCAGGGCGAGGCCTGCCATTACGATAATGTAGTTTTGTTTGCTAAAGGGCAAAACCTTCTGGTCTTCCATTTTTTCGACCATTTCTTTCTTTGTTGTTTCTTTTGCCATTATGTTAGGATTTCGATATTTCAGATTTCAAATTTCAAGATTTCAAGATTTCAGATTTCAAGATTTCAAGATTTCAAATTTCAGATTTCAAGATTCGTTTTTGTGGTTATGCATAAAGTCGGTCCACGTCGGTGTTGAGGTATTTCCGCAGGGCTGAACGGGTGGAGAGTCCGCCGAGCAGGATGCCCAGTAGGATGATGCCGACGAAGATGCCGGCGATGATTCTATAGTCTTGGACAAGTGCCAACTCGGGCAGCCGGCGCGTCATCCAGTAGAGCGTGGCCAACAGGAGCAAGTCGGCCATCACGGCTCCAAAGAATCCCTGCCACCGGCCTTGCCTGACGAAGGGCTTACGGATGAAAGCAGGGGTGGCCCCCACAAGCTGCATGCTGCGCACGAGGAAACGCTTCGAGTAGATGGAGATGCGTATCGTGTTGCGTATCAGCGTGACGGCGATGACGAGGAGGATGAGGCTGGCCACCATCAGTAGCAGGCCGATGCGATTGACGTTCTGGTCGATAAGGTCGACGAGCGACTTTTGGTAGTACACTTCCTTGATATGGTTGTTTTCAATCATTCGCTTTTCGAAGGCGTTAAGGCTGTCGGGGTTGGCGTAGGCTGCGTTGAAGCGCACGTCGAGCGAGGGGAGGAGCGGGTTTTCCTCGTTGCCGAGCCATTGCAGGAAGTCCTCGCCGAGGTCTTCGCTCAGGCGGCGGATGGCCTCGTCACGGGGGATGTATTCGGCGGATTTCACGGCAGGCATGGCCTCGAGTTCTTTTTTCAGGCTTAAGATGTAGTCTTCTTTCACGTTGCTGTTCAGCACAATCTCAAAGCCGATGTTTTCCTTGAGGTGCTTTGAGAGTCTCTGCGCGTGCATCATGAGCAGGGCGAACATGCCTAACAGATAGAGTACCAATGTGATACTCACCAGCGACATGAAATACGAACCAGCCACGCGGCGTTTACTTGAGTTGATTGCTGACATCTTCATGATTTGAAACGGCAAAGATACGGGAAATTACAAAACATTATTCTAACTATGGAAAATTTCGTCAGAAAAAATATTCGTGGGAGAAGACGAATGCGAGGTGCTGGGCTGAATGAGCTTGAACCTTAAATGACTGGCCGACGAGACGCGCCGAAGGTATGCGGAAGTGGCAAAGATGAATTCTTCCAGAAATCAAAATAAATATCGTTGATTATATTGTTTTTCAAAATTTATTCCTATTTTTGCAGCCGCTATGAGAATTGTATCACATAAAAAACTGGTCGAGTTCTATGAATCGGAAGGACATGCCGACGCGAAAACAGCCTTGGAACGCTGGTATGAAATCGCCGAGGAGGCGGAATGGAAGAACCTTTCTGACATCAAAACTGATTTTCCAGCTACGGATTATGTAGGAAACCAACGATATGTGTTCAATATTAGGGGAAACAAATACCGTCTCGTGGTGGTGGTAAAATTCACGATAGGACATATTTTTATTCGGTACGTAGGCACCCATAGCGATTATGACAAAATCGATGTTTCAACAATATAGGAGGAAAGCAATATGAGCAGAATCACGAAAGAACAATACGAATTCGCTTTAGCGAGAATAGAAGAACTACTTCCGTTGGTTACAGATGAGACACCCGCTAATGACAGAAACGCTGTGGAATTGACCATGATGTCAAATGTTGTGATTGAGTACGAGAAGGAGCATTATCCTATTGCGAAGCCTTCTGTGGCCGACTTGATAGAATTGTCTCTCGAAGAAAAGGAAATGACGCAGAAGCAGTTGGCGTCCCTTATCGGTGTCAGTCCTTCGCGAGTCAACGATTATGTGACTGGTAGGGCAGAGCCGACTTTGAAAATAGCTCGTCTGCTTTGCCGCACTTTGAACATTACGCCTGCGGCGATGATGGGGTGCTAAATGAAACCATTTCAATTCATGGACTAAAAAATACTCAAAGAAGAGCCTTTGAAAAGTGCTGTGCAGTAAGCCCTCTTCAACAAATTAGGAATCGAAATTGAACTTTTGTCCGATTAAAGTGTTTCTTTCCCGGTTGGAAATAAGCTTTTTTATAACTTTGCATGTTGATTCTTAAAGGATGAAGGTCCTGTAGAAAATGTTTGTTGTAGTTCATATAAAATAAAGATTATGGCATCACAAATAGGATGGATAGACTTTTCACCAAGACATCGAGACCGTATTAGAAAATTTATGGACCTGATGGGCATGGGAGGTGTTGTTGACGAATTGGGTGTTGGTATTATTCGTGACGCAATGTCAAACAAGGTGTTCCCGGGTTTTTCTACCCTCTATACTAGAGCCAAGTATTTCTTTATCACCCCATATATCCTAGAAGATAACGAAATCGCTTCTAATAAGTCGAAATCAGGAAAAGACTATTTCAAAAAAGCAGAGGAAGAAACGAACAAGATTATCATAAATTTCTATGATGAACATTCAGAACGAAGTGAAGAGAGTTATTTCGGTAAAGTAAATAGAAGTGGCATCCTGAAGAGGCAACCTTCGGAAATCTATTGGAACGGCATGACCCGTCTTCATCTCATCAAAACAGACAGCACTCTTGATCAGCTGCTTTTGAACAAACACTCAACTATGGAGGAATTGCTTTCAAACAATAGAGGTGATGATACAACCAAAGAACAAGGGGAATATAAAGGCTATGGCTTTGAGGGTGTTTCATATACACCAGATTGGCGGCAATATATTAGAGATCATGGCTTGACATTATCACGTATTGAGGCTGAGATTTTACGAGACCGTCTTAAAAGATATACTCCTGACAGTCTTCCTGCTGCGTTGGTTTCATCTAATTCTCTCTGGGAGAAGTACCTTTCTGCTTCAAGCAATTATAATTCAGAAGACCCACTCTGTAACCAGATGCTTCATTTTATCAGGACAAGTTTGGATGAAATAGAGAACAATACTCTTCGTGAAAATTTGATTATGTCTCACGACCTTTCCTTATTCCTTTACGGCATACACGTTGCATATAATCTGCTGCTGCGCGTTAATACCGATGCGTCAGAGAAATATATTGCGGATTTACGGGAACAAGGCCGAAAGTGGTATTCTACGCGGAATGATAGAATGATGGATTCAGAGAATTTCGATATATGTAAGTGCATGGTTGGCACCAACGTCAAATCTCCCACAGAAAAGTTTCTAATTGAAGTTCAGAATCTTGTCCGTAAGTCAAGGTCCTGGGACGAGATAGAAGATAAATTGTGTAGCTTAGTGGAAACACAAGAGCGATGGAACAAGAAAGCGAAAAGTCGTTTCCTGAAAATTGAAAAAGGCCAGGATATGGATGAAATCAAGAAAGAACAATGGGTGGGTCTTGGACTTATCAACTATCGTTATGCTTCGGCATTAAGCATTGTGAAAGACTTGTATGATGGACTGAACAATATTGATTAGAAATGAACGAGAAAGTTTTAGAGCATACAAACCGCATAGACTATGGACGAATTCTAATGCCGGATGAAGGATGGCAAACTTCATGGGCCATTGGTACAACATACTCTTTAGATCTTGAAGTACTGATGGGCATACCATTGGCATTATTTCATGGGAAATATCTGTCAGAGACCACGGATTTAAGAAACCTGCGGACCGATATGCTCGACGCCTTGGATAAGGTGAGGGAAAAGCTCTTCGTGTTTGTTCATGAGAATAACATTTCCGCCAAATGTGCCTATTCAATGCTAATGGGCTTTTTAGACCAAAACATCTGGAATATCAAATTAAACAGTCCAAATCAAAATTTCCATCCGAAAGTCTGGCTGGTTCGTTATGAAAACCTGCTTGATTCACAAGAATACAAGTATAAGCTCATTGTTATGAGCAGAAACATGACAGCGGCTACCGACTTTGATATCGCCGTTTCAATGGATAGTTATCAGACGGGTAATGAGCATGACGATAATGCCTCGCTTATCAGGATGATGACAGCCTTAATGAGTCAAACGGAACGTAATAAAATTATTAAGCAGTTCTCCAAGGAGCTAAAACGAGTTAGATTCTCTGCTCCAAATCCCTTTGACTCAAAACCTGCAATATTCTGGCCTTACACCTTCAATAAACAGGATGTTTCCCCTTTGCTAAGGAGTGACAAATATTACGAGTTGATGGTTATCAGCCCTTTTATTGACGACACGACCCTTAATTTCCTTTATGGTAAAATGGCAGAAGGGATAAAGAAGAAACCTATTCTTGTTAGCAGGGAATATGAATTGGATAGGATAGCCCCTGAAACTCTGGAGAAATGGGATTGTTATCAATGGAACCCCATGTTTGAAGAGGCATCTGATTACGAGGAATACGAAAGCGGTCAGCCCAAAGATGAGTCTTTAGGACGTAGTATAAGTCTACATGCAAAAATCTTTATCGCAAAAGCTGCATTAGGAAAGGATTGGAGCCAATGGAACAATTGGTTTATTGGTTCCACCAACAGCACTCAGGGGGGATTGAGGACGAATTATGAAGCACAGGTGCAATTGCGTAGTAATCACGAAGAGACATCTCCAAAAAGCGTCTTGGAATCATTGCTAAATCCAGACGCACCTCTTATCAAGCAATATACTATCAAGAATTCTGCTACCATAGACGAGGGAAAAGAGAAGGAAAAAAGGTTTAGGAGCATAATGTATGATGTTTCACATTTGCCTTATGATGGTAATTATATCCTGGATTCCCAAGAAAAGTATGTCACTCATGTTGTTGTTAACCGGAAGGCGTGGGAAACTTTCAATGCAAAATACGCTCATGTAAAAGTTGTATTTTCACCTTTCTCTAATGAGGAAGACAAATGGATATTGACAGATAGTAATGAGCATTCCTTCAAACCACTATGCTGTCAAAAGCTATCTGCTTTCATGAGGGTTTCGGTAACATGGAGTGACATTGAAAAAGAATTTCTACTTCATCTGCCGATTACTGTCCCGGAAGAGAGACATGGTAGGATTATGGCAGAAATACTAGATAATGAAGAAAAGATTATGCGATATCTCATGTTTTGTCTTGATGACAGGTTGGACATTGAAATGCAAAAAATTGGATCTGATCAAAAGATTGGCCGACAATCAATAAATAACAGCAGCATTCAGCCGTATTCTCTTCCTATTTATGAACGATTAATGCTTGCAGCAAGTAGGGATAAGACCGCTTTAGTCAATATTAAAGAGAACGTGGAAAGACTTAAGAACGTCAATGGAAAAGACGGGAAACGCCTTTTGAGTAAAGAGTTTCTTGATATGTGGAACAAATTTTCAGTCTACGCAAAATGATTTACGAAAAAGAAATACAGAATGTAAAAGAACGGTTGAGTGATTTTCAATCGGCTACTGTGGACTATATTGACCGTCGTTTCTATGAAGACCACCAAAACCGTATGTTGGTCGCGGATGAAGTAGGGTTGGGGAAGACTTGGATCGCTAAAGGAGTAATAGCAAAAGCATACGAGCGATGGGCTACTGATATGCACCATCAAAAGGACTACTTAAACGTGTATTATATTTGTTCCAACAAGCAATTGGCGGCACAGAACTTGCCAAAAGTAAATTTTACGGGTAACAAGAATTGTATTATCAGTCAAGTAGACAGAATAACTCTTCTTGCATTAAAACCGACTAGTGTTGATGTTCCGCTACATATTTACTCTTTAACTCCAGACACATCGTTTACCGAAAGATCCGCTATGGGTATCAAGGGAGAAAGAGCCATTATCTATGCAATACTGGAAGAAGAACCCATGATTAAACAATACAAGGACAAACTCTCAAAGCTGATGATGGGACCGTGGTGGGTCGATAGTTGGAAATCAACGAAAGAAGGGTATCCCCGAAAAGCGATTAGGGATAATGTAGCGGAACGGTTTATTGAATCTGTTCGAAACTATCCAGTTTCTATAAAGAGCGCACCTGAATGTTATCGCTTGTTTGATTTACAGATGCCGATGACGTTAATGGAACTATTACAGGCTATACTTCCTTCATTCAGAAGGAATTGTGTTACCTCGGACATATACTACGAAACCGTTGGGACATTGCGAAAACTGATGGTGGATGCGTGCCTTGAATTATTAGAGGCTGATATCTATATTATGGATGAGTTCCAGCGATACAGCCAGTTAATTGAGACAAAAGACCAAAGTGAGCAGTCTACTATTGCTCAAAAGGTATTGGGACAGACAAAGGCAAAAGTCCTCATGCTGAGCGCTACACCCTTTAAAGCGTTTACCAACCAATATGATGAAAGCAAGGGAGAACAGCATTACAGAGAGTTTATGCGAGTGCTGAAATTCCTATATGCAGATCAAGAACCTGACTGGAAGAAATATGAAGAGGCACGTGACCGTCTCTATACACTCATGCTGCAGCTGGCCAATACCAAAGACCGTTCTCCAATAATGGAAGAAATAAAAGGATTAAAGGAGTATCTGCAGAACTTCTATTCTATGGTGATGGTAAGGACAGAGAAAATCATAGCTTCGAAGGATCCAAATGCTATGATTGTAGATGTGAATAAGGATAGACTTCTTCCTATCACCAAACAGGAGATTGATGACTTCATCCAATTGGATAAGGTTTTCTGCACCATTTATGAGAGTAAAGGCGAGCATGCCCCTTCCCCTATTGACTATGCCAAGTCAGCTCCATACGCGATGTCCTATCTTAGAGACTATAAGGTTGGCGAGAAAGCACAGAACATGGACTTGGCACGTCTAAAAAACGCATTCGTTAATCTGACCGAGGTCAATAAATATGTTTTCCCAAAAGTTAAGCGTTGGCCAAATGAGAAGCTAAATTTGCTAATGAGAGGTGTTGAGAAGGAAGCTAAAATGCTCTGGTGTCCTCCTGCGCTACCATATTATCCATATCCAAAAGGTGGAATATATTATGGTCAAGAAAAGTTTACGAAAACACTCATTTTCTCAGCATGGAAGTTGGTCCCTAAGATGATTGCCACACTTGTTTCGTATGAAGCAGAAAAGATGAGCATTGGCAGACTGCCAAATAATGAGGGTATAAAGTATTTCGTAGATAAGCGTGTTGCAAACCAAGGAGACACAGCCCGCAGACCACTCAGGAGGCTGAAGTTTGCAAAAGACGAAAAAAATATGACAACACTTCTGCTGGCATATCCGAGCAGATCATTAGCACATTTAGCTGACCCCTTGCAATTCATTAATAAGGGACAAACATTCAAACAGATAGTCAAGCTGTTTGGCGGGGATTTGCAAAAAAAGATCAAAGCGATTTGTCTCCAGAATGGTAATTATGAAGACAGGGAAGGCACACATATCAGTTGGTGTTTTCCAATGGTTGTGGACAGTAAATACAACAACAGATGGTTGGACTCTGTATCGAACAGAATTAAAAAAGATTATAAGAATTCAGAGAAGGACAATCTACTTACAAAAGAGTATATCCCCAGACTTTGCAGAATATTGAAAGATAAGTCCTTCCCCTCGTTCCCCAAGAAACCGACCTCAAATGAGACAGCCAAACAAGCCAAAATCATGATGCTTTTGTCTTTTGGTTCGCCAGCTATTTGTGCATATAGGGCCTTGAAGCGTTATTATTCAGATGACCATGAGGTGTTGCCAGCTGCTTTCCGTATCGGTTTGGCATTTATAGATTTGTTCAATAAACCAGAAAGCATCGCTGCTGTAGAGATTCAGTATTCAGGAAAAGAGATGGATTATTGGCAGAAAGTCTTGTCATATTGTGTCGACGGTAATATTCAGGCTGTTTTGGATGAATATGTGTTTTTGCTCCGTAACGATTATGATGATATAGAAGGGATAACTTCAGCTTTGTGCCGTGCATTAACTATTCGAACCACAAGAATGAAGGTTGATGATGCTGCTAGTTTTTGTAAGAATGAATCTGAAGACGAGGATGTCCGTCACAACATGCGATCACATTTTGCTGCCGCGTTTGGAGTTAATGCTAAGAGTAATGAAGGAAGTGAGGTGCGAGCTACAAATATCAGGGAGGCATTCAACTCTCCTTTCCGCCCGTTTGTCCTTGCCACCACAAGTATTGGACAAGAAGGCTTGGACTTCCATTGGTATTGCAGACGCATAATACATTGGAACCTTCCTAATAATCCTATTGATTTTGAGCAAAGAGAAGGACGTATTAACAGGTATAGAGGGAAGGTGATTCGTCAGCGAGTTGCCGATAAATATGGTAAAACGGTAGCAGGCCTGAATAATCCTTGGGATTATTTGTTTGATAAGGCTGAACAAGATAAGGCCAATGCAAAATTCCCGTGTGATATAGTTCCAAGTTGGCATTTTGATGCTGATGGGGTGAGCGTCGAGAGAATAGTGCCGCTCTACCAATTTAGTCAGGATATACAGAGATATGAAAATATGAAGCGTATACTTGGATTGTACCGATTGACTTTTGGTCAGCCAAGACAGGAAGAACTTGCAGAAGCTTTGGATTGCTCATTGACCCCAGAGGAAGAGGACAACCTATTAATAGATCTTTGCCCACTTAAACATAAGCGTTCTTGAAAACTCCCAAACAGTTCCATTTGTTTCAGTTGTTTCAGTTTCAATTGTGTTTCAGAGGTACAGTCATGTTTCATTTTCCCTTTATAATACTATATAACTAATTAATAATTAGTAAGTTATATAAACATAGCAAGAATTGACACCCCTTTAAAATACAATTGAAACAACTGAAACTGAAACGCTTGATTGTTTTGATATTGTATAAAAACCACAATTACAATAAGTTACGATAATAAGGGATAAACGGATGTCTGTCACAAACCTCGAAAATGGCACAAAAAGAGCTGCTTTTTCCAGCTAAAAAGCCTCAAAATGCGGGCAAGAATCCCTTGTTTTGGTAGTTTTACCCTACTTTTTACAAAAACATTCGTTCTGAAAAATCAGTTTCAGACCTCGTTTCGAAGGGTCTTCTCTCGGTTTTGGACATCTTTGATGCAGAAAACAGCAGTCTCTGGCTACTAATTCAATATAGGAACCCAAACGCCCAAAGCGGTATTTTGTGGAAAATGTTTTTTGCAAAATACAAAATCAGGCAGAAAATGTTTTTTGTAAAGAACAAATTTGGGTAAAATTTGTTTCTTGTGGAGAACAAAACAATAGGCCTCCCAGTCTCAAATCTCAGTTTGAAACACAGCCACAATCCGCATAACGATGACTCGAAAAAAGCCGCTTTGAGCAACAAGCCTTTTCTCTCGAAGCGATAAGCCTTCTCTCTGGCAGAGAAAAGGCTTATCGCTAAATTGGGGAAGGCTAATGGATAAAACTCTCGGTTAGAACGGAGCAAACCCCTGCTCCCAGAGAAACAAAGTATCTCTGCAAGAGAAACGACGTTTCTCTCATAGCAAACGGCTTCTTACCCTCGAAAAATAACTGCAACAACTGCAACAACTGCAACACGGAAATCCTAATGCTTTGATTATAAGTTGTATACGTTCTAACGGTGTCAAAGTGTCAAGGTGTCAAAGTGATTTTGACTAATGACTAAAATGACTATCTTGACGAATTAAGAAGAAATTAACAATAACAAGGGGGTGATTTTGGGGCAAATTTAACATTTCTGCCAAATTTCCAACTCCAATGTAACTCCTACCTAACTCCTACTTAACTCCTACCCAAGGATAGGATGGAGTTTTAACAAAACGATTTTAACCTCAGCCGCATCAGAAACCGATTTTGACCAAAATGATCTTGACCGGTTTTGACTATCGAAAACTTCACCCATACCCCTGAAAAATAACTGCAACAACTGCAACAACTGCAACACGGACTATTTTTTCCCTGATTTTGGTTGACAACCGACACCCGAAAATAGGGTTTCCGAGGAGACAGCCTGCCGCTGAAATGGGGTGTTTTTTGAAACTTGAAGAGTATCACCAGAATAGATTGTTGATATTGTTGTTGATAAATTTTTCTTCCAAAACACTTGACACAAAAACACAAAATGCTCTAATTTTGCAAAACGGTTGTTGTCAACCATCCCTTTAAGGGATTTCTTAATAATCAATATCTTAATCGAAAACGAGTACCTTATATGAGCAACGGAGGACTATACATCACCAAGAGAGACGGCAAGCAGGAAGCCTTCTCGTTAGACAAGATTAAAATCGCCATCAGCAAGGCCTTTTTGGCATCGGGATTCTATGCCACCGACGAGGACCTGAACAGCATTCTGAGCCGCGTGCGTGTCACCAATGGCATTACCGTCGAGGAAATACAAAACCAGGTGGAGACCGCCCTGATGGCGGAACAATATTATACGGTAGCCAAAAACTACATCCTGTATCGCCAGAAGCACACCGAAGACCGCGAGATCCGCGAGAAAATCGACTTCTTGAGCAACTACGTCAACGCCTCGAATGCCGCCACAGGCTCGAAGTATGACGCCAACGCCAACGTGGAGAAGAAAAACATCGCCACCCTCATTGGCGAGCTGCCCAAGTCGAGCTTCATCCGCATCAACCGCCGCCTGCTGACCGACCGCATCAAGTCGGTTTATGGTAAGGAACTTGCCGACCGCTACCTCTATTTGCTCAACAACCACTTCATCTACAAGAACGACGAGACCTCGTTGGCCAACTACTGCGCCTCCATCACGATGTACCCCTGGCTCACCTCGGGCACATCCTCCATCGGCGGCAACTCAACCGCCCCCACCAAACTGCGCTCCTTCTGCGGCGGCTTTATTAATATGGTGTTTATGGTGTCGTCGCAACTCTCTGGCGCCTGCGCCACTCCGGAGTTCCTGATGTACATGAACTACTTCATAGGCCTCGATTATGGTAAGGACTATTACAAACGCGCCGACGAGGTGGTTGACCACTCGCTGAAACCGCGCACCATCGACAAGGTGATTACCGACTGCTTCCAGCAGATTGTCTACTCGCTCAACCAACCCGCAGGTGCACGCAACTATCAGTCGGTGTTTTGGAACATCGCTTACTACGACAAGAATTACTTCGATTCGTTGTTTGGCAACTTCGTCTTCCCCGACTACTCCAAGCCCGACTGGGAGGGCCTCAGCTGGTTGCAGAAGCGCTTCATGAAGTGGTTCAACGCCGAGCGCCTGAAGAGCGTGCTGACCTTCCCCGTTGAGACGATGGCCCTGCTCTCGAAAGACGGCGACGTAATCGACCAGGATTGGGCCGACTTTACCGCTGAGATGTATGCTGAAGGACACTCGTTCTTTACCTACCTGAGCGATAATGCCGACTCGCTGTCGTCGTGCTGCCGCCTGCGCAACGAGATTCAGGACAACGGCTTCAGCTATACGCTGGGTGCCGGCGGCGTCAGCACAGGCTCGAAGAGCGTGCTCACCATCAACCTGAACCGCTGCGTCCAATATGCTGCACGCAACAATATGCACTACCTCACCTTCCTTGAGGAAATCGTCGACCTGTGCCATAAGGTGCAGATTTGCTACAACGAGAACCTGAAGGAACTGCAAGAAAAAGGCATGTTGCCCTTGTTTGATGCCGGCTACATCAATATGGGCCGTCAGTATCTCACCATTGGCGTGAACGGCCTCGTGGAAGCTGCAGAGTTCCTGAAAATCAAGATTTCAGACAATCCCGAATATGAGCATTTCGTACAGGATGTGCTGGGCCTCATCGAGAAGTACAACAAAAAATACTTCTCGAAGAAGGACGGCCTGATGTTCAACTGCGAGATGATTCCTGCCGAGAACGTCGGCGTAAAGCACGCCAAGTGGGACAAGGAGGATGGCTATGAGGTACACCGCGACTGCTACAACAGCTATTTCTATATTGTGGAAGACCCCAACACCAATGTCCTCGACAAGTTCCGCCTGCATGGCGAGAAGTATATCAAGCACCTTACAGGTGGCTCGGCGCTGCATTGCAACCTGGAGGAACACCTCACAAAAGACCAGTATCGCCAGCTGTTGCGCGTAGCGGCACGCGAGGGGTGCAACTACTTCACCTTCAATGTGCCCAACACAATATGCAATGACTGCGGACATATCGACAAGCGTTACCTTAAGGAATGCCCCGTATGCCACGGCGACAATATCGACTACCTGACCCGCATCATCGGCTACCTGAAGCGCGTCAGCAATTTCAGCGAGCCACGCCAACAGGAGGCGCGCCGCCGTCATTATGGTAAAATGGAGATGGAGAGATGCTAAAATACGCTAATTTTGATATCGTCTTTCAGGAAGTTCCTGACGAAGTGACGCTTGCCATCAATATTTCCAACTGTCCCAACCAATGTCCCGGGTGTCATAGCAAGTATCTGTGGGACAATGTGGGCTGCAATCTGGATATGGCTGAGTTGAACCGTCTGGTGGATCAATACAAGTCGGGAATCACCTGCGTATGCTTCATGGGCGGCGATGCCGATCCGAAGGAGGTGGCTGAGTTGGCCTGGCAGCTGAAAACCCATCACAAGAATCTGAAAATGGCTTGGTATTCAGGCAAGAACGAATTGCCACAGAATGTGTCGACAGACCATTTCGACTACATCAAGCTGGGTCGTTATGTGGCTGAGTTAGGCCCATTGGACAGTGCCACCACCAACCAAAGGATGATGAAACGCCTCGCCGATGGCCGCGTGAAGGACATTACGGAGAGATTCCGGAAAAACAAGAAAGTGGCTGAAGTAGAAATTTAACACTTTTGCCCGTTTTCCCCGCTCCCCCATGATTTCGCCTGACCCCGAATTAACTTGCAGGATGATGCAGGGATTGTTGCAGAGCAGCCTTGATTTAACTCTGGTTTTTAGCAGTTACTTAGTGGGATAAAAAAAGACAAAACATCTTTTCGGCAAAAGGATTGTGGAAAAATTTCTATCTTTGCAACCGCTTGAGCAAGTAGTATTTTTCATAATTAAAATAAATTCAATACATTAAACTATTAACAAATGAAGAAAGTATTAGGAATCATCGCGATGGCCATCATGGTTTCGGTGGGTCGCGTGTATGCCGATGAAGGTATGTGGCTCCCGATGTTCGTCGAGCGCCTGAACTATGTTGACATGCAGAAGATGGGGCTGCAACTGACCCCTGAAGAACTTTACAGCATCAACCACAGCAGTCTGAAAGACGCTATCGTGGGCTTGGGCAGCGACGCCATGCCGCGTGGCTTCTTCTGCACGGGCGAAATCGTCAGCGAGCACGGCTTGCTGTTCACCAACCACCATTGTGGCTATGGCGCCATCCAAAAACTCAGCTCCGACCAGCACGACTACCTGCGCGACGGCTTCTGGGCCAAGAACTACGGCGAAGAACTGCCCGCTCCTGAAATGACTGCCAGCTTCCTCATCCGCATGGAAGATGTCACCAAAGTCATCCTCGCCGAGGTGAAGGAAGGCATGGACTATCAGGATCAGCAGGCTGCCATCCGCAAGAAGATTAAAGAACTCGAGACCGCTGCTTCCGAAGACGGCAAGTACAACCCTGTCATCAAGGGCTTCTTTGAGGGCAACGAGTACTATATGTTTGTCTATCAAGTGTTCCCCGATGTGCGTCTCGTGGGTGTAGCCAACTCGTCTATCGGTAAGTTTGGTGGCGACACCGACAACTGGATGTGGCCCCGTCACACCGGCGACTTCTCGATTTTCCGCGTCTATGCTGACAAGGACGGCAACCCCGCCGCCTACAGCAAGGACAATGTGCCGCTGACCCCCAAGCATCACCTCCCCATCAGCCTCGATGGCATCCAGAAGGATGACTTCACCATGATTTGGGGCTTCCCGGGCAGCACCGAGCGTTATATGTCGAGCTACGGCATCGACTACAACGTTGACACTTTCTATCCCGCCATCATCGACGTCTTCGGTACCCAACTCGCCGCCATGGAAGAATACATGAAGGTTGACGATCACATCAACCTGATGTATGCCGACAACCACGCCGGTCTGGCCAACACCTGGAAGAACTTCATCGGCCAATGCAAGATGCTCCGCAAGAACAAAGTGAGCGAAAGCAAGGTCGCCTTGGAAAAGGACTTCACCAACTGGGTCAACAAGAACAACAAGACCGAATACAAAGACGCTCTCCCGAACCTCAAGAAAGCCTACAAGGACATGGGCGAGGTGGCCAAATACATTTACTATCCTAACTTTGTCGCTAACGCTGGCGTTGCAGGCATCGCCGCCCAATTTGGCAGTTACTATGAAGCCTACGCTTCAAAGGATAAGGAAGCCGAACAGATGGCCCTTACGCTGCTCCAGCAAATGGATGTTGACGCGCTCTTTGCCGAGACCGACCAGCGCGTGGAGAAGAAGACCTTCGCCGATATGCTGAAATGCTTCAAAGCCGCTTTCAAGGCTGAAGAACTGCCTGAAATCTATTCCATCATCGACAAGAAGTTCAAGGGCAACATCGATGCTTTTACTGAATATGTGTATGAAAAGAGCATCTTTGCCACGCCTGCCAACATTAAAGCTTTCCTCGCCAACCCCAAACCCAAGCTGATTGCCAAGGACTACGCCTATATCATGAACACCTCGATGATGGAAGTCCTCATGCAAGGCATCCCGGCCTACCAAACTGCCCAGCGTGCCATTGCTGAAAACGACCACGTCTTCGTGAAGGGTCTGCGCGAGTACTACGCCGCCACCCAACCTGGCAAGAGCCTCTATCCCGATGCCAACTCAACGATGCGTATGAGCTACGGCTCGGTGCAGGACTACATGCCTGCCGACGCTGTACACTACGACTACGTCTGCACAGCCAACGGTATCCTCGAGAAATATGTTCCTGGCGACTATGAGTTTGATGCTCCCAAGCGCCTGATCGACCTCATCGAGAAGAAAGACTTCGGTGCCTATGCCGACAACAACGGCGAACTCATCGTGTGCTTCCTGTCGACCAACGACATCACCGGCGGCAACTCAGGCAGCCCCATCATGAACGGCAAGGGTGAGCTCATCGGCCTGGCCTTCGACGGCAACTGGGAAGCCATGAGCGGCGACGTCAACTTCGAGCCCAAACTGCAACGCACCATCAACGTGGACGTGCGCTACGTGCTCTTCATCATCGACAAGTACGCCGGTGCCACCAACCTCATCGACGAGCTTGACATCCGCAAGAGCGAACCCAAGCCCATCCGCGTGGAAGAGGAGCAAATCTGATTCACTTCCGTAACCAAAATAAAAACGGCCATCGATGCAAGTCGGTGGCCGTTTTTTGGGGTAGGTAAGTCAATCAATCAGTTGAACAAATCGCCTACATTGGGAGCCTGCTGTGCTGCCTCGGAAGCCTCAAAGTAAGGTTTCTTTTCGAAGCCAAAAGCGTTGGCTATAATGTTGTTGGGGAAACGGCGCAGGTATGTGTTGTAGGTCTTGGCCGTCTCGTTGAACTGTCTGCGTGCGTTGGCGATGGCGTTTTCGCATCCTTCCAGCTTGCTTTGCAGGTCAAGGTAGTTCTGATTGGCCTTCAGATCAGGATACTGCTCAACGGAGACCAGCAAGCGCGACAACGCTCCAGACATCTCGTCTTGAGCGGCTTGGAAAGCCTTCATGTTCTCTTCTGTGAGATTGCTGGCATCAAGCGTGACCGAAGTGGCTTTGGCGCGGGCCTCAACAACAGCTGTCAGGGTGCCTGCCTCGTGCTCGGCATAGCTTTTTACCGTTGCAACCAGGTTGGGAATGAGGTCGGCACGTTGTTGATAAGCCGTTTGAACATTACCAACGGCTTGTTCCACAGTCTCTTGTTTCGTTACCAATCCGTTGTAAATACCCATGCCCCAAATGACGGCCAACACAACGATGGCGATGATAATAATAAGTCCTTTTTTCATGATTGTGATGATTTTTGAGTTAAACTATCTTTATCGTAATTATCGCCTGCAAAAGTATTGAAATTTTTTCGTACTTTTGCCGTTTATATTATAGTTTTAATCGATTTTGACAAATGACTGAGAATCAAGATAAAAACGAAGATATTATCCAGGATCAACAAGTGTTCAACCGGGGCGGAAAGCTGACGGGAGAGTACAATATGGGTCAAAAAGTGCTGTGTTGCAGCCGCTGCAAACTCAATGACTTTGATTGGCTGAAGGACTATGAGAACCAAGAAGTGCAAGGGAAAGTGTGTCTTGCCGAAGTGCGTTTCAAGAACGACCGCAAAGACTTTTTCACCTATCCCGAGGACCTCAATCTTGAGGTGGGTGAGATGGTGGCAGTTGAAGCTGCCATTGGACACGACATCGGCATCGTCACTTTGTTGGGTGATATGGTGGAACGCCAAATGAAACGCAAGCGTTTCCGCACTCCTCTCGAAGAAATGAAGAAAATCTATCGTCGCGCCAAGACCAACGACGTGGAGAAATGGCTCTCTGCCATCAAACTGGAAAACAGCACCTTGGCTCGCACCCGCACCATAGCCGACCATCTCGGGCTGGAGATGAAACTCAACGACGTGGAGTATCAGGGCGACAAGACCAAGGCCATCTTCTACTATACTGCCGACGGACGGGTCGACTTCCGCGAGCTCATCAAAAAACTTGCTGAAGAATTCCGTGTGCGCGTGGAGATGCGGCAGATTGGCGTCAGGCAAGAGTCGGCCAAACTGGGCGGTCTGGGTTCATGCGGCCGTGAATTGTGCTGTGCCTCATGGATCAGCAACTTCCAGTCGGTGACCACCAACGTGGCGCGTATACAACAGCTCTCGCCCAACCCACAAAAACTGGCTGGTATGTGCGGCAAGCTGAAGTGTTGCCTCAACTATGAATATGATGCCTATGTCGATGCGCTGAAAGATTTCCCCGACACCAATATCGCGCTGAAATTCAACGCCGGCGATGCCATTCACCAAAAGAACGATGTCTTCAAAGGCATCATGTGGTATTCTTACAAGACCGACCGGGGCAACATCATGGCCATTCCCGTTGACAAAGTCAAGGAAATCATCGCCATGAACAAAAAAGGACAGAAGCCTGAGAAGCTGGAAGACTACGCCATCACGAAGGAAGCACATACCAACACCAACGAAGGCTATGGCGATGCCGACCTTAAAAAGATGAGTGACTGATATGAGACGGAGTAATAATAGAATGCGGAAAACGGAAAGCGGAAAGCGGGTCTCGCTAATTGTTGGATTAGCGTTGGCTCTTGCAGCCTGCACCAGTCCCTCTTTCAATAGGCGGACCGTTATCCCGGATGCCGAGTGGCCTGTGGAGAACCGCGTCAGCTTCGATGTGCCTATCGACGACACCGTCAATGGTTATGTCTTCGGGATGGAGCTGCGCCATTTGGAGAACTACCGTTACAGCAATCTGTTCGTCTTCCTCCATACGACCTTCCCCAACGGGAACATCACTCACGATACGATTGAGTTTACCTTAGCCACACCCGAAGGTCTTTGGATTGGCAAAGGCAGCGGCAGTATGCGCGACCTGCGTATCCCGCTTAACGAGGCCTTGCGCTTCCCGCTGGTTGGCACCTATCATTTCGAAATCGAGCAAGCTATGCGCGAACCTGTGCTGAAAGGCATTTCCGATATTGGAATATTCGTTGAAAGACAATAATATATGAATAAAACGAGTAATAATAAGAAAAAGAAAACCGTAAATGGCGAGTCGCACGCCATACGAAATCTCTGGATTATCTTTGGAGTATTCCTGGTTTTGATTATCCTGTTTTTCGTCTGCGTCGCCAATGGTATCTTCGGCACCATGCCTTCTTTTGAGGAGCTGGAAAATCCCCAGACCAACCTGGCTACAGAAATCATCTCAGCCGACGGTAAGGTGTTGGGTACTTATTATGTGGAAAACCGCAGCAATGTACGTTATGCTGAACTGTCGCACTATATGCCTGAAGCCTTAATCAGCATCGAGGACGAGCGTTTCACCGAGCATTCCGGCATCGATGAGCGGGCCTTGATTCGCGTGGCTTTTGGCGTGTTGACAGGACGCAAGAAAGGCGGCGGGTCCACCATTACACAGCAATTGGCCAAAAACCTGTTCCCGCGTGGCGAGAACCTGAGTACACCGAAACTTGTGCTACGTAAGTTTCAGGAATGGATTACGGCCACTAAGCTGGAATACAACTATTCGAAGGAAGAAATCGTGGCGATGTATCTCAACACCGTTGCTTTTGGTCACAACGCCTATGGCATCCGTGCAGCCGCCAAAACTTTCTTCGACAAAACCCCAAAAGACCTCAACATTGAAGAGTGTGCCTTGATGGCAGGTGTGGTCAACGCACCAACGCGATTCAGCCCCGTGCGCAACCCCGAGCGTTCTATAGGTCGGCGCAACCTCGTGTTGCAGAAAATGGCCGACAACGGCTATATCACTCAAGCCGAATGCGACTCCATCTCTTTGATTCCTATCGATATGACCCACTTTGGTGTGATGGATCATAACAGCGGTCAGGCCACTTATTTCCGTGAGTTTCTTCGTGGGGAACTGACCGAATGGGCCAAGCACACCATGCGCCCCGACGGCAAACCCTACAACATCTACTGCGACGGTCTGCGCATCTACACCACTATTAACTCTCGAATGCAACAATATGCAGAGGAGTCTGTCCGTGAGTTTATGGGTGGCGAGCTGCAACCCATGTTTTACAGGCACTGGAAAGGCCAGAAGAACGCGCCCTATTCCAATGTAACCGCCGACGAAATTGACCATATTCTCGAAACGTCGATGAAGCGCACCGACCGCTACCGCAACCTAAAGAACCAAGGCATGAGCATAGACAGCATCAAAGCCGAATTCAACCGACCCGTGCAGATGACCGTCTTCTCATGGAAAGGACCCATCGACACCATGATGAGCCCAATGGATTCCATACGCTATTATAAATGGTTCTTGCAAGCCAGCCTCATCTCCATCGAGTCGCACACGGGCCATGTGAAGGCCTACGTTGGCGGCTTGGATTACCGCTTCTTCAAATATGACCATGTTACACAGGCGCGGCGGCAGGTGGGTTCCACCTTCAAGCCCTTCCTTTATTCCCTGGCCATGCAGGAAGGTGAATACACGCCTTGCACCAAGATACCTAACATTCAATACAACATTCAGCTAGAGGATGGTAAGTTCTGGTCGCCCGGCAATTCGGGCGGTCGTGTGGGCGAGGAAATCACGCTGAAATATGCCTTGGCGCAGTCCAACAATTGGATTTCTGCCTATCTGATGAACCAATTCGGCCCCAATGCCGTCATCGCGCAAGCCCGACGTATGGGCGTGGAGTCGCCCATCGAAGCGGTGCCTGCCATCTGCCTCGGCGTTTGCGACCTGAAACTCATCGAGATGGTGGGTGCCATGAGCACTTTTGCCAATCAAGGTGTTTACATCAAACCCATGTTCATCACCCGTATCGAAGACAAGAACGGCAATGTTATCCAGCGTTTCAGCCCCGAGGAATCGGAAGCTATGAGTGAGCTGACAGCATATAAGATGATAGAGCTGATGAAGGGCGTGGTGCAAAGCGGCACAGGTATCCGTCTGCGCTCATATTACGGCTTCAACAACCCCATAGCGGGCAAGACCGGTACGACGCAGAAACAGAGCGACGGCTACTTCATGGGTATTACCCCCGACCTGACCACTGGTGTTTGGGTGGGGGCTGAAGACCGCAGCGTACACTTCCGCTCTACCCAGTTGGGACAGGGCTCACACACCGCGTTGCCCATCTGGGCCAAGTATATGCGCAAAGTGTACAACGACAAGAGTCTCGGCATTAGCCAGGGCGATTTCATCAAGCCTAACATCCCCGGTCTCGACCTCAACTTCGACTGCGACCGATTTGACAATGACGAGATTATTGAATACATCGATGAATTCTAATTTCTTGAGCCATGACTTCAAACTTTGTTGATTACGTCAAGATATTCTGCCGATCGGGCAAAGGAGGTGCAGGCTCGCTGCATTTTCGCCGTGAGAAATACATCCCCAAAGGCGGTCCCGATGGCGGCGACGGCGGTCGCGGCGGCAACGTCATCATGCGCGGCAATGCCCAGCTATGGACGTTGCTCCATCTGCGCTATACCAAGCACCTTTATGCTGGCGATGGTGTGCCTGGGGGCAAAAACCAACTTACCGGTGCGGCCGGCAACGACATCTATATCGATGTGCCGTTGGGCACCGTAGCCTTTCACGCCGAAGACCACACGCAGATGGCTGAAATCACCGTAGACGGTCAAGAAGTCGTGCTGCTCAAGGGCGGTCGCGGCGGCAAGGGCAATGCCTTTTTCAAAACAGCCACATTGCAGGCTCCTAAGTTTGCCCAACCTGGCGAACCCGCACAGGAAGAGTGGATTACCCTTGAACTGAAACTGCTGGCCGATGTGGGTTTAGTCGGTTTCCCCAATGCAGGAAAGTCCACTTTGTTGTCTGTCGTCTCAGCAGCCAAACCTGAGATTGCCGATTATCCTTTCACTACGCTTGTGCCCAATCTGGGCATCGTCAGCTATCGCGACCATCGCAGCTTCGTTATGGCTGACATTCCTGGCATTATTGAAGGAGCCGCAGAGGGTAAAGGATTAGGCATTAGATTCTTGAGGCACATCGAACGCAACTCAACCCTGCTGTTTATGGTGCCCGCCAATACGGATGACGTGAAGAAAGAGTACGATATCTTGCTCAACGAGTTGAAGAAATACAACCCCGAGCTGTTGGATAAAGACCGTATTCTCGCCATTACTAAATGTGATTTGGTTGATGAAGACACCATCAAAAGCATCAAAAGACACCTGCCCAAAAAGGTGCCGCATGTATTCGTCAGTTCAGTCGCCAACCAAGGCATCAACGAGCTGAAAGACTTGATTTGGCTGACCCTGAACAAAGGTGATGCAGAAGACGATTGGTAAAATAATAACTACTCATTATGGAAGCAGTCTCCGCCATCGACTCCAAACTTTTTCTTTTCCTCAACGGTCTGCACACCGACTGGATGGACAAGTTCATGGTACTCATCACGGATATGTGGGCATGGTTTCCACTATACATATTATTAATATGTTGGACGGTAAAGCAATACGGCAAACGTTGTTGGTGGGTCTTCCTCGCCATCGGTGTGGTGGTGCTTTGCTCCGACCAAATTTCATCGCACCTTTTCAAGCCTTTGTTCCATCGGTTGCGGCCTTGTTTCAACAAGGATTTTGAGGGAATCATCCATCTCCCAAAAGGATTGGCGGGCGGGCGGTTTGGCTTCACTTCTTCTCATGCCGCCAATACTTTTGCTATAGCTGCTTT
The DNA here is from genome assembly GCA_024689285.1 of Bacteroidales bacterium. Next base: position 1,377 of record JAILDR010000018.1, on the reverse strand, counting down.
TGTGACCCCAGTATTAAGCAAATATCGCCCATGGCAGGCAATTGCGCTGTTTTTATGGGCTTTTATCTCCAGCTACAGCCGCATTTACATCGGCTACCACTACCCAGGCGATATCATCGTGGGCTCAATTTTGGGTTTGTTGGTCGGATTTGTTTTCTGGAAGGTGTTCCAAAATATGCAGAAGAAAGCCGGAATTCAGAACAATGAACCCGTCGGAGGAGCCACAGTCTCTTCCTTCTCGTGAAACACGACCCGGATGGTCGACCTGAACTCTATGCCGCACAACGAGGCAATGGGAGCCTCGCGCATGGCAATTTCGAGATTGCCGTGCGAGCCGAAGATAGCCACAAGGTCGGCGGTGTCGTGTACGTCCATATAGCTGTCCGAAATCTTATTGATGGTGTAAAGCCTGCCTTTGACCATAATGGTGAAATCGCGACCTCGGCGTGCATTCGTGAAGTCCTCGCGGGTGATGTTGGTGATAAGGTTGCCGTAGGAATCAATATGGATGACGATACCCTCGATGGAGTCGTCGCGTACTACGGCACAGAATTCAGCACCACGCAAAGTCTCGCGCTTGGGGCCAATCTCCGACAACGGCACACCCTGTGCTATCATCACAGCGACTTTGGCGAAACGGTCACGGGTGGGGAAGTTGAACGAGTCGGAATCTTGCATCACGTTGATTTCGACAGCTTCCTCGTATTCGTCGAAAATCTGACGGAACACACCATTATCGGCTGCAATAAAATATTGCCCCTCAGCCTTCACCACGACATGAGGGATGTTATCCGACTCAATCGTGTCGACAGCGATGATATGAATGGTGCCGGCAGGGAAACTACGGAAACAGTTTTTCACCACAAAACCTGCATCAATTGTGTTGAAAGGCGCAATTTCATGCGTGATGTCGATGATGGTGGCATTGGGAAGTTGCGACAATAGCACACCTTTGACGGCTGCGGCATAGTAGTCGGAATGTCCCCAATCGCTTGTAAGTGTGATGATTGCCATAGCTTAAAATATCTTTTTCTGATGTTGTTTCCTACAACTTGCAAAAGTAATGCATTTCGGTGAAATATTACCGCTGAAAGTTTGCATTTTTTGAAAATTTTTCTGAGAGCATAGCTTATTGAAAAATAGACTATCTTTGCACCATCAATCAAGTCGAGATATGGCAGAACAAATCCTACAGATTGAAAACGTAGACGCCAAGGAACTGCACGGGCCCAACGACAAGTATTTGGAGCTCGTAAAGAGTATGTTCCCCAAGCTGAAGATTATCGCACGCGGCGACTTTGTGAAGGTGATGGGCGAAGAGGAGGAAATGGAATACTTCATCAGCCGCTATGAGACCCTGATGATGCAGCTGGAACG
>JAILDR010000237.1 GCA_024689285.1 Bacteroidales bacterium | reverse complement strand
TCTTAAAGTACATGAATTAAATGAAGTGGTGGTCAGTGGCGTGCGGGTCCAGAAAAACGCCCCTTTTGCCGTCACTAACATCAAGAAGCTTGAACTGAATGAGTTCTCAAAAACAGGTCAGGAGCTACCCTTCCTTTTTGCCAAGACACCTGGCATCATCGCATGGAGTGAAAACGGCGTCGGAACGGGAACGAGTTATATGCGCATCCGTGGTGCCGGCGACTCGCGCATCAACGTCACATTGGATGGCGTTTCGCTCAACTCGCCCGAGGACCAATGCGTGTTCTGGGCCAATATGAACAGCTACGGCTCGTTGCTGAGCTCGGTGCAAATCCAGCGCGGCGTGGGCACCTCCACCAACGGCGACGGTGCCTTCGGTGGCACAGTGGCACTTTCCACCGCAGCCCCTTCTTTGTTGCCAAGTGCCGAAATCACTGGCTCTTACGGTTCTTTCTCAACAACTAATTTTGGCGCAAAAGCCTCAACAGGCCTATTGTGGAAGCATCTCATCATCGATGGTGCCTACCATCAAACCAACACCGACGGTTTCATCCACGGCACGAAAGGACGCAGCGGCAGCTATTACGGCGGCATCACCTATATTAATAAGAACTTCCAACTTCGCTACAAGAACATTGGCAACTTCGAGAACACAGGACAAGCCTGGAACGGCGTAACAGCCGGCGACAACGACCTCAGTCTTATGGATGGCACCTACGGCATTCATACCGGCATCAAAACTTACGAAGATTTATACAACGTCGGCCTCGGACGTTATAACTCACTCTACGAGCGTCTCGTTTATGACGAAGACGGCAATTTCTTGAAAGATGAGAACGGCAACTACGTCACCGAGCGCTACCAACTCAACGACGGCAGCTATTGGGACCGTACCACCGACAATTTCTGGCAGAACCACAACATCCTTTCGGCAGTTTGGGAAATCAATGAGCATTGGTCGACAACTGCCTCGCTCCACTACACCTATGGTTATGGCTATTACGAGGAATTCAGATACAACAACAAGTTATCAAAATTCGGTATGACGTATACGGATGCTGAAGGCAACAAAGTAAAAAAGACCGACTTTATCCGCAAGAAAGGGCTCAGGCAAGACACTTATGGCCTCATTTGGAATGCCAAATACAAAGATGAACGATGGAATGTCATTGGGGGATTAGCCATGCAAAACTTCCAAGGCAATCACTTCGGCTATGTGACCTATATCGCCCATAAGGGCGTGGCCAACAAATACCTTGCCAACGGCGACTTCAAATACTATGACTCCGACGCAAGCAAACTCGACGGCAACGCCTTTGTCAAAGCGGCTTTCACTTTTTGCAGAAACTGGACAGTTTTTGGCGACGTTCAATATCGTTACGTGGATTACAAAACCGATGGCATAAACGATAAGTTCTACGATGACGAAAGCGGCTATTACAACCAACCGCTTAACATCCATGAGACCTACCATTTTGTCAACCCCAAAGCGGGTATCTCGTGGGATGTGAACAACCATCACACTTACTTCTCCGTGGCGATGAGTCACCGTGAGCCAGAACGCAACAACTTCACCGACAACGGCTCCTATCCTTTCCCGAAGCCCGAGAAACTCATCGACTATGAATTAGGATACAACTATTCAGGAAACATTTGGCAAGCTGGTGCCAACTTCTATTATATGGACTATACCGACCAATTCGTTCAAACCGGCGAGGTCAGCGACATTGGTGAGGCACTCACCACGAACATCAAGAAATCTTACAGAATGGGAGTTGAATTGCAGGCAGGTGTCAATGCCACGAAATGGCTGACCATCGAAGCCAATGCAGCTTTGAGCCGCAATAAAATACTTGACTTCGACGAGGTGGTTGAAGACTGGGACAGCGAAACGGGCTACACCACCATTCACTACGACAACTCAACATTGGCATTCTCGCCATCGGCCATCCTCAACGGCTTCATCACCTTCCACCACAAAGGATTTGAGGCCGTTTGGCACACCAACTATGTTTCAAGAATATATCTCGACAACACCGAAAACCTTGACCGTTCCTTGCCTGCTTTCTCCACCTCAAATGTGAGACTCAGCTACACCATGAAACCGGGAGGCCTCCCGAAGGAAGCCGTTGTAAGCCTAAACTTCAGCAACATCTTCAACAAGCGCTATGCTGCCAACGGTTGGGTTTATTCGGCACTTTATGAAAGCGGCGGTCACCCGAACGACAACCGTTATTATCAAATTGGTTTTATGCCTATGGCCGGATTCACAGTCATGGGTAACCTGACAATACGATTCTAATTCTTTTTGGCAACTTCGCAATGGATACCGCAGAAATCAATGGCAAGGCTGGGGAGTTTTTGTTGAAGACGTGTTCTTGTGTTTTATGGGTGCAAAGGTAAAAATTATTTCCAGCATTCTGGTTTTTCCGTAAATTTGCACAAATTTTCAAATCATGCGAAAAACAACATTCATCATCATCCTATTAGCCATGTGGTTTTCAGTTTATTCACAAGATTGGTTCCGATTTAACGACTATAAAGCTGACAACGAACGGATTATCGCAAGTGGCGAATTCCCCGAAGTTGTGTTCATGGGCAACTCCATCACCGAGAACTGGGCCCATTTCCATCCCGAGTTTTTCTCCACACATAATTTCCTTGGCAGAGGCATTGGAGGGCAAACCTCAGCCCACATGCTTGTTCGTTTCAAGACCGATGTCATCGACCTCCATCCAAAGGCGGTGGTTATTATGGCAGGTACTAACGATGTGGCGCACAATGATTTTTGGGTTGCTCCGGAGCAAGTGGTCAACAACGTGATTTCGATGTGCACCCTTGCCCAAGCCCACGGCATCATCCCCATCATCAGCTCCATACCGCCTTGTGCTTCGTTTAGGTGGAGACCCGAGATTGAGAACGCAGCCCAGACTATCGTTGAAATCAACACAGCTCTGAAAGCCTATGCAGAAGTTAACAGCTTTGTTTATGTCGATTATCATTCCGCCCTCGCAGACGAAAACCAAGCCTTCCCTACCTCGCTGAGCGAAGACGGCTGTCATCCCAACCCCGACACCTATTTTATTATGGAAGAAATGGTGCTTGAGGCCATACGTGAAGCGTTGAAATAACATCTATTAATGACCCCCACCAATCCCAACATAGAACGCCATCACTCCGCCCCTATCCTACTGGTTTCCATTGGAATCACAGCAGTCGGTCTATTGCTCTTCGTGATGAACCTATGTTTCGGCTCGGTATCCATTCCGACGAAGGAAATCTGGGCAGCCATCTTCGGCAGCGAAGGCTCCGCTTATCGCACCATCGTTTTAGACTACCGTCTGCCGCAAACCATCACGGCATTATTGGCAGGCTTAGGTCTTTCTGTATCCGGTCTTTTGATGCAAACCTTGTTCCGTAATCCTTTGGCCGATCCTTCCCTTTTGGGCATCAGCAGCGGATCCAGCCTCGGTGTGGCTTTGGTCATTTTGCTGGGCACGGCTACCGGGCTTTCTGTCAGCGCACTGTCGCTGTGGTCCACCTTTGGTGTGACCATAGCGGCCTTCATAGGTGCCTTTGCGGTGCTACTACTCATCCTTGCTCTGAGTGCAAGACTCCGCAGCATGGTCAGCCTTGTTCTGGTGGGCATCATGATAGCCTACATCGCAGGCTCAGTCACCGATATCCTGAAGTTCTTAAGTCAGAAAGAAGGACTTCATTCCTTCGTCATCTGGGGTATGGGCAGCTTCTCTAATGTGAGCAAAGCCCAGTTGCCGTTTTTCGCCATCGCCGTCATAATGGGTGCTGTCGCATCATTCTTGTTGTTCAAAAACCTGAACCTCTTGTTGTTGGGAGAGCGTTATGCCGAGAACCTTGGCGTAAATATCAGGCGAAGCAGTATGCTTATCATTTTGGTCTCAGGCTTTCTCACCGCCATCATCACAGCGTTCTGCGGACCCATAGCCTTTCTGGGTTTGGCTGTACCGCACATTGCGAGATTTCTCTTCAAGAGCAGCGACCACAAGCTTCTTATCCCTGCCACAGCCTTCATCGGAATGGATTTGGCTTTGCTCTGCAACCTCATCGCCCGCCTGCCCTCGTTTGAAGGCAACCTGCCTATCAACTCAGTCACGGCACTCATTGGCGCGCCTATCGTGCTGTGGGTCATCTTCCACCGTCAAAGATTCAATCATAATTGATTTGCAATGATAAACTACGGATTCTACGGATTTAACGGATACTCGTCTCGAAATTTTGCGGACGCAAGCGTCCCATTTTTACGGATACCTACAGGTCTTATCCAATCCGTAGTAATCAGATGCTTGCATTTCAAATTCTCATCTGAAAGAATCCGTTTTATCCGTGCAATCCGTAGTTAAATAAATCCCTGACCATGAGCGAAGTCCTCCATACAAATCATCTGTCAATCGGCTACAAAGGCCAAGCGTTGATGCCCGCTATCGACGTGAGCCTCAACGAAGGCGACATTGTGGCTTTGGCCGGTCCAAATGGCTCAGGCAA
>JAILDR010000229.1 GCA_024689285.1 Bacteroidales bacterium | reverse complement strand
GGCGATGTTTGCGAACGAAGATAAAAGAACCCGTCATTGGCGGTCGTTCTTCTGCATCGTGTTTTGTATCCTTTCTTTGTTTGGAATAGTCATTATCGACGCTATCTTTGGCCGGCCGCAAATGGGTTGAAGAACGCAGGGAGTCTACACCCTTCGCATTGCCGATGAAAAGGGCTTTGTGGTGGTCAGGAAGGTGGTGAAGGAGTGAAGCCCGTTTTGCTGCTTGAGATTTATAACAAACAAAACTCATGATCATGACCCCAAAAACTCAAAAAGACAAAAAAAGCAGAAATAAAGCCACAAGGGCTCTAATAATAATGGCTTGTAGCCTCTTTCTTGGACTTGTCTGTGCTTTCTTTATCAGCAAAGAAAGGGGAGCGCTCATGACAAATGGTGTAGAAACGGTGGGTATGGTGACCCGTACTTATGTTGCTGGATCAAGGTACACTGATTGTCTTATTATTAACTATTCCTTTATTAAGGACGACACCATCCTTGACGGGATAACTTCCTTTTATTTAAACGAAAGAGAACAATTTGATAGAGCTGTTGTCGGAAGCACCTATAGAGTTAGGTATAATCCCAATAAACCGAATAAAAAGTCCCGGATATATATTGACGAGCCCATACCAGTTTCTGATGAGAAGTTTAATAGGTTGTCGGAAAGGGTGGTGTTGGAGAGGGAAAGGGTGGAGAAGTCCAAAACATGGTGGAAGAACTTTTAAGCAATCATTTAATATCACTTATTCAATGAAACACAGAGCATTATTATTAATCGCATTGCTGCTGGGCACCACGGCATTCGCCCAGCGGGAGGACAAAAACGAGTCCGTCAGCAGCCGTCGGGTCAACAACACCTTGGGCATCAGCGTGATGGGCAAGACGATGCAGTGCAACGGCATCAGCATGTCGTACATCGCATCGGAGCAGGGAAAAATGGCCCTTGCCTATGGTTTGGAATACAATCGTGAGTACATGTTGGGTAAGACACCCCTTGGCATCCTGACGGGCGTGCGCCTCGAATACTGCCATCCCTACGCCAAGTTCAGCGACGGCGAGCAGACCTACGAAATGAAGGCGCACGACCTCAGCGGGGTGATTCCCGTCATGCTGCAGTACCACGACCGGCTTGGAAGCCAAACCGAGCTTCAGCTGTTCACGGGCCCGAGCCTCGACATGGTGCTTTACCGCCAGTCCAACGCCTCCATCGGAGGCATGACAGGGAGCGGCAGCTTCCTGTTCGGCAGCCCGCTCCAGAACAGCGGCAAACCCGCATGGAATTGGATAGGGATGTCGTGGAACTTCGGCATCGGCATCCGACATAAGGACATTATTTTCAAGATTTCATCCGCCTACGGCCTGCTGAACCACTTCAACAAGGACTACACAGCCCAATATTTGGGATACCCATTGTATGTCAACCATCCCATAATCGGGACGGTGATGTTTAAGCTGTAGGATTATCCAATTATTATTTTATTATTTCAACGGGCCCCAACACGTATCGGCTCTCGTGTTGAGACCCGTTTTGCTGCTGTCCCCCTTCTGAATGCCTGCTGAATCCGTTCTGAAACCCTGCTGCCGGCAGAAGCAAATTGGAATCAACAAGGTTTTTGCGAAGGAGTTGTAAGGGAGTTGTAAGTATACTTGTTCGCTATTTGTTCGGTATTTGTTCGGTATTTGTCCGGTATTTGTCCGGTGAAATACCGAACAGATACCATGCAGATACCGCACCTAGACCGGAGAAATACCGAACAACAAAAGAGACAACATACTGCCTACTCTCTGGCAAAGGAGAGGGAAAAACCTTCCACTCCATGATTTTTTGTTTATTGTTGTCGTCCAGCGGTTTGTTCTTCGCACAGAGAAAAAAAGCCATAATTTGGTTGACAAGTGGTTTTTATCCTCTATCTTTGCACACGATTTAACCGAGTATCACGTTATTGAAAAAAATACACTTACAATGTCATTAGTATTATTCATACTCATCGTCCCGGCCCTCTTCACCCTCCCGATTGCGTTCTGCTGGAAGCAGTTTGAAGCTGCCGGACAAAAGGGCTATTACAGTCTCATCCCCTATTACAACATCTTCATCATGCTGAAAATCATCGGCAAACAGAAGAAATTCTGGTGGTGGTTCTTCATCGTCTTCCCTTACATCAACATCTTCATGCTGCTGCTTATGCTCGTCGAGCTGGGCAAGTGCTTCGGCCGATTCAAGGTCTGGGAGGAAGGCATGGCTGCTGTTTTGCCCTTCATTTTCTTCCCCATCATCGCCAAGGACGACAAATACCAAGACCCGCTTACGACCAAACGGCCCAAGAAGTCGACCGCCCGCGAGTGGTTCGATGCCATCATCTTTGCCGTAGTCGCCGCATTAATCATCAGGACCTACATCTTCGAGATGTTCACCATCCCCACTTCGAGTATGGAGAAGTCTCTCTGCGTAGGCGATTATCTGGTGGTCAGCAAGATACATTACGGTCCCAAGGGGCCCAACACGCCGCTTTCCTTCCCCTTCGTGCACAACACCCTGCCTTGGAGCAAGACCGCGAAGTCGTATGTGGAATGGATCAAGTTGCCCTATCACCGCTATCCTGGCGTGTCGACGATGAAACGCTACGACCCCATCGTGTTCAACTATCCTGCCGGCGACACGGTCTGCGAGAACTACCAAAGCAGCGTCAACTACTATGACCTCGTGCGTGAATACGGTCGCGATGCCGTTTGGAACGGCAAAGTGGTACTGAATCTCAATGGCGTTGCAACGCCCAGCGGCAAAGTCATCGCCCACCCCGTCGACAAACGCGAAAACTACGTGAAACGTCTCATCGGTATGCCTGGCGACAGCCTTAAAATCGTCAACGGTGTGGTGTATATCAACGGCGAGAAAGCCTTCGAGCCAGAGAACATGCAGCATAACTACACCGTGGTGACCACCAACGGCGGCATCAACAAACAGACCTTGGACAAATACGACATCACCGAGGGCTACCGCACCGAAGACCCCAACACCTTCGTCCTCAACATCAGCGCCAAGGTGGCTGACGAGCTCATCAAACTGCCTTATATCACCTCGGTGATGCGCAGCGTGCAAGCCCCAGGTATGGGCACCAGCACCAGCCTCTTCCCCAACCGTCCCGACCTCTATCCCTGGAACGTGGACAACTTCGGTCCCATCTACATCCCGAAGAAGGGTGAGACCGTGAAGCTGGACGTCAACACCTTGCCGCTCTATGAGCGCATCATCCACGCTTACGAACTTCACGACTTAAAGGTGGAGGGCAACAAGATTTATATCGACGGACAGCCAGCCGACAGCTACACCTTCGAGATGGACTACTACTGGATGATGGGCGACAACCGCCACAACTCTGCCGACTCCCGTTATTGGGGCTATGTCCCTGAAAACCATATCGTTGGCAAACCCATTCTCGTCTGGCTCTCAAGAGACAAGGAAAACGGCGGCATCCGCTGGAAGAGAATGTTCAGAATCCCGAAATAACATATCATAAAATCAGACAACAACAATGAAAAAGACCATTATTTTCTTATTCGCCTTGGCATTAGGCATGGCTTCATGCCTCAACAATAGTTCAAACCCGAAAGAAATAAAGAAAACGGAAACACCGTCAAATAACATTGGCTCAAAAGCCACAACACACAACGATGCCATCAGTTATGACACCTATACAAACCCTCGCTTCGGCTTCTCAATAATGTACCCAACATTCCTCTCCCCCCAACCTGAGCCCGAAAACGGCGATGGAAGAATATTCAAGGGCGAGAATGAAGAAATGAGCGTTTTTGCTTCCTATAACGTATTGGATGAATCCATTGAAGAGTTATTCAAGGAGTGTAAAGGCAGCTATATCGGAACTGTTACCTACGCCGTCCAAAAGGACAATTGGTTTGTGGTTTCGGGAACCGATGAAGAGGGTACTATTCTCTACAGAAAAACCATCTTGACTGACGATGTTGAATACACCGTTAACCTTATATACCCAAAAGCCAAGAAACAATTCTATGACGAGATCGTGGAGAAGGTAATAAAGAGTTTCGATGTAGAATAACTAAATCCTTTTGCTCCGCCAGAAAAGGGCATTCAGGTTTTTGAACTAATAAACCTCAATATGCGTACGATTATTTGCATCGTTATAGGTCTTTTCATTGTGATTGGTTTGCCAATACTTATAATTATTGGACTAATCAAGCCAACGCTCATTATTCCTAAAAAAGTAAATGTCAAAAGGCCTAGACTTGTCATTGTTATTACTGCAATAATCGCATTTGCTCTTGGTGCATTACTTATCGGAACACTTGATCCGGATCCATTACCTCAAATAGGTAAAACAGAGGAAAAAGCCGTTTTGAACGACTCAATAATTGCAGCTTCGTATTCGCAAAAAATCGAGACTTTATACAAAACAGTTTACTCCACAGATTCACTAAACCGATACGATTTGTGTTATAATTTAGAGTTGCTACTGAAAGAATGGAAGAATGATATGAACAGCCTTGATTCTTCATGGCAATCATTACCATTATCTAAAACTGCTTACCAAGAAGCTGCTTTAAAATTTGTAGCGGTAAGTGACTCAAGTATTGCAGAATCATACACACAAAAATTTGATACCTTACTCTATCAACTCATAGCATTAGATTCACAATTGAATGAAAGAACAAGCAGAGGAACGCTCGTCAAAAAAATTGAAGACTTACTCTTCGATAAATGGTGGAACGCAATAAGTGTTGATGATTCATTATTACCTGAATTCCCGCTATCACAAAAAGCGTTTTACGATGCCCAAAAAAGATTTGATGGTCCATATTCCAGATATTGTGTTTTTGGCGATGGAAAGATGGATGAAGTAGAGTTTTGGGCTAAGGAAAGAGCAAGAGATATTTTAATGAAAGTATGTGTGGATCCAGAAAGCTTAGTTATAGAAGATGTAACATGTAATGGAAAAACAAACAATGGTTATAAATGCCGTGTTGTTTATCGAGCCAAAAATGGGTTTGGGGGTTATGTTAGAGAATCTGTTACCATGATAATGGCTTTTGATGTTAATTCAAGCATATACAATTGCATTGAAATTCATTGACAACAAAACATTCCAAAAATAATAAACCAGCAAAATTCTTACAATATTTGTAAGTTTATTTTGCAATTTGTAAGATTATTATTATTTTTGCAGCGCAAACTGAACAACGCCTAAGTATGAGAATCATCGCAAAGAGCACTTTGGTTGCCTATTATACAAAGAATCCTCAGTCTAAGTATGCACTAGAAGACTGGTTTAATAAGACAAAAGAAGCGGAATGGAAAAACTTCTCTGACATAAAAAAGACCTTCAACACAGTTTCGAGTGTAGGAAACAACCGATATGTGTTCAACATCAGAGGGAACGACTATCGGCTGGTCGTCTTGATTAAATTCACAATCAGCCACGTTCTCATTCGATTTGTTGGCACACACGCCGAATACGACAGAATAAAAAACATTGAAAACTTATAAGAAATGGCACAAATCAAAACAGAAGAGGCATATAGAGCCGCACTGAAAAGAGTTGAATATCTTGAAGATTTGGTAACCGATGATACGCCTGCCAACGATCAATATGCATTGGAGTTGGATATGCTTATTGACTTAATCGAAGAATACGAGGACATCCATTATCCCATCGGCAAACCGTCGCTTACTGATATCATCAAACTTCGGATGTACGAGATGGGGATTTCGCAAAAGGCTATTGCTGCCATGCTTGGCATCAGTGAGCCACGAATGAGCGAAATCATGCACGGGAAGACAGAGCCTTCCCTGTCTTTGGCCCGTAGTATCAGCAAAAAACTGAATATTGACGCAAATATAGTTTTAGGTGTTTAAGGTGGATTTTTCTTTATTAGTCACCTCCAAAAAACCAACTTTTTGTGTATTTTTGCAAGCTATCAACGAAGACAAAACATGGCCACAGGAAACAACCGTAAAGAAAATACCTTCCGACCGAAAGCCTCAGCCGAGGCCGAGCTGTTGGAAGAGCAACCCACCATAACCACAGAAACAAAGAAAGAGGGGAAACCAAAAAAGGAAACCTCCAAAAAGAGCGAGAAAACGTCCAAAAACAAGGAAGCTAAACCCCAGAAAGACGTTGAAGTAAAGGAAACCAAAGGCCGCATCGGCAAAATCATCGGCATCTTGTTCCTTTGCTTGGCTGTGTTCTTGGGCATCGCCTTGGTCTCCTATCTGGTGAGCTTCTTCAGCGGCCATCACCAAGAATTTGGCTATCAGATTTTTAGCCAAAAAGTCAATATCGAAAACCGCACAGGCAGTGCTGGCGTCTTCCTTGCCCAAACACTTATCAAGGAGTCGTTCGGCATCGGCTCGTTCTTCTTCGTTTACTTGCTGGCCCTCATCGGGTTGCGTCTCGTCGATGCCACCAAGATGAAAATGTGGAACATCTGGAAATGGGCACTCTTCTGCTTGGTGTGGCTGCCGCTGTTCTTCGCTTTCATCGCCACCATGGCTCCTCAATGCGCCATCTTTGGTGGTGCCGTCGGCAAATGGCTCAACGACATTTTGTCCAATTACGTCGGCAACACGGGCGTCATCATCATCCTCGCTTTCCTGCTGCTGGTATTCCTTGTCTACGAATTCAACCTCACGCTCAACTATTTCAAGAATCGACGCGAGAGAAAGGAAGAAGAGGCTCGCAAACAGGCTGCCATCCTTGCCGAACAACGCATCAGGGAACAGTTTGAAAGAGAGCAGGAAAACACAACTGACTTTGGTGAAGATATCGACCCCGACTCCATCGATGAAGAGGAAGACGACAACCGTTCCAACCTGCCGCCTGCAACCTCCTATACCAAAGACCCGACCTTCGTCATTGTCAATCCCGAGAATAACACGACTGGCAAGGAAAACGTCCTCATCCATCCCAAAGACAACGAGACGCAAAGGACAACTGATCCCGTCACTACGGTAGAAACCGACAACAAGTCCAAGGACATCGTCCCTGAAAAGACGGACAACGAAGCTGAAAAAGTCGAGCTGGTCATCGAGAATACAACCGCCGAGAAGACCGTCGACAAAGGCAAGAACATGGAACACCACACCCTGGACACGCCTTTCGACCCACGTTACGAGCTGCGCGACTACAAGTTCCCGACCTTGGACATGCTCAACGACTACGGCGGTCATAAGTCGGAAATCGACGAAGAGGAACTGAACGCCAATAAGAATAAGATTGTGGAGACCTTGGGCAACTACGGCATCGCCATCGACAAGATCAAGGCGACCATTGGCCCCACGGTCACGCTTTATGAAATCGTCCCTGCCGCAGGTATCCGCATCTCGAAGATCAAGAATCTGGAAGACGATATCGCATTGAGTTTGGCTGCCTTGGGTATCCGTATCATCGCCCCTATCCCGGGCAAGGGTACCATCGGCATCGAAGTGCCGAACAGCAAGCCCGAGACCGTCTCTATGCGCAGCGTGCTGGCTTCTGAGAAGTTCCAAAACACCAAATTCGCCCTGCCCTGCGCCATTGGCAAGACCATCTCCAACGAGACCTACGTCTTCGACTTGGCCAAGATGCCGCACATCCTCATGGCAGGTGCCACGGGTCAAGGTAAGTCGGTGGGACTGAATGCCATCATCGCATCCTTGCTCTACTGCAAGCATCCCTCGGAGCTGAAGTTCATTATGGTCGACCCAAAGAAGGTGGAGCTGACCCTTTACAACCGCATCGAACGCCATTATCTGGCTAAGCTCCCCGATTCAGAGGATGCCATCATCACTGACGTGAGAAAAGTGGTACGCACACTGAATTCACTGTGCATCGAGATGGACCAGCGTTATGACCTCCTCAAATCCGCCGAATGCCGCAACATCATTGAATACAACGAGAAGTTCAAGGCACGCAGATTGCTGCCCACTGAAGGGCACCGATTCCTGCCATACATCGTGTTGATCGTTGACGAGTTCGCCGACCTTATCATGACCGCAGGCCGCGAGGTGGAGGCACCTATAGCCCGAATCGCCCAATTGGCCCGTGCCGTCGGCATCCACCTGATCATCGCCACACAACGTCCTTCGGTCAATATCATCACAGGCTCCATCAAGGCCAACTTCCCGGCCCGTATCGCTTTCCGCGTGATCTCGCAAGTCGACTCGAAGACCATCCTCGACCAAAGCGGCGCCAACCAACTCATCGGTCGCGGCGACATGCTGCTCTCCACGGGCAATGACCTGGTGCGTCTTCAATGCGCCTTCATCGACACACCTGAGGTGGAAGCCGTCACCGAGTTCATCGGAGCACAAAGGGGTTATCCCGAGCCATTCCTGCTGCCCGAGGTTCCCGAAGACGAGGGCGAAGGCGCCGACATCGAGGAAGATGGCGAACGCGACAGCCTCTTCGAGGAAGCCGCCCACATCGTAGTGCAGACCCAGCAAGGCTCCACTTCGATGATCCAACGCAAGCTGAAACTCGGTTACAACCGCGCTGGTCGCATCATCGACCAACTGGAAGCCGCCGGCATCGTCGGACCGTTCTCAGGAAGTAAGTCACGCGAAGTGAAAGTGACCTCCGAAGCCGCTTTGGAACAGATTTTGCGGGATCTTTACAACAAAGATAATGGAATTTGACCATGAGAACGAAAAACATCATCGCCTGCTTGCTCTTATTGTTTGCAGCACAAGTAGTTAGCGCACAAAACAACGCCGATGCCCTCATCCGCGTTTTAATCGACCAAATCAAGAGCCACAAGAATGTGGAGATGGCTTTCAGCTATCAACTCAGCCCCGATGGAAAAACTTTAGGTGATTCCCAAAAAGGCCATGCCTGGCTGCAAGGTGAGGCCTACAAAGTTGAGATGGCCGAGCAACAAACCATCTCCGACGGCAAGACCATCTGGTCGTATCTCATTGATGACGAGGAAGTCATGGTGAGCAACGCCAGCGAAGGCACCGACAATACACCTTTGAAACTCCTCACCTCATTGGACAAGAGCTATGTGGCCACGTTGACCAACATCGACGCCCAAGGCATTGCGAGCATCGAATTGGCCAACCCTAAGGGACAATACAAGCGCATCACGTTGAAAATCAATACAAAGAAAACCGAGCTGAAGAGTGCCGATATCTATATGGAAGACGGCAGCAAACTGGTAGTCAACGTGGAAGAAATGGAATACGACCAGACCTTGGACGATAAATTCTTCACCTTCGATGCGAAAAAACACCCCAAGGTGGACGTGATTGATATGAGGTAATGCAATAAAATAAAACGTAATATGTTATTATGTAGAGACGCGCCATGGCACGTCTCTACAAAAACGATTCAAAAATAAACAACAAATATGAACCTCCTACAAATTCAACAGACCGTCAATGATTTAGGCACAGCCGCTGCCGCTGAAGCCGCAGCCCAGCCTGCAGAGCTCTCCCTTTTCGACCTTGCCGCCAAAGGCGGTTGGATCATGATTTTATTGGCCGTTTTATCCCTCATCGCGGTGTACATCTTCATCGAAAGGTTTATCACCGTTTCGCGTGCCACCAAATACGACAAGGGTTTCATGGACCGCATCCGCGAATACATGAAAGACGGCAAGCTGGATTCGGCCAAGGCCTTGTGCCGCGGCAACTCCACCCCTATCTCACGCATGATTGAGAAAGGCCTTTCGCGCATCGGCCGTCCTTTGAGTGACATCAACTCAGCCATCGAGAATGTGGGTAACCTGGAAGTCGCCAAGCTGGAGCGCGGTGTGAGCCTTCTCGCCATCATCGCCAGTGCCGCCCCGATGATTGGTTTTTTGGGCACGGTATTAGGCATGATTGACGCTTTCTTTAGGATGTCGACTGCCGGCAACAATATTGACATTGTGATGCTCTCCGAAGGCATCTACAAAGCCATGGTCACCACCGTAGGCGGTCTGATTGTCGGTATCATCGCTTATTTCTTCCACGCCATCATATCGAACAAAATCCAAAAGGTGGTCAACCTGCTTGAAGGCAAGGCGACCGAATTCATGGATGTCTTGAACGAACCCGCCTAAAATCAGCACATTATGGCCATCAGATCAAGAAATAAGGTCGAACCCACGTTCAACTCCTCGTCCATGTCGGACTTGGTGTTTCTGCTGCTGATTTTCTTCATGCTCACTTCGACCTTGATTGCGCCCAATGCCATCAAGCTCATGCTGCCCTCAAGCAACAGCAAGACCATGGCCAAGCAGAGCATCACGGTTTACATCAACGACCAATACCAGTATTTCGTTGACGACAAACCCGCCGAGGAGACCCAACTCATGGACATGATCAACACCAAGATTGGCAACGACAGCCAAGCCACCGTGGTGCTCCGTTCCGACAAGACCGTCCCCGTGCAATATATCGTTAACGTCATTGATGCCGTCAACGAAATCAACAACGCCACGGGCAACAACCACAAAGTCATTTTGGCCACCTCGCCAAAGAAATAACGAGTGCCATGGACAGTAAAGAAAAGAAAAACAAGGGTATAGCCATTGCGGGGACCATCATCGTCCACGCCTTGGTGCTTTTGATCTTTCTCTTTGTGACCGCCTTCAATGTGCCTTTCCCGCTTCCTGGCGAGGAAGGCGTTGAGGTCGACCTGGGCATGATGGACCAAGGCATGGGCAACATCCAACCTGAAACGCCTGCCATACCCATGGCTGCCCAGCCTCAACAGGAGGAAAGCAAAAACGAGGAAGACATCGTCACCCAAAATGACGAGGAAGCCCCTGCCATAGAAAAGCCCAAGACAACTAAGCCAAAACAAGAAACGAAACCCGTTGAACAGCCCAAGCCCAAAGTTAACGACAGGGCTATGTTTAAAGGCAGCAACAGCCCGCAGGCAGGCGGCTCGGAAGGCATCACCGGACAACCTGGCGACCAAGGCAAGCCCAATGGTTTGGCGGGCATCAAAAACTATGATGGCAATGGCGGAAAAGGCAACGGAACAGGTTATGACCTCGGTGGCCGTGGAGCAAAATCTCTGCATCGTCCCGATGATGACTTCAGTGAAGAAGGCAAGATTGTGGTGGACATTTGGGTCAACCGTGCCGGTCAAGTCGTTCGCGCCGAAGTCGCCACTAAAGGCACCGAGATTTTCAACAATACGATGCGACAGAAAGCCATCCAAGCTGCCAAACGCTCGACCTTTGCTGCCGATCCTAATGCTCCTGAGGAGCAACACGGCACCATCACCTATACTTTTGTAATCAACCAATAAAAACGGCCCTTCGACAAGCTCAGGGACCTTTGTTTTTCATATATGACCTACCAAGAGACTCTCGACTGGATGTTCAACAAGCTCCCGATGTACCAACGCATTGGAGCTGCCGCCTACAAGGCAGACCTCAACAACACCATACAACTCCTTCAACTGCTGGATAACCCGCACAACAACTTCAAGTCGGTGCATGTAGCAGGCACCAACGGCAAAGGTTCTGTCTCCCACATGCTTGCCTCTGTGTTTCAGGAAGCGGGCTTCAAGACAGGCCTCTATACCTCGCCCCACCTGCGCGACTTCCGCGAGCGCATCCGCATCAACGGCGAGATGATTCCCGAGGAGAACGTGGTGCAATTCATTGACACTTACAAGGAGAAGTTTGAGGCCATGGAGCTATCCTTCTTCGAGATGACCGTGGGCATGGCTTTTGACTACTTCTCGAAGGAAAAGGTCGACATCGCCATCGTCGAGGTGGGCATGGGCGGTCGCTTGGACTCCACCAACCTCATCACGCCCGAGTTGAGCGTCATCACCAACATCGATTTCGACCACATGAAGTTCCTTGGTGACACAAGGGCTAAAATCGCATACGAAAAAGCAGGTATCATCAAGCCTAACATCCCAGTCGTCATCGGCGAGACACATCCAGAGACCGAACAAGTCTTCATTGACAAAGCCAAGGAATGCAACAGCCCTATCTATTTTGCCGACCAGGTCTTCGACTGCGACAAAATCCATATTGAGTCCGACATCATACAAAAGTATGACATCTGGAAAAACAGCGAGCTTTACATGGAAGCCCTCGAGCTCCCGCTTTTGGGCCATTACCAGGAGAAAAACCTCACCACGGTGATGTGCGCCATTGACCTGTTGCGCAGCAAGTTCGACTTTTCTGACGACGACATCCGCGACGGCATCGGCAGGGTCATACGCAACACCCATCTTATGGGTCGCTGGCAGATCCTCAACAAAGACCCGCTGACCATCGCCGACACGGGACATAACGTGGCCGGCATCACCGAAGTCGTCAAACAATTGGCCGAGATGCAATACGACAAACTCCATTTCGTCCTGGGCATGGTCAACGACAAGGACATCGACAGCGTGTTGCAGCTCCTACCTCATGGCGCCGAGTATTACTTCTGCAAGGCCGACATTCCGAGAGGTTTGGACGCCAATATCTTAGCCCAGAAAGCCTTTGACATGGGTCTGCGAGGACAGGTGTTCGAGTCCGTCAGCCACGCCTACCGTTCCGCCGTCAACAACGCGCATTTCGACGACATCGTCTTCATCGGCGGCAGCAATTTCACCGTGGCCGAGGTCGTATAAACGGAAAATTCTTACCTTTGCCGAAAATCTGCATTGCATGTCGGGCAAAAGGCTTCATATCGTCATCGGAATGTTCATGGCCATACTCATGTCGTCGTGCAGCATCAACCGTTTCATCCCCGAAGGCAAGAGTCTGGTTTCGAGCAACAAGGTTGTCATTGAAGGCGAAAAGACCCAGATCAGCAAGTCGGAGCTCAGCAAATATATCACCCTCAAGCCGTACAAAGGCACTTTCCAGACCAAAGTCCCCAATTGGATTTACTACAAATCGGAGCGGCGACCCAACAGCAAGACTTGGAAATGGTTGAACGAAAAATTCGGCAGGGAGCCCGTTTATTATGATGCGAACGAGGCCAACAATTCGGCTACTCAGATGATGCGCTACACCGACAATGTGGGCTATTTCCATTCCAAGGTAAACCACACTGTGAAAGAGCGCGGAAAACGGGCAAAAATCACCTATCACGTCTACCCCAACCAACCTTATACGGTCAAACATGTCGAGTATGTCATCAACGACTCCCTCATCAGGAGCTACATCATGCGCGACAGCACCCAATTTGAGCTCAATGAAGGCGACATCTACAATGCCTATACGCTTAACGATGTGCGCGAAATTGTCACCGACAGAATGAGAAACTCGGGGTATTACTATTTCAGCCGCGACGACATCTACTTTGAGGTGGACAGCAACTTCATGAATCACAGCCTGTCCATCACCATGCGACTGAAAGACAAGGCATTGTCGTATAAGAAATACTACATCAACAAAATCAGCATCTATCCCGACCAATCCCTTTTCAAGACACACGACCACCTTTCGGACTCGGTCGTGCTCGAACAAGAGATAGGGCAGAGAAAACGCGTCAACCACCTGCATTTCTATTACTACGACAAACCTCAGGTGAAGCCCCAAGCCTTCACCCGTTCCATCATGATCCTTGAGGACTTCCCTTACAACCAGCGAAGCGTCACGGGCACTTACCGAGCCTTGGGCAACTTCCGATTGTTCAACAACGTGAACATCGAGTTCGACACGGTGAACGTCGAGAACGACAGCCTCAACCGCCTCGATTGCCGCATCACCATGCAGCAGAGCGACAAACACTCGTTCACCCTTCAAGGCGAAGGCACCAACTCCGACGGCGACTTGGGCATCAAGGGCAGTTTGGCCTATACCAACAAGAACATTTTCCACGGTGCCGAGACCTTCCAACTCGGCCTGAAAGGTGGTTTCGAAGCCCAACATCTGATGGGAAACGAAATCAGCGAAAGCGGCAGTAGCATCTTTAATACCTGGGAACTCGGAATCACTGCAAGTCTTTTGTTCCCCAAGTTTCTGGGTCCATCCTCGTTCATGAACTTTTCCAGGGATTATCAGCCCACCACCTCCTTCTCGGTAGGTTTTAACACGCAAACACGCTACTATTATTCCCGTTACATTTCTACGGCTGCTTACAGCTATGACTGGAAAACCAACTACCGCCTTGCACAAGCGCTCTCGCCTTTCTTCCTCAACAGTGTGAAAATCGCCAACATCCACCCAACCTTCCAAGCCTACCTTGACGCGGAGACCAGCCAAAGAAAGAAAGCGCAATACACCAGCCACCTGCTGTTCGGCACGCGCTATTCTCTCATTTACAACACGCAAAACATAGGTAAGGATAACAGTTTCTTCTACATTCGTTCCGATTTTGAGTCGAGCGGCAACCTGATTTCGCTGTTCAACCGCACCAGACTCATCACCGAGAACGAGCAAGGCTACCACGAGCTGTTTGGCATACCCTATGCTCAATATGTCAGAGGCAGTTTCGACATCAGGCAGCACCTCAAGTTGGGCGACGAGATGTGGTTTGTGATGCGCCAGTTTGTCGGTATCGGTGTGCCCTACGGCAACTCCAAGGATATGCCTTTCGAGCGCAGTTTCTACGGCGGCGGCGCCAACGGTCTGCGTGGCTGGCTCTACCGCACCGTCGGCCCTGGCGGCTATGTACCTGTCTCAGACGACATTGACAAGACGGGCGATATGCAGCTTGAGTTCAACGCTGAATACCGCTTCCCCATTCACAACATCTTCAAGGGCGCCTTTTTCTTCGACATGGGCAACGTGTGGACCTACCGTCCCAACGAATCCATGCCCAACAGCGAATTCAAGTTCGACAGCTTCTACAAGCAGATGGCCATGGATGCCGGTTTTGGCCTCAGGTTGGACGTTTCCTTCCTCCTGTTCCGACTCGACATCGCCTATGCCATGCGCAATCCCTATCCCGACCCAGAGACAGGCCGTTACTGGCGTTTCGGCAACGGCGAGTTCAACAACGTCCGATTCCAAGCCGGAATAGGTTATCCGTTTTAAGCCATGCTGAGCCGCGGTGAGCTATATGTAAAGCTGGTGCAATCCTTTGGTTTTGAGCCTACTGAGGGCCAATCTACAGTGCTGTATCACATCGCCGCCTTTTTGCTCTCGCAAAAAGAGAACCCCACATACATCCTCAGAGGCTATGCCGGAACGGGCAAGACCTCGTTGGTGAAGACCTTGGTGAGGACGCTGCCTTCCATCGGGATGCGCTTCGTGCTAATGGCACCGACGGGACGGGCCGCCAAGGTGCTCAGCAGCTACACGGGACAAAACGCCTCCACCATTCATCGGAGAATCTATCAGACCAAAGCCATGCCCGACGGCAGTTTCAGGATGGCGAGGGCTGAGAACAAATTCGTCAACGCGTTGTTTATCGTCGACGAAGCCTCCATGATCGGGGAACAAAGGGAGTTTGGTGGCAGCAGCCTGCTCGACGATCTGTTGGGTTACGTTTTCAGCGGCGAGAACTGCCGCCTGCTGCTGATTGGCGACACGGCACAGCTACCCCCCGTTGAAAGCCAGGAGAGTCCTGCATTGGACTGCGAGTATCTGAAATCCCAGTTTCCCATCACGGCGGCCACTTTTGAACTGACCGAAGTAAAACGTCAAGCTTTGGAGTCGGGCATACTTTATAATGCCACTGACATCCGGCAGCTGCTCGGTCAAAACCTGTACGAATACGCCTTGCCCATTTTCCATTTGGAAGGTTTCAATGACATCCAAAAGATTGAGCCAGAAACCTTTGAGGAGATGCTGCACAATGCCTTCGCCAACACTTCCGACAACGAAGCCGTCGTCATCTGCAAATCGAACAAGCGTGTCAATATGTTCAATCAGGCCATTCGTGGACGCATCCTTAACATTGAGGGCGAGATAGCCACGGGCGACAAGCTGATGGTGGTGAAGAACAATTATTATTGGACAGAAGGCAACGAGTCCATGAGTTTCATCGCCAACGGCGACATGGCTGAGATAAGGAAAATCAAGCATTTCGATGAGATGTACGGCTTTCGTTTCGCTGATGTGGAACTCAGTTTCACCGACTATCCCGACGCGCCCAATTTGGAAGCCAAAATCCTTTTGGATACCTTGAACAGCAACAGTCCCTCGTTGACGGAAGAAGAAAACAAACGCCTTTTTGCGGCCATCGAAGAGGACTACATGGACATCCCCAACCGCAGGGAACGATACAAGGAAATGAAGAAAAATCCTTGGTTTAACGCGTTGCAGGTAAAGTTCGCCTACGCCCTCACCTGCCACAAGACGCAGGGCGGGCAATGGAACAGCGTTTTCATTGACTCTTCATTAAACCAAAAGGAAACACTTGAGGTGGAGGATCTGAGATGGCTCTACACCGCTTTGACGCGTGCGCAGGAGCGGGTCTGTTTCGTGAATTTCAAGGAAGAATTCTTTGAAGAATAGCCATTACCTAGCATTATAAAAACAACAAACCCCGGCAGCATTGCTGTCGGGGTTGTCGTTCAGGGTGGGCGGCGAACTACTTTCCCACGGTCTCCCGCAGTATCATCGTCGCGGCGGGGCTTAACTTCTCTGTTCGGAATGGGAAGAGGTGCGCCCCCGCGCCATAGCCGCCACTTGTTCTT
>JAILDR010000081.1 GCA_024689285.1 Bacteroidales bacterium | reverse complement strand
AACATCAAGGATTCATTTGATATGCTGTTCACGGGAGGAAAGTAATATGGGTTCCGATTGTTTCTTTGTCATACCTGCAGCAGGTTCGGGAACGCGCATGGGCGGTGATATCCCCAAGATAATCCTGCCGATCGGCGGCATCCCGGTCATAGTAAGAACGTTGACCGCCATTGTCGTGCCGCTCTCGCCCGTGATGAGCACGGTGAGGTCGGTGGCGGCCACCTGTCCGGCGATGCCGATGGCGCGGTCTAGCTCAGGGTCGTTGCCGATGATGCCGAAAGCCCTTTTTATTGCTTGTACGTCCATTATCTCAGAACAGCGTTAAGTTCTTTCTCCATAGCCCCTTGGATTTTGCCCATCGTCTTCTCGATGACCTTGTCGGTGAGTGTGGTGGTGGGCGACATCAGCACGAAGCTCATGGCGTATTGTTTCTTGCCTTGGAGTATCTTCTCGCCTTCGTATACGTCGAATAGGCTCATGGATTGCAGAATCTTGTTTTCGGCAGACAAGGCCACTCGCTTCACCTCATCGAAGG
This sequence comes from Bacteroidales bacterium, assembly GCA_024689285.1. Next base: position 4,031 of record JAILDR010000081.1, on the reverse strand, counting down.
TGACGCTCTTGTCGAAAATCATGGCAAGGTCGCGGCGCACAGCGGGGAACTTTGAGAGCGGTTCAAAATGAACCTCTTTGGCCTGGGCCAGGTATTGCATCATCGCGGTCCAGTTGAAGGTGGCATAATATACGTCCTTCTTCAGGTCGAAATGCTTCAGGGTCTTCTTGCTGAGCTTGCCGAGGGTGACAATCTCCTTGCCGTTGACGCAGTAAGTGGTGGCGTAGTCGAAGTGGGTCAGGTTGGCTTCGCGGGCTTCAAGGGCGTTGAAGTCGAATTTGAAGTGGTTCAGTACGCCCATCACGTATTCCTTCAGGTCGAAGTAATCGAGTGCCTTGCTTGGTGCGTTCCATAGCTCGGCTTGTTTGTTGCCAGTGAGGAAAAGGTCGAGGCAGGTGTGCTCGTTGTAGGGCTTCAAGGGCTGGGCCTCGTCGCCTGTTTTGCTGGCATCGAAGAAGTAGACGTTGCCGAACTCGAAGAACTTCATGTCGCTCACCTTGCGGTTCTGGTTGAAGGCAAGGCTTTCCAAACCGCCCCACATCAGGGTTTGGCGCATCACGTTGAGGTCGCTGCTCAGCGGGTTGAGGATCTTCACGCTCTTTTCGGCTTCGAAGGCGGGGAAGGCTTCGCTGTAAGCTGCCTTGGTGAGCGAGTTGTTCATGATTTCGTAGAAACCGTTGGCCACCAGCATGTCGCTGATTTTCTGCTGCATCTTGTCGGCATCGGGTTTTGTGGCGCGACTGATGGAGGCGTGGATGCGGCTCGGTATCTCTATGTTGTCGTAGCCGTAGATGCGGAGAATCTCTTCCACCACATCGGCGGGACGGGTTACGTCAACTTTGCTGCTGTGTATGTCGACGACCAAATGTTCGGCATCTTGCTCCACCACTTGGCATTCAAGGCTCTTCAGGATGTTGACGGCTTGTGTCGGGTCGATGACCTTGCCGGCCACTTTGTTCAGGTAGTCAAACTTCAGGTCCACGCGGGCCGGGGCGAAGTCGCCGTTCTTCACGTCCTTGATTTCGGATGAGACGGTGCCTCCTGCCAACTCCTTTATTAATAAGGTGGCGCGTTTCAAGGCGTATAGGGTGATGTTCGGGTCGGCACCACGTTCGTATCTGAACGAGGCATCGGTCTGCAGGCCGTGATATTTCGAGGTCTTGCGGATGCTGGTGGGGTTGAAGTAGGCACTTTCCAGGAAGATGTTGGTGGTCTCCATCGTTACGCCCGACTTCTGCCCGCCAAACACGCCGGCGATGCACATAGGCTCCTCGGCATTACAAATCATCAGGTTGCGGCTGTTGAGTTTGCGTTCCACGCCGTCGAGGGTGACGAAAGGCGTGCCTTCGGGCAGGCATTTCACCACGACCTTCTTGCCTGTGATCTTGTCGGCATCGAAAGCATGCATAGGCTGCCCCACTTCCATCAGCACGTAGTTGGTGATGTCGACGATGTTGTTGATGCTGCGTATGCCCACGGCAGCAAGGCGGTTTTTCAGCCATGCGGGCGACTCAGCCACCTTCACGCCGCTGATGCTGACGCCCGAGTAACGCGGGCAGGCTTGGGTGTCTTCCACCACTACCTCGATGTCGTTGTTATGGTTCTCCACCTTGAAGTCGTCCACCGAGGGACGGATGAGGTGGTATTGTGTGGTGTTCTCTCTTTGGTTGAGGGCGGCCACTAAGTCGCGGGCCGAGCCGATGTGCGAGGTGGCATCGCTGCGGTTGGCGGTGAGGCCTATCTCGATGGTGTAGTCTTCTTCCACGGGGAAGTAGAACGAGGCTGGCTTGCCCACTTCATAGTCGTCGGGCAGCACCATGATGCCGTCGTGCGAGGTGCCAAGTTGCAGCTCGTCTTCAGCACAAATCATGCCTTCCGAGACTTCGCCGCGAATCTTGCCCTTCTTGATGGTGATATGTTCGTCGCCTATCCAAAGCTCGGTGCCGATGGTGGCTACAAGTACCTTCTGACCAGCGGCCACGTTGGGAGCGCCGCACACGATGTGCAGGGGCTCCTCGCCGCCGCAATCCACGGTGGTGATATGCAGGTGGTCGGAGTTAGGGTGTTCGATGCAGGTAAGCACCTTGCCGACGACGACGCCTTTCAAGGCACCCTTCACCGACTCGAAACGCTCCAAATCTTCCACTTCGAGACCCGTAGAGGTAAGTATTTCGCTGATTTTCTCAGCCGAATAGTCGCAGTTGACGTATTGTTTCAACCAATTATAGGATATTTTCATTGTGTGTAATTATTTGATATTCAGTCTATGTTGTCGTTGACCGCGTCTCGCGGTCAGACCAACGAAACGGCAAAGATACGAAATTCTGCCAAAATGTCACGATGTTTTTCGCATTTGGGGATGATTTTTCGGGAAGCTGCCAGGGAAGAGTGTCTTGGTAAGTATTTTTTTAGTTACCTTTTGCAGTTTTGTGAAAATGCTGTATTTTTGTCACTTGTAGTTAATAAACTCAATCTATTGCGTAAGAATAATATTGAGGGTCATTCCAGAAGCCATTTCCACGCTGGAATTACTTCGATAAATTGATTGTTATTAATCGGAATTGTCGTTTCTTCATCGTAGGAATGCAAAAGGACGGTCATAGAGTTTCACATCCCTGATTTCTTGCTGTCCTTCTTTGATTAGCGTACGAAATGTTTCTTTTGTAATGGCCATATTGATAGTTTTTCCCTGCAAAAATACATAATTTGTTTAATGTTGCAAAACAAGTTTTGTTATTTTTGTTTATTACTACTAAACAAATTGTTTTTATGGGGGAATTGATGTCAGTTGTCGCTCCATTTCTATAGATTCGACTGTTGTGGCCTTCAAATCTTGAACCTATAATATCTCCAATGATTGATCCTAACATAAAAAGATAGTGTTTGCCAATGGTTACAATTCGATTATGTCATCAAAGTTTTTAAGTGTTCCTGTCTTCTTTCCCGAATATGTATCATGAAATAACTCAATGATTAGATTGTTTTCAGGAACTATGTTTTCATTTATGTACAATGTCGCAATAATTCTATTAAGAAAGTCGTCGTTTTCATCCGAATTAAGGGACAAATCTGCATATGATACCCAGCTATTATTTGGCAATTTTTCCCATTCGAGCTTCTCTCCATTGTTGAATACTCTCTCAAAATACTCATATTCAAAAACTCCAACCTTATATTGTGTTTTTTGTTGTAACTTTTTCCCGAGTCTAATATATTGTTGATGTTGGGACAAAATGCTATTAAACTCATGGCAATACTTCCATTGATTGTCTATGAATGCATAGTATTGATTATCGTTGTAACGCATTTTCACGATCCTAATATTCATGGGTTTGTTTGTATTACAACCTGGTCTAATAAACAACTTGACGGATTCTTCTTTCCCGTTGATAATAAGAGAATTGATTGCTTCCATGAATCCAAATCGATTAGTTTTAAATTCAATCGGTTGGTTGTTGTTTGATTCTCTTATGAAAACATTTAAATCAATGATTTTATAGTATTCGCTGGTAGCAATCAGTTGTTCCCTTTTAAGCGAGGGATCCATTTTAATGAGCATATCAATTTCCCATTGGTTGTCAAGAAAATAATAATACGCATTGTTTATGGATACGACTTCTAGATGTAATGGCATATTAATAGTGCAAGCTTCTCTGACAGGAATTTTAAAAAATGTTATAGCTTTTCGAGTTTTTTTTACCATTGAAAATGACACAAGAACGCCCTCGGGATTCCGAAAGTATTTGATTTTTCTTCCATCATTGAACTGACTCTTGAAATCCTCATAATCATTAAAAGGGTATAGAACAACTTTTTCAGATTGATACCAATTCTTAATTGGATATAAAATGAGGCTATCAGCGTTGAAATTGTCGTTTAATGTCACCTCTCCAGCATTGAAACAACAGATTGCACAAGTCCAATCCTCGTTAGAATCCAATTCTCTGCTATTATCATACACCAAATCGTTTCCATTAAGACTGTCAGCAAACAGTTCCATTCTAACATCTTTTTCGTAATCATGAAAATAT
>JAILDR010000062.1 GCA_024689285.1 Bacteroidales bacterium | reverse complement strand
CTGTTGGTGTTGAGCATCAGGGTGTAGCTGTCGGGCATGGAGCCGTAGAACGACATGGGACCTCCGCCGCCCATGGCTTCCATCTCCTTCATACGGCGCATCCACTCGTTCTGGGTGATCTCCACAGGAGCGGCCTCAGCGCCTTCGTTGCTGAACTCCACGGTGAACTTGGCCTTGTCGATGACCTTTTCAAAAGCAGCCTTCACGGTCTCCTTCTGCTTGTCGTCGAGCCCCGAGGCAGCTTCCTTGTCGTCCTTCACAATCAGTTTGTCGATGGTGTTGGAGTCCACGCGGGCGAACATCGCACGGCCGTCGCCGCCCTTCTCGCCTTCCTTCTGCTCGTAGGTGCTGATGAAGTGCGGGTCGAGGATGCCGTCCATCATCAGGACGTTGTAGCCCTTGGCCTTGGCGTTCTCGATATTGGTGTATTGGTCGTCCTTGTCGGTGGCATAGAGGTAAACGAGGTTCTTGTCCTTGTCGGTTTGCTGCTCCTTGATGAGTTCCTTGTACTCCTCGATGGTGTGGTACTTGTCGTCGGTGTCCTTGAAGAGGAAGAACTTCTCGGCGCGCTCGTAGAACTTCGGGTCGCTCATCATGCCGTATTCGATGAAGACGCGGATGTCGTCCCAGTTCTTCTCGTAGGCCTCACGGTCTTTCTTGAAGAGCTCCTCGAGTTTCTCGGCCACCTTCTTGGTGATGTAGGTGGAGATCTTCTTCACGTTCTGGTCGCTTTGCAGGAAGGAGCGACTGACATTCAGCGGGATGTCGGGGGAGTCGATGACGCTGTGCAGAAGTGCGAGGATCTCGGGCACGATGCATTCCCCGCTATTCGTGCAGAAGCCCTCGTTCCAGTAGAGCTGGATCTTGTTGCGCTGGAACTCGTAGCGGTTCTTCACCTTCGGGAAATAAAGGATGCCCGTGAGGTTGAAGGGGTAGTCCACGTTGAGGTGGATGTGGAACAGCGGTTCGCCGAAGTTCATCGGGTAGAGCGTGTGGTAGAAGTCGTTGTATTCCTCGTCCTTGATATCGGTCGGGGCTTTCTTCCACAGCGGTGCTACGTCGTTGATGATCCAGGGCTTCTCCACTTCCTTGGTCTTGGGTTTGCCATCCTTGTCGGTCTCGCCCTCGATTTCCTCCTGCACCTTGCGCGTGCCAAACTGGATCGGGATGGGCAGGAACTTGCAGTATTTATTAAGGAGCTCGCGGATGCGGCCTTCTTCGAGGAACTCGGAGGCATCATCAGAGATGTAAAGGATGACGTCCGTACCGCGGTCGCCCTTTGGGATTTCGTTCATGGTGTACTCTGGGCTGCCGTCGCATTCCCAGATGACGCCGTTCTTGCCTTCTTCCTTGCAGGATTTTGAGATGAGCGACACCTTCGAGGAGACCATGAAGGCAGAGTAGAAGCCCAAGCCAAAATGTCCGATGATGTTGGCAGCCTCGGCTTCGCTTTGGGTCTTGAACTTGGCGATGAACTCCTCCGCGCCCGAGAAGGCGATTTGGTTGATGTACTTATCGACCTCTTCGGCGCTCATGCCGATACCTCTATCGCGAACGGTAAGGGTCTTTTTCTTCTTGTCGACTTCCACCTTAATAGTAAGGTCGCCCAGCTCGCCCTTAAACTCGCCCGAGGCGGCCAAGGCCTTAAGCTTTTGCGTGGCATCCACGGCGTTACTGATGATTTCACGCAGGAAAATCTCCTGGTCCGAATACAAGAACTTCTTGATGACAGGGAAAATGTTTTCTGTCTTTACTCCAATGTTACCTGTTTGTTGCATATCGATTTGTGTTTATGATTTCAAATTTCAAGATTAACTACGAATTACACGAATTTTACGAATTTCTTTCTTTGAATTTGAGACGCAAGCGTCTGGATTTTTACGAATTGGCGCCGCCGTCTTCGGACTCCCTTCGTGTTATTGCGAGGCACGAAGCAAATCGAAGATTCGACGTAGTCAATCCAAATGACACTCGTCTGTTGTCAAAATGTGTGCCATCGGAAAAACTGACATTTTGGCAAGGAATTGATGTTTCGATTAATTGAAAACTTGCTTTTATCCAGCCATGAACGACCAAATTACCCCATTCGCCGCTGGATAAAAGCATGTTTTTGAAAATTTGAAGGGTGAAAATCGCTGGTTTATTTACATGGAATCAAAAAACTCTCTACTTTTGCAATAGTTTTATTAGTAAGTTGTTTATTACTAAGCGAGTTATTACTGAGTGTTTTATTACATAATTATCCATGAACGGATTATACCTCTTTTATAATGAAACCGATCCGGAAATGATGGGCATGAGTCCGCATTTCTTGGTGGTGGCAAAAAAGTAGCCTATGAACCCTATAACTATCCGACTTCTCAGCCAGCAACTTGTTGCGCCTCAGTTCGGCACCCCTGCCGAGGTGGTTGATTATATGGGTGCCATGCAGGCGCAGGAATACCGCATGTTGCGCTGGGCTGTGGCGATGCGGACGCGCAAGCCGTCGGCCAAAGCATTTAAGGAGGCCTTTGACTCTGGCCTGATTATCCGCCTTCACCTGATGCGAGGCACTTGGCAGCTGGTGTCGACCAACGACTATTGGTGGATGCTCGATTTGTGCGCGCCCAAGGCAACTTCCGTCATCAAAGGCTGGATGAGCAGCAACAAAATCTCCATTCCTGACGAGGAACTCGTGCGGATAAGGGAAATCCTTGTTCAGACTGCAGCCGACAAAAGGAACGTGACGAAGGAGGATTTTGAGGCCGCCTTGTTGGAAAGTAATATCCAAATGGACGAGCATCGGCTGTCGTACCATATCCGAATGGCTGAATTGTCGGGGACGTTGTGTAGCGGGGATTTGTTGCCGATGAAGGCAACCTATTCGCTTTCGTCGGAAAAGGTGAAGCCGTCGGCTAAGAAAGACAGGGATGAAGCCTTGATGCTGATGGCCCGCAAATATTTCCAAAGTCGGCAACCGGCCACGTTGGAGGACTTCGTTTGGTGGTCGGGACTGAACATCAGCGATTGCCGTAGGGGAATGGAACTGCTGGGCAACGTGATTCACAAGGAGACTTGGAAGGGTAGGGACTTCTATCTCACCGACGATTGCCGCACGAGAGGGTTTCGCAAAGGCAAGTTCCTGTTGATTCCGCCTTACGACGAGTATCTGATTGGCTACAAGAGCCGCGATGTTGTTTTGCCGCAAGAGCATCGGCATAAAGCCCACAACAACAGCGGTATATTTCAGCCCATCATCGCCTTCGACGGGGCCGTTTGTGGCAATTGGAAACCCTTCAAAGAGGGTTTTGAGGTTGATTTCTTCGTAGAAGGTCATAATGAGGAAGAAGTACGTGAGGCTTGGCAAGCCTATCAACGATTCAAAACAAACTAATCCATTGAAATGAGTAAAGAAAAGAACCATAGAAGACGCTTTCCGTTATATGCCAAGATTCTCATGGGCATGGGACTTGGTGTGGCCTTTGGCTTTGTAGCTATTGCCTTGCATTGCGAGGGCTTTGTGCATGATTGGGTGGCGCCATTGGGTACCATATTCTTGCGGTTGTTGAAGTTGATTGCCGTGCCGCTGGTGCTGGTGTCGCTTGTTTTGGGTGTGGTCAGTCTGAAGGACATCAAGAGTTTGTCACGCATTGGGCTGAAGACCATCTTGATTTATGTGTGTACCACCATTATTGCCGTGAGTATAGGCCTCACGATGGTCAGTCTGATTAAGCCTGGGAGTCTGTTCCCGAAGGGCAAACAAACAGAGTTTGTGGAGCGCTACCAGCAGACCGTGGCGGAACGCGAGGCACAGATGGAACAGGTGAAAGACGGGTCACCGATGCAATTCATCGTGGAGATTGTCCCTGAAAACATCTTCCAAGCCTTCAGCAGCAACTCACAAATGCTGCAAGTCATCTTCTTCGCTTTGCTGTTTGGTGTGGCCTTGATTTGCGTGGGGCAGTCGAAGACGGCTTCGGTGGTGCGGTTTTTCCAGCAGCTGAATCTCATCTTGCTCAAAATCATCGACTTCATTATGGCCTTTGCCCCATTGGGTGTTTTCGCTTTGATGGCGGGATTGATTGTGGACTATGCAGGCGATGTGGGCATCATCTCCGCCTTGGGCATGTATGCTTTGACGGTCGTGCTTGCCTTAGCGGTCATCATTTTATTGGTTTATCCCATCATCCTGCGCTTATTCACCAAGAAAAAGTTGGGGCAGTTCTTCAAGGCGGTGTTCCCTGTGCAGATGTTGGCCTTCTCGACGAGTTCAAGTGCAGCCACCTTGCCTTTGACGATGGAGCGGACGCAGAAGCATTTGGGTGTCTCCGAGGAGGTCTCCAGCTTCGTGCTTCCTGTGGGCGTGACCATAAACATGGACGGCACGAGTTGCTATCAAGCTGTAGCAGCGGTGTTTCTGGCCCAAGTGATGGGCCTCGACCTAACTTTCGGCCAAATGTTGCTCATCCTGGCCACAGCCACCATCTCCTCCATCGGCACTCCGGGCATTCCGGGAGGCTCTATCGTGATGCTGATGATAGTCCTCGACTCAGTCGGCATCCCGATTGAAGGCTTGGCACTCATCCTGGGCATCGACCGGCCATTGGATATGCTGCGTACGGTAGTCAACGTGACGGGCGACACTACTGTGGCTTGTGTGGTGGATGAAAAGTAGCTGTTTACGGGAAGTAAATAAAAACGTGGACAACGTCCCTTTGAGAGAAACGGCATATCTCTGATAGAGAAACGGCCTTTCGCTATCAGAGAAACGGCCTTTCGCTCGAAAAGATTTCCGAAAACCGATTTTTTATCCAATTATTCGCTCCACACGACAAACAATTCTTACCTTTGCGGGCAAATAATAATCTAACCGAATATGAAAAAACTGTACGCTTTTATCGCGATGTGGATGCTGATGGGAAGCTCCTTTGCTCAAGTGCTTGTCAACGAGACTTTTGAAACGGGTAACACGGTAGGCCAGCCGCCTGTGGGCTGGATCTGCGACAACGATGGCTGGAAAGCTGGCATCACCATTCCGGATGACAACGAGGCCCGGGGAAGGAAACCGCACTCCGGCGACTGGTATATGTATGCCACTTATAACACAGACGTGTGGGCCTATAAGGAAATCAACGTGACCGCTGGTGAATACTACCGCGTGTCGTTCTGGTACTCCACCTGGCATGTAGACCACTTCAACCTGGAGGTGAAAGCCGGTGCCAACGCCAATCCCTCGTCGATGACGGCCACGGCGGTCCCGATGATGACGGTCGCCAACGAGGAGTTTGAACAGACTTCAGGCGTGTTCCAAGCCACCGGCTCGGGCTCGTTCTTTGTGGGCTTCCATAGCGTGGCCGACAACGGGCCTTGGTACCTGTCCATCGACGACATCGTCATCGAGCAGACAGCACAATACCATTTCAACGTGGAGCAGCTTACTGCCGACACCTCTGTATATTTTGGCGAGCCTGCCTATCTACGGTTCCGCCTGAACAATACGGGCCAGGAGGCCGACACCTACCAACTCAGCAGCACCTGCAACCTGCCGATGGCCTTCTATCAGAACGGCACCCAGGTCAACCAGGTCAGCGTGCCGTATAACGGCTCTGTGGAACTGGTTGCCGTAGCCACCCTTCCGATGAACCTGAGCCCCAACGAGACCATTCACGCCACCTTCGACGTGACCTCGGGCCATTCGGCTCCCACGCAAAGTGCCGACTTCCAAATCACGGCTTGGGCTCCCGTTAGCGACTTCCCGTTGGAAGAAGGCTTCGAGAACGCCTTTGTGCCGGCTGGCTGGCAAAACAACATCACCAACGGCAACTATGCCTTCGACAGGCGTGAGTCAAGCTCCACCCCGAGTGCCATGCCGCATGACGGAAGCCAATACATGGCCCGTTTCTATACCTACACCAATCCCGAAGGCTGTTCGGCTGAACTGGTCTCGCCCAAGATGGAGCTGAGCGCAAACGACAACCTCGTCCGCTTCTGGATGTTCCGTAACAGCAACCCCAACATCAACCATCCCGACCGCATCAATGTGTATTACAACACGATGCCGACTTCGGAAGGCGGACAACTCTTGGGCACCATCCATCGTTGCACCTATTTGGAGCCTGTGGTGGCCGACGAAGACGACTGGTATGAATATTCCTTCACCTTCGACAGCCCGACGGGTTACGGCTTCGTCATTTTCGAGGCCGTCAGCGGCTATGGCTGGGACCTTCTTGTCGACGATATCTTTATCGACAATTCTTCTGTCGACACCAATCCGCCCACGATAGTTTCCGTTGCTGGAAACCAGACCTATGCCGATACCGAGATGAACCTCACCCTGCGTGTGAATGATGCCTCTGAGATGCCGGCCATTTTGTCGGCCACTTATACCATCTGGGGCGCGACCCACGATTTGACCTTCTCCCGTTCGGGCAAAGGCAACTACGACTATAGCGCCACCATTCCCGCCTACGAAAACCATACGCACGGCATGATGACCGTCCAGTTGGTGGATGCCTTGGGCAACAGCGGCTTGTCGGAGGAAATCCCGATACGTTGGGTCTACCAGCGTCCCTTGCTCTACGAGACCTTTGAGGATTGCACCCTCTACGGCCTTCCCGAAGGCTGGACCACCGACGGCAACCCGACCTGGTGGGACTGGAGCTTCCAGGGAACGGTATATTATGTCGACTATTATGAAGAGAGCTTCGTCGTTTCGCCCCATCGCGGCAGCATGCAGGCCGTGCTGGAGTGGGACAGCAGCGAGAGCCCCTCGGCTCAGGACCAAACCCTGGTTACCCCCGTGCTGAACATTACGAGACCTACCGTGCTGCAATTCTGGACTTGGGTGCAATACGGCACAGACGGATACGACCATTTTGCCGTTCGCGTTTATGACACCTACAACGGCACTTGGGAGGACAAATGGGATGCTGCCGATATGCCTACCGGACAGATTAACGCCTACAACGAGCCGGTTTCCATCAACTTGGACGAGTATATCGGAAAGAACATCAAGATTGGTTTCAGAGGCTATAATGCTTTTGGCGAGTTCCTTGCCTTCGACTGGTTTGTGGACGATGTGAAAGTTGTGCCCACCGACACCACCGATGTCAACGTGAACGAACTGACTGCGTTGAATCTTAATGTCTATCCCAATCCTGCAAAGGATGTAGCCGTCATAGAGGCGCAAAGCAACATCCGGCAGGTGACGCTGATGAGCCTTACAGGAGCCATTCTGGAGGAAAGAAAGACCAACGCTCAGCAAGTGAAGCTGAACCTTGAGGGCTATTCCAGAGGTGTATATGTTGTACGCATCGTTACCGACGAGGGCGTTGAAACCCGTAAAATCAACTTGATTGAATAAGGCTTTGGTCTTGCCAATTGAGAAAAATCCTTTACCTTTGCGGCAATAATGTAAAATCTAAAAGCATAAAGAAGATGAACAAAATAATGAAAACGTGGATATTAGCAGCCGCTCTTGTTGGTGGCGCAAGTTTGGTGGGCTGCGGAAACAAGACTGCCAAGCAGAACGACGACAAAACAAAGGCCGTAGAAAACGCTCAAACCGAGGCCAAAGCGGTTGAACAAGTGACTTGTTCCACAGCTGTTGATGATTATTTGGTTAACGAATTCGGCAAAAACTATACGCAGGGTGATGTGTGCATCCCTTATGCTTTCCTGATTAGTTCCGACGAGGGCAATCCTGAAGACGTCTTGGTTTGGGGCGATTTTTGGGTCTTCAACTACGAGATTTCGGGTGATACGCTCAAAACCGTATCGGGCGGCAACCATCCCGGATTGATGCATCTGAAGAAGACCGACGCCGGCTATCAGGTGACGGGTTTTGATGCCGTAGCCGACGGTTCTGACAATCTGCCCAGCGCCCAGAAGGTTTTTGGAGATAAGTTTGATGTCTATCAAGAATTTAGTGGGGCTGCCGAGAAGCGCGAGACGGAAAGATTGCGCTTTACGGCTGATTATGTGAAGAAGCATTATTTGTCCGTCACGATGCTCCAGGACTATGGCTGGCCTGCAAGGTATCTGCGTGAGGATATTCCCTAATCTTGCACAAAATTGCAACTATGCCTGAAAATCTCGAGAAATTCCTGAACCGGGTAAACGAGTCCGTCAAGCAAAACACCTTGATAAAGATGACGTTGAGCAAGCCTGTGCAGAAACACGACGAGTTGCGCAACGTTTATGTGAAGCCTGTATTAATAAAGGAGAAGAGGCTTTTCGCTTTTACCTATCATTACGAACGTCGTGATGAGGTGAAGAACTATGATGCCGCGCAAATGCTTGACGTTCTTGAGGAAATGGTTCCAAACCGTTTCCTGAATGCTGTGCTTTTCACCGTGGACGAGGATGTTACTTTGCTCGTTTCCGGCAAAGGCAAGGCAACGGTTCAAACCAAAAAGGTGCTGGAATGCCGTGAACAAAACCTGGAGCACGACAAACAGAAAAACCGTCTCATCAATTCAGCCAACCCATGGTGGTACCAACTTGGCCTGACCACCCGCGAGGGCAAGATTACTGCCGACATGCAGCATAAGTTCAAGCAGATTTACAAGTATGCCGAAATTGTGGAAAGTCTCATCAAACCGATGAAGTTTGACGGTACGGTCCATATTGCCGACATGGGGGCGGGAAAAGGATACCTCACTTTTGCCCTTTATGAATTGCTGACCCAAAAACTAAATATGGATGTTGACCTCAAAGGCGTGGAAATTCGTCCTGACCTGGTGCTGAAGATCAACGAGATAATAAAATCCTCAAACTTAAAGGGGATGGAATTCGTTGAGAGCAGCATCGAGGCCTATCATCCCGATAAGCTGGATGTGCTGATTGCGCTTCATGCCTGCAATACCGCTACCGACGATGCTATCGCCGCGGGTGTCAAGGCGGGGGCTGAGCTGATTGTCTGTGCGCCATGCTGCCACAAACAGATCCGTCAGGAGATGGAACGCTCGGGCAAGGCCGACGTCATTACGCGTTATGGAATCTTTCTCGAACGCCAGGCTGTGATGATTACCGACACCATCCGTGCCTTGATTCTGGAATATTTCGGCTACAAGACACATGTGATGGAGTTCATCGAGATGGAACACACGCCGAAAAACGTGCTGCTGGTAGGCAGAAAAACAACGAAAAACGCGAAAGAGCCAAAGGTGTTGCAACAGATTGCCGACTTGAAGGCCCGGTATGGTATTGAGCGGCATTATCTGGAAAAGGTATTGGATTTATAAAACATGATTGAAGCATGAAAAGAATGGTGAAAGTTTTAGCGGCCATATCGCTGTTGACGGCGATGTGTTTTGCCTATGGATGTAAGCCGAATAACCCTGATGACAACGAAGAGGAATACATAGACATTAGTGGCGATGGAACCTGCGATGGCTACGAATACGTCGACCTCAGCCTGCCCAGCGGCATTTTGTGGGCCACATGTAATGTGGGCGCCGGTTCGCCGGAAGGCTTTGGCAGCTATTTTGCCTGGGGCGAGACCGAACCGAAGGCTGTCTACAATTGGAATACCTACAAATACCGCAGTAATCACACGGAGTTTGATGTGTGGCAAAACAATTATGACTTGATTAAGTATTGTTCCTATTATGATAATGGTTACCAAGACTTTACCGATAGCCTGACTGTGTTGCAGCCGGGTGATGATGCCGCAACAGCCAATTGGGGTGGTGGCTGGCGCATGCCGACAAAAACAGAATGGGAGGAACTGTACCAAAACACAACCCGCAAATGGACAATTCAGAATGGCGTGAAGGGCTGCCTTTTTGCAACGGATAACGGCAAGGGACTCTTCCTGCCCAGCGCCGGTTACTATTGGGGCGAAGAGTTGGGCGATATCGACGACTATCCTTATGGTTACTATTGGTCGAGTTCGCTCTGCGTTAATAATCCGGCTGGTGCGTGGTACTTTAGCTTCAGTTCAGGCCATAGCAACATGAATAACCATGTGAGGTGTGACGGCTTCTCTGTGCGCCCGGTACGGTTGGCTCGGCAGGACTGATGTGCAAATCGACATCAGCCAAGTTTTTTTTGAGAAATAATGTTGCCATATCAAGAAAATTCCGTAATTTCGTGGACTTTTAGAAAACGACAGAATCATTCAACTAAAAACATAAAACATCATGCAAAACATCGATTGGGCAAACTTAACATTCGGTTATTATCCAACGAATTACAATGTCCGCTGCTATTTCCGCAACGGTCAATGGGGCGAACTGGAAGTCAGCTCCGAAACTACAATTAACATCCACATGGCTGCCACCTGCCTGCATTATGGACAGGAAGCATTCGAAGGCATGAAGGCTTTCCGTGGTAAGGACGGCAAAGTGCGTGTCTTCCGCTGGGACGAGAACTGCAAGCGTTTGCAACGTTCAGCTCAGGGCATCATGATGGCCGAATTTCCTGACGACAAGTTCAAGGAAGCCATCGAAAAGGTCATCCGCCTGAATGCCGACTTCATCCCGCCTTATGAGACTGGCGCTTCGCTCTATATCCGTCCGCTGCTCATCGGTATGGGTGCCCAAGTGGGTGTGAAACCTGCTACCGAATACCTCTTCATCGTCTTCGTAACCCCCGTCGGTCCTTACTTCAAGGGCGGCTTCATGGCCAACCCCTACGTCATCACGCGTAAGTACGACCGTTCGGCTCCTCTCGGCACGGGTGTCTTCAAGGTGGGTGGCAACTATGCCGCTTCCCTGCGTGCCCACGTTGAGGCTTGCCACGGTGGCCAATACGCCTGCGAGTTCTATCTCGACGCCAAGGAGAAGAAGTATATCGATGAAGCTGGTGCAGCCAACTTCTTCGGTATCAAGAACGATACTTACATCACGCCTCAAAGCACCTCTATCTTGCCTTCCATCACCAATAAGAGCTTGATGCAACTGGCAGAAACCCTCGGCATGAAGGTCGAGCGTCGTCCTATCGCCGAAGAGGAACTGGCTACTTTCGAGGAGGCTGGCGCTTGCGGCACCGCTGCCGTCATCAGCCCCATCTCGCGTATCGATGATCCTGAGTCCGGCAAGTCATACACGTTTGGCGACGGTAAGCCCGGCCCGTGGAGCTTGAAGCTTTACAACAAACTCCGTGGCATTCAGTATGGCACCGAACCCGACGAGTTTGGCTGGACTATGGTTATCGAAGGCCTCTAATGTAGACTTTTGAGCAAAAAAGTTTGAAAAAATGCGTCACAATCGTGGCGCATTTTTTTTTAATGTGTATTTTTGTGGCGGAAAAATAGTATCAATCAAATCATTATTCCTATGAGAAAAGTTACCTTCGCCTTAATGGCTTTGCTGGCATTCACTTTTTCGCTGAAAGCCCAGCAGTTTGTTTCGACGGAACCTGCCAACAGGAACGTCATCATCGAAGAATTCACAGGTCGTGGCTGTGGCTATTGTCCTGATGGTCATCGTATTGCCAACGAACTGATGGCTAACAACCCGGGTAGGGTATGGGCCATTAACATCCACGCTGGTGGCTATGCCCAAACATCCTATCCCAATATGATTACCCCGGATGGTAACACCATCCATAACGGATTCAGCGTTAGCGGTTATCCTTCGGGTGTTGTGAATCGTAATAGCGCAAGTGCAATCGACAGAGGCCAATGGGCCAATCAAGCCAACAACCAGATGAACCAAACCTCTGAATGTAATGTTGCGGGTATGGTGATCGTCAATCCCGAGACTCGCATTGCCACTATTACGGTTGAAGTGTATTATACTGGTAACAGCTCGGTGGGTGAGAACTACTTGACCGTTGCCATGCTACAGGACAGCATCCTTGGCTCGCAGTCGGACTATGGTAACTTTAATCCTACACAATGGATTGGTAACCAATATGTACACACTCACATTCTTCGTGATGTCATTACTGAAAGTGCTTGGGGCGATCCTATTTCTCCCACAACTCAAGGCACTTTGATTACCCGTACATACGAATACTTGATTCCTGAAAGCATCGGAAGCCCTAATGGTGTTGAAGTTGACTTGAACAACATTTTCTTCCTGGCTTGGGTCGCTGAACGTCAGCAAGGTAATGCCTATCGTCCTATTCTGACGGGTTGCCACTTGGAAATGGTACAAGGTGTCGATGACCCCATTTATCCTACCATTAAGGCTGTCAACCAGTCTGGAGGTGCCACTTGCACACATACTAAAGATGTTGAGGTGAATATCCAGAATATTGGTACGGAAACTTTGACTTCGATGACACTCGAGGTTGAGGTGGAAGGTGCAACTCAAACTGTCAACTGGGTGGGAGAGCTTCCTCAATATGGTGTGGAAAAGATCCTGGCATCCGTCGAGGTTTCTTTCGGCACTCATCCTGTTCATGTTACGCTTACCGAAGCCAATGGTGAGCCTATGAATAAGACTGCTACAGGCTCGGTTGAATGCCTCGAGTGGACCGAACTTGAGATTGAAGGCGAAGAGGAAGAGCTGAAAATCGAACTTATGCAGGACAAATTCGGCAACCATATCACTTGGGATGTCACTACTCCCAATGGTACTGTGCTGGGCTCAGGAGGCCCATACACCATGTTGGCTGCTGGAACGGGTACCTCGCTGCATGTTGAGTATGTTACCGTCCCCGTCAACGAATGCGTTAAGTTCACCATCCGTGACCAGATGGGCAACGGTATCTGCTGCTCTTATGGACACGGCTATTACATCATGAAGGACAGCGCAGGCAACGTGCTCTTTGGTGATGAAGACGACGGTGAGTTTGGCGAAGAAGTTTCGCATTTGGTTTCGGTCAGAGGCCCGCAGGCTCAAGTCGAGGTTGGCGCGACCGAAGTCTTTGGCGTGAGCTACACTCATGCTGATTTTATTGCGCCTCTGGTTTACGAGGGTTATCCCGATCAAGTGGGCTTTGAGTGCCGCAAGGTGACCAGCTCTGAACCTATCATCATCACGGGCGTTTACAATGAGTTCCAAAAGATTCTCGGTCAAACCGATGAACTTGAAGCTTCCAGTATCTATATGGTCAGGGCTTATGCCGTTGTCAACGGAGATACCTTCTATGGTGC
>JAILDR010000058.1 GCA_024689285.1 Bacteroidales bacterium | reverse complement strand
ACAGCCTGCCCGAGCGTGCCCACAAGCTCATCCCGCTGAACATGCAGGCCGTCCAAGTCGGTATGGACAACATCAAGGCTGAGAACTAAACCTTGGGTTTCCCCAATGCAACGAAAAGCCGCTCATTTGGGCGGCTTTTTTGGTGCACCATAACGTCAAAATCCGTATTTTTGCAAAAATTCCAAGGGATGAGGACACCTATTAATATAATACTGCTGGCGGCAATCATGGCAATGGCGAATTTGGTTCATGCCCAAAGCTATTCCAACGACTTCGAGAACCATCTGGAAGGGAGTCAGCCGTGGTTCAACTTGAACATCGTCACTGATAGCACAGGAAACCACATCTGCGTCTGCGACTCCATCCATGAATATGGCTTCGGATTCGTCATTGATGCGGGCCATCAGTATCCTCGGCAAAATATTAACTGCCAGTACGGGTTCAGATTCAAGGCGCAAACTGGTACCCAGGCTGACCTCGTGTTCAGCATCGACGACGACAATGGCAACCGCTATTGGAACGCCTATCCGCTCATGACCTACGTGAACGACACAGCCGAATGGTCGCAACTATATATCAATCTCAACTTTCCTTTCGACTATATCGGAGAGGGCAAAGTCAAGGCTTACATTTGGAACAAAGGCAAGGAGCGGCTGGTTTTTGATGAGGCGCAATTAGAGGTAAACGCCATTCCGCAACCAAGTTATCAGCCCAACATTGCGGTTCTACATGATAAGATGTTTCAACTGATAAGTACCAGAATCACTCCAATTATTGAATATATAGATGCACAAGGAGACACTATTTTCGACCCCACCATGGCACATTATGACTATCAGTTACATGAAGATGGAGCAAATCATATTACCACAAATATTAAAACCACTTTCCTTGAAGACATTCGTCTCCTGCGCCTGGCTTTCTTGCTGCCTTTACGAGAAGGAAAGCTCACCGTCTATCGACGCAATCAGCACATTGACACGACTGATTTTCAATCAGCTTACTATCTTGACCGAGAAGGGTTTAGCAATACAAACGACGAATTAAGCATTTGCACATATCACAACACAGGCATCTCATCGCTGCAATTGGATGTAGAAAACCGTTATGCCTGCTTCAACATCGACTATTGGCGCGACCACCCATTGCTTCACTATCCGATGTGGTCGGACACAAGCGACTATTTTGAGGACATTTCCTATCGCGAAGTCAAGGCAGGAGAGGTCATCGAAGGCGAATTCAATATCTATTGGAGTGCCCCTGAAGACTTACCCCGCCTCATGCCCGTCTGGGACGGCTACCAATCGGCCTTCATCTTCACCGAACATGCAGATTGGACGGATTTAAGGACCCATCGCGCCGTACTCTTTGGGAACGAGAACATTACCAAGCCCGAAGAGGCCGTTGGAGGCTTCTGTTATTACGATATCCCCGTTACGAAAAGTGTATTCTACTGGAATCCCGACCACATCACCAATGCGGAGACCAGCAAGGGACTGTTCACGGGAGAAGTGGCCACCATCAAGACGGACAAGGGATTCTTCAAGCTGCTGAAGAGCCTAAAGAAAGAAGGCTTCGAGATTTGTTTGCACTCGCCCGAAGTCTACACCACAATTCCGAGTGAGTTCCCGAAAGCCATGCGTTTCATGAAACGGCAATTTGGCACGGTCTCCTGGATTGACCACGGCTACAACAACGGCCCTGAGAAGAACCGCGAAGATATGGTCTGCGACGGCCTTCTTACGGATTCTCCTTATTATGCAGAAGCGCAATGGAAACAAAACGGCGTGCGCTACCTTTGGAATGCCTATTATGAGGAAAAGCGCATGGAGCAGTATAACTTTGACAGTCACTTCGTGCAGCCCTACGACGGCTTCGGTGACGCCCTGCCCAACCGACAAATTACGACTTTGCCCAACGGTGACAAGGACTTCCTGCTGTGGTCAACGCCTTCCACGCTTGAAGTGAACGAAGACCGCGATTGGTATTACTATTTCGATAGTATTCGTTTGCAACGACTTGTTGACCAGCACAATGTCTTCATCACCCATGTCTATCCCGCTTGGAGCAACCCTTATCGCGCTTTCTGGCAGTACAACGAAAACGGTACCGCCGTGGCCATGCCTGGCTTCAACTTCGCCTTGAGTCAACTGGCTCACTTCCGGGACGAGAAGAAAATCCTGCCGACTACCATCGAGC
>JAILDR010000056.1 GCA_024689285.1 Bacteroidales bacterium | reverse complement strand
GGCTCTTCTCGCAGTTGATTAGGTCTTTGATTTCACCTTCGAAGACGACTTCACCGCCAAATACGCCGGCCATCGGCCCGATGTCGATGATATAGTCTGCAGCTCGGATGATTTCCTCGTCGTGTTCCACAACGATGACCGTATTGCCGATGTCGCGCAGGCGGCGCAACACGGCAATAAGCCGCTCGGTGTCGCGGGTATGCAGGCCGATGCTGGGCTCGTCAAGGATATAGATGGAGCCGACCAGACTGCTACCCAATGAAGTCGCAAGGTTAATGCGCTGCGACTCACCGCCCGAAAGTGTGTTGGAGAGGCGGTTCAGGGTCAGATAGCCCAAGCCGACTTCTATAATGAAGTCCAGGCGGTTGTTGATTTCCACCAGCAGACGCGAGGCAATTTTGCTGTCGATTTCGTCGAGTTTGAGGTGGCTGAAGAAGCTTTTCAGCTCGTCTAAAGGCATCTGCACAAGGTCGGTGATGCTCTTGCCGCCCACTTTCACGTATTGTGCTTCACGGCGAAGGCGTGTCCCGTGACATTCGGGACAAACTGTTTTGCCGCGATAGCGCGACATCATCACGCGGTATTGTATTTTATAGGATTGTGTCTCAACGTAATTGAAGAAGTCCAAGATGCCTTCAAAGTACTGGTTACCCGTCCACAGAAGCTGCTTCTGTTCCTCAGTCAACTCGTAGAATGGTTTAAAGACGGGGATACCCACCTTGTCGGCCACGCGGACGAGGGCGTCTTTCCACTCGCTCATTTTGTCGCCGCGCCAGCAGGCGATGGCGTTTTCGTAAATCGACAGGCTCTTATTAGGCACCACCAAATCAGGGTCGATGCCGATGACGCTGCCGAATCCTTGACAGGTGGGGCAGGCGCCGTATGGGTTGTTGAAGGCGAACATATTGGCCGTAGGCGGCTCGAAGGTGATGCCGTCGGCCTCGAAACGCGACGAGAAGTCGGCTTCCTTGCGCTCGCCGTCGAGTTCGCTGATCACCTGACAGGTCTCCTTGCCCTCGTAGAAAGCCGTCTGCACCGAGTCGGACAGTCGCCCTAAACTGTCGGCAACGCTCTCGTTGATGCGGATGCGGTCGACGAGCAGCTTGACCTTCTTCTCGCTGACCTTTTTCTTTTGGTCGAGGAAATCCTCGATTTTAATGATTTCGCCGTTAAATAAAATACGGTAGAACCCCTGTTGCATCAGTACGGACAGATGTTCCTCAAGTTTGCGGCCTGCCGGCAGAATGATGGGGGCGACGATATAGGCCGTTGTGCCCGTCTCAAGGCTCAGGATGTAGTTCACCACATCCATCACCTGGTGTTTCTTGACCACTTTGCCGCTGACGGGCGAGTAGGTCTTGCCGATTCGGGCATAGAGGAGTTTCAGGTATTCGTATATCTCGGTGCTGGTGCCCACGGTGGAGCGTGGGTTTTGTGAGTTCACCTTCTGCTCGATGGCGATGGCGGGCGAGAGGCCGGTGATGCTTTCCACATCGGGCTTGTTGAGTCGACCCATGAACTGCCGCGCATAGGAACTCAGGCTCTCCACATAGCGGCGCTGACCTTCGGCATAAAGTGTGTCGAACGCCAAAGACGACTTGCCCGATCCCGAGAGACCCGTAATGACTACCAGTTTGTTCTTGGGAATCCGCAAATTGATGCCTTTCAGGTTGTTGACCTTAGCGTTGCGGATGGTGATATAGGAAATTGTTTGCTCTTTCAAGGTTCGGAAAAATTGAATTTGCAAAGGTACGGAAAAGCGGGGAAATAGGAGAGGGGGAAGTAGAAATTATTAAGAATTAACTATTCAACAATTCCGCTCTAATTATCTTATTTCCCGATGCAAAAACGACTGAATATGGTCCCCAAGACTTCGTCGGTGGTAATCTCCCCCGTAATCGTGCCGAGATAATACAATGCTTCGCGCAAGTCTTGAGAAACCAAATCGATAGGCACGTTCGTTTCAAGTCCTTGTTGAACTGAAAGAAGGCTCTCTGAGGCGTGGAGCAAGGCTTCATAATGCCTCACATTGGTGACCAAAACGGCATCGGTCGACACCTGGTTGAACCCATCATAACCGGCAATTTCATGTTTCAAATGCTCCACGTCTTCAGGATTCTTGGCCGTGATGTATTCCAACTTCATCAGGCTGTGCAAATCGTGTAAATCTCGCTCAGTAGTGCTGTAATGGTATTCATCGGCCATGTAGCCGCCGTGAGCCCCGATGTTTTTCTCATAAATGACTTTCAGCTCACCCGGCAGTTTATCATTCAAAAACGACATCGTGGCAGCATCCATCACATCGCTCTTGTTGATAAGCAGCAAAAGCTTCTGCTGCAACACATTTACATGGTCGATGATGGTCTCAGCTGCAGCTTTGATTTCCCGGAAGGGTAGGGTACCGTCAATCATGCCCAGCACGATGTTGGCCTCTGAAATCTTCCTGAAAGTGCGTTCGATGCCTATTTTCTCGATGGCTTCGTCGGTTTCGCGGATGCCAGCCGTGTCGATGAAGCGGAACATGGTGCCGTTGATGTTCAAAGTTTCCTCAATAGTGTCGCGCGTGGTGCCGGCAATGTCGCTCACAATGGCTCGGTCATCATCGAGAAGCGCATTTAATAATGTGCTTTTGCCGACATTGGTTTGTCCAACAATGGCCACGGGAATTCCGTTTTTGATGGCGTTGCCGAAGCGGAAAGAGTCCTTCAGTCGGTTGACATGCGACAAAGTTTCTTTCAAAAGTGCCATCAGCTGGCTGCGGTCGGCAAACTCTACATCTTCCTCGCTGAAGTCCAATTCAAGTTCAATCAAGGATGTCATTTCCAATAACTTGGAGCGCATCACTTGAAGCTCTTTTGAAAACCCGCCTTTCAGTTGGTTGATGGCTATGCGGTGGGCGGCTTCGTTTTCAGAACTGATTAAATCAGCTATGGCTTCGGCTTGGGCTAAGTCGAATTTTCCGTTGACGAAGGCCCGGCGGGTAAACTCGCCAGCTTCGGCCATACGGCATCCGTGGGCGATGAGAACTTCCAGTATTTTCTGCTGAACATACACGGAACCGTGGGCATTGATTTCAGCCGTGTCTTCACCCGTAAAAGAGTAGGGTGCCTTGAAAAAGGTCACCACAACCTCATCAACTACCTCCCTATTATTAATAAGGTGTCCGTGATAGGCTTTGTGAGAAGCGATTTGGCTTGTTTCCAGCAACTTGCCTTTATGTTGAAACAGGGCGGCGACTATAGGGAATGCTTGAGACCCGCTGACACGCACCAAAGCGATTGCGCCCATGCCATGTGGAGAAGCAAGGGCGCAAATGGTGTCGTTACCGAGGAATCGATTTAACATAATGTCAGAAGGGCAGGTCGTCAACACTTTCTTCCGCAGGTGGGAAATAATCCGTTGCCGGGTAGGTCGCCAGAGGAGTTTGGTGCATGGTGGGTTGCGGAGCGGTTTGCACGGGTGCAGCTGCAGGAGCTGCCACAGGAGCCGCTGTAGTGCCGACAGGGTCGAAACGCCATACGCGGACATCGGTATACCACTTGCCATTGAATTCACGCGATGAGATTTCAATCTGTGCCTTGATGGTCTGTCCAGGTGCAAAACTTTGAATTTCATCAATCTGGTTTGTCCAGCAAATTAAGCAGACCGTGCGGGGATATTGTTCCTCAGTTTCGATGATGAGTTCTTGTTTTCGCCAAGGTCCGCGGGCGCTGGTGCCTTCGGTCAGCGTACCTAATCTGACCACTTTTCCTATAATTTCCATAATGAGTATTTTTAGATATTGATTGTTCAAAAAAATAGACCTGCAAAGGTACTCATCATTTTGAATATATTCATAAAAGAAGTCACATTTTCTTGAATTTTTTCTGAATTGTTGTCAAATTCCCTATTCATTTATAATGTACATTATGTTAAATATAGAATTATGCCATATACTCCACAGATTGATTTTGCCTTAGAACAGGTTCATCGCAATCACGGCGCAAGCCTCTGCATCGGCTAATGCATTGTGATGGTTCTTCTTGATGTCGTAACCGAAATGCAATGCAACAGTTTGCAATTTGTGATTCTCAATGTCGGGCAACAAAGCCTGTGATCCAAGATGCGTACAGTAAAACTTGTAATTCGGATATTTAATATGATAATGCGCATGCAAGGCTTTCAGCACCCGCTCTTCAAAAGACATTCCATGCGCCACCAACGGCAGACCCTCCAACTTGTGAGCTACTTTGAACCATACCTGCGGGAAACTCTCGGCATCTTTTGTATCCTTGAACTTAATACCGTGTACTTTTGTCGTGTAAAAGTCATAACGGTTAGGCACCGGCTTGATGAGGCTGTAGAACGAGTCCACGATTTCGTCATTGCGCACAATGATTACACCGATACTGCAAGCACTCGTCACTTCGCCATTGGCGGCCTCAAAGTCAATGGCTGCAAAATCAGTCAAATGGTATTTGGGAATGAATGACGGCCACTCCTCATCCGGCCAGCCGCCTCCTTTGATTCTTTCTTTTTCCTGGTTCCAAAACATGGCTGCAAAATTACACAAATTGCTTTGTATTATAAAAAATAATGCTATCTTTGCCACGAAAAGTAAGTTGTCCCCTACCCTTTTCAAATGATATGTATTCATAACTAACTTAAATTCTGATAATTATGGAATTGAAAGGCTCTAAAACCGAAGCCAATTTGATGACAGCCTTTGCTGGCGAGTCACAGGCTCGAAACAAGTACACCTATTATGCCTCAAAAGCACGCAAGGAAGGCTACAACCAAATTGCCGACCTTTTTGAGGAAACAGCCAACAATGAAAAAGAACATGCCAAAATCTGGTTCAAGTTGCTCCACAACGATGATGTGCCCGACACCATGACCAACCTTAAAGATGCTGCCGACGGCGAAAACTATGAGTGGACCGACATGTATGCAGAAATGGCTAAAACTGCCCGCGAGGAAGGCTTCACCAAGATTGCCAAACTGTTTGAAATGGTCGCCGCCATTGAAAAAGAACACGAAGAGCGTTACCGCAAGCTGCTGAAGAATATTGAAGATGGCATCGTGTTTTCCCGCGAAGGTGATATGGTGTGGCAATGTGCCAACTGCGGCCATATCGTCATCGGCAAGAAGGCTCCACAAATCTGCCCAGTGTGCAACCACCCGCAGTCATTTTTCCAAATTAAAGCTGAAAACTACTAATTCACACCTTATTATTAATTAATTAAATAATCCTGTTCAATATGAAAAAGTACGTTTGCGACGTCTGTGGCTACATTTACGACCCGGAAAAAGGCGACCCCGATAGCGGCATCGCCCCTGGCACTCCTTTTGAGGCCATTCCTGACAACTGGTCATGTCCGCTTTGCGGCATCGGCAAGGACAGCTTCTCGGTAATGGAATAATCCCGACTAGCAACCAAAGAAAAGGCGCGATAACGTTCGCGCCTTTTTTTCATAACTTCACGTCCGACAAACTCTTCTCTGTCTCCTCAAAAAGTCGCCATTGTGCCCTCGTGCGTACCAGATTATGATGCGGATACTTTATTTTATAATAGGTGTTGCCGTTGATGTAATCTGTAAGGAAACGCACAGCCTGCATATATGGGAACAATGAGGCAGCGTAAGGCAGGTTCTCTCTCTCTATGGGCAGCAGGAACGACTTGGTGCCTTCCAAATAGCCTTTCGTGAATGCCTCAAAAACCTCCATATTGAAATGGATATGATCCAAATCGGGGTCGTCCTCAGCACCGGTGTTGGCGGCTGAACGTAGAAAATCGCCATAATCGGAAAAGACGAAACTTGGCATAATGGTATCTAAATCAATGATGCACAATACATTTCCTTCCTTGTCAAAAAGCATATTGTTGACTTTGGTGTCGCAATGGCAGATGCGCTTCGGTAATTTGCCCTCGCGATAAAGCCTCTCACCCAAACACATTCTATCAGCTGCTTCCCTGATTTTTGCCACAAATTTCTGCACCTCAACCTCACGCATTTGTCCCACTTTGTCTTCAGCAATGGCATCTTCCATTTGCTTCAGGCGAAATTCAATGTTATGGAAATCTGGGATAATCTCCTCTATCGGTACTTCCAAATCCGTCAGCAACGACTCGAAATCGCCGAATGAACGGCCAGCATAATAGGCATATTCGGGTGTGACAGTTTCGTAGGTGTAGCTACCGGCAATATAATCCATCACTCTCCAGTATTTCTCATCTTCAAAGACATACGACTTACCTGTATCGGCCTTAAGGAAATGCAGCACGCGACGTTCAATCTCTCTGACACCTTGATGCTGGTATTTCTTTCGGATATGGTCGGTTACGGCTTCGATATTGTTTTGCAGCATATCCACATCGGTAAACACAGCGTTGTTGATGCGTTGCAACACGTATCTTGGCTCGCCTTGCACTATTATCCTATAGGTATCGTTGATGAGTCCATTGCCCAAAGTATCAATGCTTTCGATGGTTTTAGGATCAATGAAATGACTAGCAATATTGAAAAGTTCATTCATAAGATGAGAATATTAGATGCCACGAAGTAAAAATTTTTGCGAAATTAGTGATTTTGAATGGATATTTGACTACGTCGAAATAAATTTTCCTAATTTTGCTTTCAAATCTTCAATTCATATCATTAAATAATCCCTAAATTATGAAAAACAAGTTCTTACAGTTTATCGTTGGCCTGTTTCTTCTGACTATGGCCACCGCATGCAGCGAAAACCAAAACACGGAAGTCAGAAAAGGCAACTATCGTATCATTGACAACACTATTGTCTTCAACGAGCCGCAACGTGTTGAAGGACAAAAAAGTGTCCTGCAATTTGCCGTCGACCCGATTGAGAATGTCCGCATCGGTTTTATCGGCCTCGGTATGCGAGGCCCGGATGCCGTAGACCGGATGACCTACATTGACGGCGTGACCGTTGTCGCCCTGTGCGACATAGAGCCTGACCGTGTGGAAGCCGTGCAAACCAATATTTTGGAGAAGAAAGGCTTACCCCGTGCTGAAGCCTACACGGGCCGCGAAGCCTGGCGCGAGCTATGCGAGCGTGACGACATCGACCTTGTCTACATCTGTACCAACTGGCAGACCCACGTCGAAATGGCCGTCTACGCTATGCAGCAAGGTAAACACGTCGCCGTTGAAGTCCCTGCTGCCACTACTATTGAAGAATGCTGGAAACTTGTTGACGTGGCCGAACAAACCCAACGTCATTGCATGATGCTAGAGAACTGTTGCTACGACTTTTTCGAGCTTACGGCTCTCAACCTGGCTCAACAGGGTATGCTCGGCGAGCTGATCCACGGCGAAGGTGCCTACATCCACAACCTGGAGCCTTATTGGCATGAGTACTACGAAAATTGGCGCCTCGAATTCAACCAAAGCCATTCAGGCGATGTCTACCCCACTCACGGACTCGGACCTCTCTGCCAAGCTTTTAACATCCACCGAGGCGACCGGATGAAGACCCTCGTGGCGATGGGAACGCCATCCTACAACGGAAAGAAAATCGCCAAGAAGATGATGGGCATCGACGACTTCGCCAACGGCGACATGACGACGACCATGATTCAAACTGAAAAGGGCAAGACTCTGCTCATCGAGCACGATGTCTACACGTATCGTCCCTACAATCGCTTGTATCAACTAACCGGTACCGAAGGCTTTGCCAACAAGTATCCTATTGAAGGCTACACCATCCTTGAAGACAAGCTACCTAAAGGTTTCCTTGCCGAAGGTCAACATCTGAATCCCCACGGATTTGTGCCGGCCCAAGTGCGCGACAAGATTTCGGCAGAATACCTCCACCCCATCGCTGTGGAGATTGAAGAAAAGGCGAAGGAAGTGGGTGGTCACGGCGGCATGGACTTCATCATGGATTACCGCCTGATTTACTGCCTACAACATGGCCTGCCGCTTGACGAGGACGTCTACGACGCTGCAGAATGGTCGTGCATCGGTGAGCTGACAGCAGCCTCTATCGCCAATGGCGGTATGCCCGTTCAAATGCCCGACTTCACACGCGGCGACTGGAACAAGGTGCAAGGTTATAAACACGCGCAATAAAGTTCTCCTTTTTCCAAACAAAAAAATAAAGCCTCGCCAAAAGCGGGGCTCTGTTTTTATGGATTGTTTTGAGGTTTTATTGCTCTTCCAAAGCCTTAGCTTCTTCATTCATTTTGAGCTGCACATACATGGTCCTCAAAACGGACTTAACTTCAGGCGAAGGTTGTGTTTCGTAGGCTTGCTTCACATAAGGCAGACCCGTACGGAGCAACTCTTCAGCTTCAGCGATGAGCGCATCATATTGCTCAACTTCAGCTTTCGAGAAACCAGTGATGTCATTGGCTTGGGCCTTCAGTTTGTTCGACATGGTGATGTAGAGGGCACCAAGGTTGTAGATGGCATCGAAATAGTCAGGCTTCACTTCGATGGCATTCATGTAGTAGCTGACGGCTTTGTCGGCATTATAAATGGCATCGTTGTTTTCGTCACCATAGATGGTGCCGAGGGCGAACATCACCGTGTAGTCGTCGGGACGAGCTTCAAGCAATTTTTCAAGGTCGCTGACAGCCTCGGTCTGATGGCCTTCCGAAAGCTTAAGGTTGACGTTTTCACGAATAAGCATATCGCTGCTGGGATATTTCTCAAGACCGGAAGCGATGATTTCGGCGGCCTTGTCCTTTTTGTCCATGCTGATGTAGGCTGAGGCGAGGCTGTAGTACAGGTCTTCACCGTCGTATCCACCGTTTTGGAGTTCGGTATAGTACTCGACGGCGGTGCCATAGTCCTTACCTCTCATGCAGGCATAGGCAGCGTATTTCATCATATCGTTGGCATCGGGTGAACCCAACGACTTGGCAATGTCATAAGCCTTCTTCAGGGAAGAGGCAGCTTTAGTGAAGTCTTGTGCTTCGAAAGCAGCAGAGCCTTGGTTATAATAAGAGGTCATCACGGAACCAACACGCTGATAGATATCCGGTTTGTTCTCTTCCAGAAAGTCCTTGTTTTCCATGCACTTCATCAGCGATTCATACACTTTCTCAAGCGCATCGGGAGCTTTAGCTTTCAGAGCCTCGTCACCAGATTGGAGAACGTTTTGGTAGATGACGGCGCGATACAACCAAGCCTGTGCTTGATCGTTAGGCTTCATGCCATAGAATTGTTCGTGGTTGATGCAGTTTTCGATGGACGCCATAGCTCTTTCATACTGGCCATTCTTGTTGTACATGAAAGCATCGGTTCTGTCTTTCTTTTGGGCCATCATCACGTTAGCGGTGAGCAAGACGGCCAGCAAAATCATTACTTTTTTCATTTTTTCGATTTATTAAAGTTTGACAATTTCGTTTGTTTTATCTCTCGTACAATTATTGTTCCAAAGTGGTTTCGGAGAGGTTTTCAGTCTCTATATTCTGACTTTCAACACCTTCTACAGGCTCAGAAGCAGTCTCATCTGGCTCATCTTCATGTTCCACCTTAGTGACAGCAGCAATCTGGTCGGAGCCGCGCAAGTCGATAAGTTTCACTCCTTGTGTGGCACGACCCATTACGCGCAATTTGCTGACTTCCATGCGGATGACAATGCCTGACTTATTAATAATCATCAGGTCTTCGTCGCCGGTGACACCCTTGATGGCAATAAGGTCACCAGTCTTGTCGGTGATATTCAAGGTCTTCACGCCCTTTGCGCCACGGTTAGTGATGCGGTAGTCGTCGATGTCAGAGCGTTTGCCGAAGCCCTTTTCTGAAACCACCAGGACAGTTTGCTGCGGGTCGTTGATACACACCATGCCGATGACTTCGTCTTCAGGAGAACCTAAGGTGATAGCCTTTACGCCCGTAGCAGTACGGCCCATCGGACGGACGGTTTGTTCGTTGAAGCGAACTGCCTTACCTGAACGCACGGCCATCAGCACTTCGTCGTTGCCGCTGGTGAGGCAGGCCTCCAGCAACTGGTCGTCTTCGCGGATGTTGACTGCGATGATACCATTCTGACGCACGTTCTTATAGGCTGCCAGCGTGGTCTTCTTGATGATACCCTTCTTGGTGCAGAGGATGATGAAGTTGTTTTCAAGATAATCCTCGTCGGTCATACTCTTAACATTGAGGTAAGCCATCACCTTGTTGTCTTTGTCAAGCGGTAACAGGTTCTGGATGGCGCGTCCCTTGCTATTCTTCCCTTCTTCTGGAATCTCAAAGGCACGCAATTTGTAGCACTTGCCTTGTTCGGTGAAGAAGAGCAGATGGTTGTGGTTGGTGGCCGTGAAGATATGTTCGATAAAGTCGGTGTCACGGGTAGCTGAGCCCTTCGATCCCTTGCCGCCACGACTTTGCACCCGATATTCGCTCAGCGGTGTGCGCTTGATGTAACCGAGATGAGAGATGGTGATGACAACGGCATCGTCGGCGATAATGTCTTCCATGCGAAACTCACCTGCGGCAGGCACTATTTGGGTGCGACGGGCATCGCCGTATTTTTCTTTGACGACCAGCAATTCGTCCTTGATAATCTGGAACTGCAATTCCTCGTTTTGTAGAATATCGTGGAAATGCTTGATGCGCTCGTGGATTTCGTCCAACTCATCCATAATTTTCTTGATCTCGAGACCGGCCAACTGACCAAGACGATAAGCCACGATTGCGCTGGCTTGCGGGTCGTCAAAGCCGAACTTGTCCATGATGGCCTGCTTGGCTTCAGGGGTTCCACCCTTACAAGCACGGATAGTGGCAATGATTTCGTCGACGATATCGATAGCGCGGGCCAGACCTTCCAAAATATGGGCACGGTCTTCTGCCTTTTTCAAATCAAAACGCGTACGCCGTAGGATGATTTCGTGACGATGAGCCACGAAATGCTCAATCAACTGTTTGAGATTTAAGGTATAAGGGCGTCCGTTCACCAAAGCGACATTGTTCACGTTGAACGAGCTTTGAAGTGGGGTCATCATAAACAGTTTGTTCAATACCACATCGGGATTGGCATCACGTTTCAACTCGTACACCACTCGAATACCCTTTCTGTCTGACTCATCACGTATGTCAGCAAGACCTTCCAGCTTCTTTTCATTAACAAGGTCCGCTGTCTTCTTGATCATCTCGGCCTTGTTGACCTGATAGGGAATCGAGGTGGCGATAATGCGCTCATGTCCATTGTGTTCTTCAAAATGGGTCTCACCACGGAGGACGATACGTCCCCTACCCGTCTCAAACGCCTCACGAACACCCTCGTAACCATAAATCACGCCCGCAGTCGGGAAATCGGGGCCTTTGATGTATTGCATCAGTCCGTGCGTGTCAATATCGCGGTTGTCAATATAGGCGATGATACCGTCGATACACTCGCTCAAATTGTGCGGAGCCATATTGGTAGCCATACCCACAGCAATACCGTTGGTACCATTGACCAATAAAGTAGGAATTTGAGTCGGCAGCACGGTAGGCTCCTGCAGCGAGTCGTCGAAGTTGTTTTGGAAATCGACAGTATCTTTGTCGAGATCATCGAGCATCTCTTCAGCAATCTTTTGCAGACGAGCCTCGGTGTAACGCATAGCGGCGGGACTGTCGCCATCGACGGATCCGAAATTACCTTGTCCGTCGACCAAAGGATAGCGAAGCGACCAGTTTTGGGCCATACGCACCATTGCATCATAAACGGAGGAGTCGCCGTGCGGGTGATATTTACCGAGCACCTCACCAACGATACGGGCTGATTTCTTGTAGCCGCTGCGCGAAGTGACGCCAAGTTCCTTCATGCCAAACAGCACACGGCGGTGTACTGGTTTGAGACCGTCACGGACGTCGGGAAGGGCACGTGAAATGATAACCGACATCGAATAATCGATGTAAGCTGATTTCATTTGGTTCTCAAGATTAACCTTGATGATTTTTTCTCCCGTATTTTCCGGGATATTTTCTCCCTGATTTTCAGTAGTGTTGTTATTGTTTTCGTCCATTTTTGGGATTCAGTTTTTCTCTTTAATAATAAGGGTGCAAAAATATGGAAAAATCCGTTACAATTCACAACAACGAGCCAAATTCTTTTATTTTGAAGAAACCGTTGCAAGATGTGGCGCGGCGCGGTTTTTGTTTGTACCTTTGCACCGCAAAAAATCCCAATGTGGATATTTATATTAATTACAATAGATACTTGAAAATAAACGAATTATAATTATATGGACGCAAAATTTTCGCCAAGGGTGCGTGACATTTTGTCACTTAGTCACGAGGAAGCGAAACGACTTGGTAATGCATATGTCGGTTTGGAGCATCTTTTTCTCGGCATGTTGAGAGAGGGAGGGAGCGTAGCCATCAAGATGCTTGAAAACCTTAATCTTAACCTCGAGGTCTTCACAAAAAAGTTGGAAGCCTCGGTGCGTACAAACCACGTCAGCCAGAACAACAACCTCGCCCTGCCTCTCACCAAACAGGCCGAGCGTGTGTTGAAGTTCACCTACATCATCGCCAAGGAATTCCGTTCCGACATCGTACGCTCTGAGCACCTTATGCTTGCCATCTTGCATGAAAAAAACAATATCATTTCGCAAAATCTTGAGTTCGAAGGTATTGACTACGATAATTTCAAAATGGAACTGATTCGCTACAACCAAAGCATGGGCAATGAGCTGCCCAGCGATGTGAATCCAGGTGTCAACAGCATCCTAGACAATGATGACGACAACGACCTTGTGGAAGACATTCAACCGCAACCCGAAAAATCCAAGAAAACACCAGCGGCAAAAAGCAAGACGCCCGTTCTTGACAACTTTGGACGCGACCTCACCAAGGCTGCCGAGGAAAACCGCCTTGACCCTATCGTAGGCCGCGAACGTGAGTTGGAACGCATTGCGCAAATTCTGAGCCGTCGCAAAAAAAACAATCCTATATTAATAGGTGAACCTGGCGTGGGCAAGTCGGCTATTGCCGAGGGTCTCGCCATCCGAATCGTGCAACACCGTGTGCCGCGCACCCTTTTGGACAAGCGTGTCGTTATGCTTGACCTTGGATCAGTGGTGGCTGGTACCAAATACCGTGGCCAATTTGAGGAACGCATTAAGGGGATTCTTAATGAACTCATCGCCAATCGCGACATTATACTTTTCGTTGATGAGATTCACACTCTCGTAGGAGCAGGCAACGCTAATGGTTCTTTGGATGCCAGTAATATGTTCAAGCCCGCTTTGGCACGTGGCGAGTTACAATGCATCGGCTCCACTACTCTCGATGAATACCGCCAGTATATTGAGAAGGATGGTGCTCTTGAACGCCGTTTCCAGAAAATTCTCGTCGAACCAACCACGCCCGAAGAGACGGTTGAAATATTGAATAACATAAAACCCAGATACGAAGAACACCACCTGGTGACTTATACCCCAGAGGCTATTGAAGCCTGCGTGAAGCTCACCGACCGTTACCTCACCGACCGTCACTTGCCTGACAAGGCCATCGACGCTTTGGACGAAGCCGGTGCGCGTGTTCACATCAAAAATATTGATGTGCCTGCTGAGATAACGGAGATTGAGAACCGCCTCGAGTCGGTGCGCAAGGACAAGAAATCCGCCATCAGCGAGCAAAAGTTTGAAGAGGCTGGTGCCTGTCGTGTTGAGGAAGTCAAACTCATGAATCGTTTAGAGAGGGCCAAGAAAGCATGGGATGAAAATGCTGTTGCCCACCGCCAGACAGTTACAGAGCAGAATGTCGCGGAAGTCGTGGCCATGATGACAGGAGTACCCGTACAGCGCATCGCCAAGAACGAAGGCGACCGTCTTATGAGTATGGAAAGCGAGCTGGCAGGCACCGTCGTCGGTCAGGACGATGCCATTAAGAAGGTGACAAAGGCTATCCGTCGCAATCGTGCCGGACTGAAAGACCCGAACAAGCCCATCGGATCGTTCATCTTCCTCGGCCCCACAGGTGTTGGAAAGACTTATCTTGCAAAGGTTTTGGCCAAGTATCTTTTTGATTCCGAAGATGCTCTGATTCGTATCGATATGAGTGAATACATGGAGAAGTTTGCCGTTTCGCGTCTTGTTGGTGCGCCTCCAGGCTATGTGGGTTACGAAGAAGGCGGACAGCTCACCGAGAAAGTGCGTCGCAAGCCCTACTCCATCATTCTGTTGGACGAAATCGAGAAGGCACATCCCGATATCTTCAACCTGTTGTTGCAGGTGCTTGACGACGGCATGTTGACCGACAGCCTTGGCCGCAAGGTCGACTTCAAAAACACCATCATCATCATGACCTCCAACATCGGCTCGCGCCAGCTGAAGGACTTTGGTCAGGGTGTGGGGTTCGGCACACAAGCCAAACTCAACGCCAAAAACGAATATTCCCAGAGTGTTATCGACAACGCTTTGAAACGTACCTTCGCGCCCGAGTTTCTCAACCGTGTTGATGATGTGGTGATGTTTAACGCGTTGGAAAAGACTGACATCCGAAAGATTATCGGTCTTGAAATCCGTACTGTGTTGAAGCGCGTCGAGGAAATGGGCTACAAGGTTGAAATCACCGACAAGGCTATGGACTTCCTTGCCGAAAAAGGCTGGGACGAACAGTATGGTGCACGTCCGCTGAAGCGTGCCGTACAGAAATACGTAGAAGACATGGTTGCGGAAGCTGTAATCGGTATGAACCTTCATATTGGCGACACTATCAGCATCGGCCTTGCAGAGAACGGAGAAGAGACCGTTGCCACCATTAAACCACATGAAGTGAAAATCCTGGAGGAAGCCCCTGTCGTATGAATTATGATTTCAAAAAACATATTGAAAGCCAAATATTCAAGGTGATTGCCTATTCCAGCATGGAATTGGGCTACAAGAGCTATGTCATCGGAGGTTATGTGCGCGACATCCTGTTGCGCCGCCCTTCTAACGATATCGATATAGTTACGGTGGGTAGTGGCATAGCCTTGGCGAAAAAGGTGGCGAGTCATCTTCCTGGGCATAAAGAAGCCAAATATTACGGGGCTTTTGGTACCGCCATGATTCACTATAATGGTATGGAAGTGGAGTTTGTGGGGGCAAGGAAAGAGTCGTACGACCGCAACAGCCGCAAGCCTGTGGTGGAAAACGGCACCCTTGAAGACGACATCAGCCGTCGCGATTTCACCATCAACGCAATGGCCATCAGCCTCAACAAGGAGGACTTCGGTACTCTTGTTGACCTTTACAACGGCATGGCTGATATGGAAGAATTGATATTACGTACCCCACTCGACCCTGACACCACTTATTCCGATGATCCTTTGCGGATGATGCGGGCTGTGCGTTTTGCCTCGCAACTGAAGTTTTACATCGAGCCAGAGTCGTTTGAAGCCATCAAACGTAACGCAGAGCGTATCAAAATCGTCTCGATGGAGCGCGTCACCGATGAATTGAATAAAATCATCCTTTCACCAAAGCCTTCCATCGGATTCAAACTGCTTGACGAGAGTGGTCTGCTGAATCTGATTTTTCCACAGCTTTCGCTTCTCAAAGGAGTTGAAGTAATACAAGGTAAAGGACACAAAGACAATTTCTTGCACACTTTGCAAGTCCTTGACCAAGTGGCTGAAAAGAGCAACGACCTTTGGTTACGTTGGGCTGCTCTGCTGCACGACATCGCCAAGCCTCAAACCAAACGTTGGGAAGACGGCACGGGATGGACCTTCCACGGGCATGAATTCAAAGGCTCTAAAATGGTGCCAAAGATTTTTGCTACCATGAAATTGCCGCTCAACGAAAAGATGAAATATGTGCAGAAATTGGTGTTGCTGCACCTCCGTCCTATCGTCTTGGCTGAGGATGTGGTTACCGACAGTGCAGTAAGGAGGCTTTTGTTTGATGCCGGCGACGACATCGACGACCTAATGTTGCTATGTCACGCTGATATCACCTCAAAAAACGAGGAAAAAATCAAGAAATATCACCACAACTTCGAAATTGTTCAAGAGAAACTGAAGGAAATAGAGGCCAAGGATCACTTGCGCAACTGGCAGCCGCCAGTTGACGGCAACGCCATCATGGAGACCTTCGGTATCCCAGAAGGGCGCGAAGTGGGTGTCATCAAAAACGCTATCCGAGAAGCTATTCTAGATGGAGTGATTGGCAACAATTTCGACGAAGCCTATTCTTTTATGAAAGAGGAAGGCAAGAAACTGGGGCTCAATGTGGTAAAAGAAATACAAGAACCTATCGTTGTCGCGAACAATGGTCCCGTACCACAAAAACTGGAGCAATGAAGACTTTGATTGTCATCGCGGGTCCCACGGCATCGGGCAAGACCGCCTTCTCCATCGAGTTGGCAAAAACCTTAAATACGGTAGTTCTTTCCGCTGACAGCCGTCAGTTTTACAAGGAGATGTCCATCGGCACAGCAGCCCCAACACCTGAGGAGTTGCTTCAAGTAAAGCATTATTTCGTTCATAATATCAGCATAGATGACAAATATGATGTAGCGGATTATGAACGAGAAGTACTACAGTTGTTGGACAGGTTATTCAAAACACACGACCAAGCCGTTATGACTGGTGGTTCGGGTTTGTTCATCGATGCAGTCTGCTATGGTATTGATGAGATGCCTGATGTGCAACCCGAGATTCGCCAAAAGGTGGAATCCTTATTTAATGAAGATGGAATTAATGCTTTAAGCAAGGAACTTCAACAACTTGACCCAGAATATTTTTCCACAGTCGACCAACAGAACCCAAGAAGGTTGCAACGCGCCTTGGAAGTATGTTACCAAACAGGACGTCCTTTTTCCTCGTTCCGTTCAGGAACCAAAGCAAAGCGCGATTTTGAAATCAAGAAGTTTGCCTTGTTATGGGAACGTCAGAAACTTATTGAGCGCATCAACCGACGCGTGGACATGATGATGGAGCATGGATTATTAGAGGAAGCCAAAGCACTTTATCCAAAGCGTCAACTGAACGCACTTAATACGGTAGGTTACAAAGAACTGTTTTCTTACTTCGATGGTGATTGTACCCTTGCAGAAGCTGTAGAGCAAATCAAGATTCACACACGACAATATGCCAAGCGTCAGATGACTTGGTTGAGAAGAGACCCTAACTATCGGTGGGTTACACCAAACGAGGTGAACAACATCGTTAATGCGCTATTAGAATGATTCCATTTCGCAAAAATTGTGTATTTTTGCCGCCGCAATGGATAAAAGGAGCACAAATAATATCAAGATAAAGAACAAGCGCGCCTCGTTTGAGTATTTCCTTATGGAAACTCTGACGGCAGGTATCGTACTGACGGGTACTGAAATCAAGAGTATCCGGGCGGGTAAGGCCAGTTTAGCGGACTCGTATTGCAGTTTCAAGGATAACGAGCTGTTTGTCGTCGGAATGCACATCGCCGAATATGCGCAAGGCACATACAACAACCACGACCCGAAGCGCGACCGCAAACTGCTGCTTAACGCCCGTGAGCTGCGCAAGCTGAAGAACAAAGTGAAGGAAAAAGGGTTCACTATCGTACCTGTCACCTTGTTTATTAATGACAAAGGATTGGCCAAACTCGACATCGCTCTTGCTCGAGGCAAACACTACTACGACAAGCGCGAAACGCTGAAAACCAAAGACTCGAAACGCGAGCTGGAACGGCTGACGCGCTAATCAGAAGCAGAAACCAACGCGTATCACCAATGGCGATCCGTACGGATACAGCCAATCAGTTTGGAACTTGTTGAAATTCCAGCTCAAGTTGTATAACACCATAACGAAATAGCCACCCCCATAGGAAGACGACCTGAAACCCCCTCCGACGAAGATGCTACGATACCAATTTCCTCCGACGGATTCTTGATTGAGGCGTGCAAAGCCATACAAGTTCTCGTACTCCGCGTGAACGAACAAGCCTCTGAAAATCTCACAGTTGGTATATGGAGAGAAGCCAACATAGTGTAAATACTCATTATAGGCAAAGTTGCATCTCAAATTGTAAATGCCACGTAGTCCTACTTCCCATGGGTTTAAGATGCGATAGCCTACCTGAGGCGCAAGGGAAAGGTTCAAGGTGTGGAAATTAAGACCGAAGGCGAAGCCACCGCCCATGGTAATCTTGCCCTTCATGCTGGGCTCATCCTGATAGAATTGTGCCGATACTTTATTTGAGTAGCCCAAAAGCATCACAAAAAGAACTGCGATAATTCCAAAACGTTTCATCTTTTTCAGATTTTCTGCAAAAATACAATATTTTTCGAAATTATCCGTATCAAATAAAGTTTTACCTTTGCGCCGCAAAAACAATTGTCATGAAAAGCAGATACATCATTCTCATAATCACGCTATTGCTTTTGGCAGGACAGTCTTGCCGAAAAAACAATCCCATTAGCGACGACCCAAATAAAGAGCTTTCTTTCTCGACCGACACCATTCTTTTTGATACCGTATTCACTACGTTGGGATCGACCACACACCAACTACGGATTTACAACACGCACAAAGAAGACTTAAAAATCAGTTCGATACGCTTGCTTGGCGGTGAGACATCCCCTTTTCGTGTCAATCTTGACGGCGTCAATAACACAGAGTTTTACGACAAAGTGATTCCAGCAAACGACAGCCTTTTCACTTACTTGCGCGTCACCATCGATCCCAACGACCTCAACACGCCATTTGTCGTAGAAGACGAATTGGAATTCATTACCAACGGAAACACACAGACAGTAAAGCTCTTAGCTTGGGGGCAAAACGCCAATTATATCGTAGCCGACAAGGTGGTGAACATCGGAGGGGTGCCCTACCCTTACCATATTGTTGCCGACAGCCTTCAGACCACCGTTTGGACTTCGGAGCGGCCTTATGTCATCTACGGCTATGCGCTTATCAACTCTTACGGTACCTTACGTATCGAACAAGGCACACACGTGTATTGCCATCAAGACGGTGGGATATTCTCATGGAGCGAAGGGCAGCTTATCATCGATGGAACTGCTGAGAATCCAGTCATCGTTGAAGGAGACCGGTTGGAGTCTTATTACGACAATACGCCTGGACAATGGGGTCAAATCCTGATGCTGGATGGTCGCGCCGGAGCCGATCATAGGGTGAGCCACGCCATCATTCGCAACGGTACCATCGGCCTCAATTGCCAATCGTCAGTAAAGGTGACGGAATGTGCCCTGCGTGTTGACAACACGGTCATCGAGAACCAAAGCGGCTATGGGATGCTCTCCATTCTATATCCTGTTGAGGTCAAAAATTTCACCATCACCAACTGCGGCAAGGCCAATTTCTGGGCTTTTGGAGGAGATTATCGCCTCGTTCATGGCACTATTGCAAACAATTGGAGCGGCAACGACCACAAGAACTGCCACGCAATGGAGCTCAGCAACTGCGCCACCGACGGCCAAACCAACGAGACTTTTTATTATCCTTTCAACATGGAAGTCAACAATTGCATCATATATGGTTCCCAAGCCGATGAGTTGGTCACCCATTTCGGTCCCGATGCCGACTCGACCTTCCTTTTCGACCATTGTTTGCTGAAAACGGAGAAATACGCTAATGCTACAGCGGGCTTCAACCATTGCCTGTTCAATATGGAGCCTTATTTTGCCAACTTTTACACCAACAATCTGCATATCGACAGCATCGCCTCGCCTGTCATCGGTACAGCCAATCCGTTGTTTGGCAGCGAATTGCCACACGACTTGGATGGTGTCTCTCGCTTGGATAGGATTGACATCGGAGCGTATCAGTACCGCCAGAGATAAAGAGATAAAACAAAAACCGCCTTGCCAACACAAAGCGGTTTTCTTTTTCCAAATCCTTTCTCTTTTTTATCGAGTCAACACAAGCTTAACAGTTTGGTTGCCATACTCGGAAACAGCGTTGACAAAATAGATGCCCGAACCTAAGGTGTTCAAGAAGCTCTCCAAGCCAGCGTGGTTCAGCCCATTGAAGTCATAATTAAAGATTTGACGGCCCATGATGTCGTACACGGTAACATCAGCATTATGGCCTTCCTTCAAAATGACACGCACCTCGCCTTTTGCAGGGTTGGGATAAACGTTGATAAGCTGCTCTGCTTGCATCTGATTATCCTCCACATGAAGTAGTTCCATCGCCATAGAAAGGTCAGGGATGCCATAACCGTAGCGCACATCGGGATTGTCGGCACGGTTGCCACATTGACGGACGATGTCAAAGAATTCCTGCACAGAGATATACGGGTTGTATTGGCGCAAGCAAGTCACAGCACCAGCCAAAACGGGTGTGGCAAAAGAAGTGCCGCTGCCGTTGTAATAGTCAGTATCATACCCAGAGGCTACAAAAGTGTCTTCTCCCATGGCCATCACATCAGGCTTGATGCGATTGTCGTACGTGGGTCCCACGGAGCTGAAGTAAGCACGGTTGCCGTTTCCTTTGACAGCACCAACAGTAAGGATATGCTCGGCATCAGAAGGAGTGCCGAGGGTACAAACGCCATCGCCATCATTGCCTGCTGCGTTGAGACAGACCATGCCACGACTGGCAGCAATCTCGGCACCAATGGAACTTGGGGTGGTTTTTCCGTCGAAATGCTCAAAGGGATGATTCCACTGGCTCATATCGAAATCAATGTAGCCAAGCGAAGTGGAACATACGTCGGCTCCAAGGCTGTCAGCAAACTCAGCACCGCTCACCCAGTTGTATTCTTCAACAATATTTTCCGAATAACCATCCTCGGTGTGAATCAAAAAATAAGAAGCCTTGGGAGCCGTACCTACGAAAGTGTTTGGCACATAAGCCGCCATGGTGCTCAAGCATGAGGTGCCGTGTGTACTTTGTGAGTAGACTGAAGAGGATCCATAGACGAAGTCGCGGGTGCCAAGCAGACGGCCTTCCTCGCGCATGTTATCAAAGCATGGGTGCGTATCAGTACCAACGAAACCGCCGTCAAGGATGGCTACAATCATACCTTCACCTTGATATCCGCTATCGTGCAGCACCTGCGCGTTCAGCTGGGTGATTTGCGTCTCGCCACCGCCGTAATAACCTCTCATATTATTTTGTTTTGCAGCAGTTTTCATCTCGTTAGCCAGCCAACGCTCTTTCATTTCCTGAGCTTTCAGGTTGTTGGGGCAGTTGCGAACTGTTTCGACAAATTCCAAGGCGTTGATGGCATCAATCACATTGGAGTGGGTGGTGTAGACCGAAACACCATTGAGCCACTTGGAGGGATTGAGCAGTTGTGCGCCGCAGTTGGCTACAGCTTGGAGATACTGAGGATTGACGGGGATGTCGTACTCGTCAATGTCAATACCTTGATTGGCACGACGTTGCAACGCCCTCGAGCTCAAAAATTCCTCGGGGTTGTCGATGGAATAGGGCGAATTGTTCTTGTCGGTGAACTGCACCCAATAAATGTTGGTCGCGACCTGAGCCTGAGCAAAATAGGCAACGGTCAGAAACAATAATAAAAAGGTAGTTTTTTTCATTTGATTGAAAATTTAATCGTACAAAAATAGGGATATTTTCTTAAACTAAGCCGAAAATTGAGTCAAAATGCCTAATTTTGCCGCAAAAATCTATTCATTATGCGCATCGACATCATCGCTGTATTTCCCGAAATGTTTGAAGGCCCTTTCACCGAGAGCATTATCAAGCGTGCTATCAATAAGGGCATCGTGGAGATTGGACTGCACAACCTGCGTGATTATACGACCGACAAACACCATAAGGTGGACGACTACCCGTTTGCCTCAGGAGCGGGAAT
This sequence comes from Bacteroidales bacterium, assembly GCA_024689285.1. The sequence goes on along the minus strand of JAILDR010000056.1, from coordinate 7,937 downwards.
GGTGATGATGATTGAACCCGTTGACAACTGCATCAGCCATCTGAAGAGTCAGCATAATTATGATGAGGTCATTTATATGAGTCCCGACGGCGAGCTTCTTGACCAGCCCTTGTGCAACCAACTCTCGATGAAACAAAACCTAATTATCCTCTGCGGACATTATAAAGGAATAGACGAGCGCATCCGCGAACATTTGATTACCAAAGAGATAAGTATTGGAAACTATGTGCTTTCCGGTGGCGAGCTAGGCGCAGCTGTTTTGGTCGACAGCTTGGTGAGACTTATCCCTGGTGCTTTGGGCGACGAGACCTCTGCCCTATCCGACTCTTTCCAGGACGGTCTGGTGTCGCCTCCGGTCTATACAAGACCCCGAAATTATAAAGGATGGGAAGTCCCAGAGGTGCTTTTGTCGGGTAATGACAAACTAATAAACGACTGGAAACTCGAGAAAGCCATAGAACGCACAAAGGAACGCAGGCCTAAAATGTACGAAATTTTCAAAAAAAGCTGATTATCTGCATCACGTATTGAAATATTTTGTATTTTTGCACCCACTTTTTGGAGAAAAATATACAAAATACATATACAATGAGTAAAAACGCATTAATTCAATTCGTTGAGGAACAAATCGTTGTAAAAGACTTTGATTCCTTCAAGGCGGGTGACACGATTACGGTCACCTACAAGATTGTCGAAGGACAAAAAGAACGTTTGCAGAAGTTTCAGGGCATTGTTATCAAGCGTAGCGGCCAAGGCAAAACGGGTACTTTCACCATCCGTAAGATTTCCAACAACATTGGTGTGGAACGTTGCTTCCCGATCGCTTCTCCCATGATTGAGAACATCGAGGTCAACAAGCGCGGTGCTGTCCGCAAGTCGCGCATCTACTACCTGCGCGGTCTGCGTGGCAAGAAAGCCAAAATCAAGGAACTCAAGAAATGATTCCCTTCGTCAAACGAAAAAGAAGCTCCGAGTTTTCGGGGCTTTTTTTTTATCTGTTCAAATACTAATTGTTGTCTTAAGGGCAACCCCCTCCGAACTTCCACCCACCATAACCGTAAACTCGCCCGGCTCAACGTGCCAGCCCTTTTCTGCGGAATAGACTGACAAATCACGATCGGTAAGGAAAAATGTTACTTGTCGGGTCTCACCTTTATTAATATGGATGCGTTGGAAACCTTTCAGCAGCTTGGAGGCGGGTGCAACAGAAGCCGCCTCGTCGCGAACATAAAGTTGGACCACTTCATCACCATCTGACGAACCGATGTTCTTCACGTTGCAAATGACTTTGTAAAGTGTGTCGGACTTATTTTCTTTTACGACCTGTAAATTGCTGTATTCAAACTGAGTATAACTCAAACCATAGCCGAAAGGATACAGAGGCTTGGAACTCTCCTCCACATAGTCGCCCGTAGCCGGCTGGGAGAAATAGACGGGAATCTGACCGACCGAACGCGGAATAGAGATGGGCAACCGCCCGGCAGGATTGTAGTCGCCCCAAAGGATATCGGCCAAGGCCGAACCGCCTTCCATACCAGGATACCAGAGTGTCAACAAGGCATTTGACTTCTCGTTGGCAAGATTCATGTCCATAGGACGGCCTTGTATATAGACCGTCACCACAGGCTTGCCTGCATCATAGATGCGCCGCATCAATTCTTCTTGTTTGCCCAGCAGTTTCAAAGTGGAACGGTCGTAGCCTTCGCCACAATCCATATCGGAAATATGTTCGTCCACAATGGCGGCACCCGTATCCTCATAACTTGTCTTGAAGTCGCGGGCGGAAGAACCACCTACAACAAGCACAACCACATCAGCTTTTAATGCCGTTCTTACGGCTTCATCCAAGTCAGCATCATTCTCATCGCGGATGGCACATCCTCTGGCATAAGTCGCCTCTGCCCTGCCCTTACCGCGGATGCCTTCCAACATCGTCACGAGGCGGTCAGGGGCTTGCGGGGCTGTATAGTCGCCCAGCTGGTTGTACATATTGTTGGCATTCGGCCCCACGACCGCCACCTTATTAATATGTTTGTCAAAAGGCAAGATACCGTCATTTTTCAGCAAGACTGCCGATTCCAAAGCCACTTGCTTGGCAAGTTGGGCGTTTTCTGCCGTACCTACTTCGGCTTCCGCCACAGCCTCTTCCACGTAGGGATTATCAAACAATCCGAGGTCGTGTTTCAGCTGCAGCACGTGGCGCACAGCTCGGTCGAGGTCGACTTCTGTAACCAGTCCGCGCCGCAGGGCTTCTTTCAGGAACCCACCGTAATTGTATCCCCCCAAGTCGATGTCGACACCTGCTTTCAGGGCCAAAGCCGCAGCTTCAGCCGGGTCGGCAGCCACATGTTGGGTGGCAAAAATAGCATTAACGGCGTTGAGGTCAGAGAAGACCACACCATTGAAATTCCACGAGTTGCGCAATACCTCTTGAAGCAGCCATCGGTTTGCCGAACAAGGCACACCATCGATGGTATTGTAGGATGTCATAACGGTTTTGGCACCACTTTCGCAAATGGCTTTTTCAAACGAAGGGAGGTAATCCGTCATCAGGCGGTTTTGGCCCACCTCCGCTGTGGCGGCATTATGTCCACCTTGCGGAATGCCGTAGGCGGCCAGATGCTTCAAGGTTGCGCAGACGTATTTCTGCATTCCTTTCACGATGGCGGCACCCAACGAACCGGAGAGATAAGGATCCTCCCCCATCGTTTCTTCCACACGAGACCATCTTGGGTCGCGGGCGATGTCCAATACGGGGCCATAACCTATCTGCGCCCCCTGGAGGCGCACTTCGCGTCCCATCACCTCGCCCATCAGCTCCAGCAATTCGGGGTTCCAAGTGCTGGCCTGACCGATGCCTGTCGGGAAAACGGTAGTGCCAACAGCCATGTGGCCATGAGGGGTTTCCTCACAAAACAACAGAGGAATACCAAGGCGTGTGTTCTCAACAGCATATCGTTGCATCATATTCAGCAGCTTGGCCGACTCTCGTGGATGCAGCCCCGTCTCAACAGTTTTCCTCGACCACGGGTCAGCACGAAGCACAGCCCAACAGGAGCCTAAAGGCATTGTGTCTATCCTGCCGATGAAGTCGTCTGAAAGCCATATGGAATCGCCCTCCTTACCATAGAAGTTGAAGCCTATGGGACAACTCAACTGACCGCATTTCTCCTCGAGGGTCATCTGGGAGAGCAACACCTCGACTTTGTCTTGCTTTCTTGCACAGGAAGAGAGCAAGACTAAGAAAGAAAATAGCAACACGACGGATTGTTTCAATCCATGAAAGAACGCAAAACAACGCAAAAGTTTGACAACCATCATTATACTAAATGTGAAATCAGTTCCTCACGTTCTCCGGGCAGCATATCTATAACCGGTATCTCTACCATCGTGTAGCATCCCGGTTGCAAACGCATCGTGGCGCGGGCCACGTTTACCAGCACCTGTCCCGTCAAAGCGGGATTGTTGATACTCATGTTGAACTCCAATCGCTGGTTGGCGGTTTTGCCCGAGACACCCTTGCGCACCAGATTGACACCATGCCCCATATCACGTACGGCATCAACGCTGTCGACGGCAAACACGTGGGTCTCATCGTTGGCAAAATACGGGTCAGCCTTGATGTCCTTGGCCACTTGTTCGAGAGTGGCACCTTTTTCAAGTTCCACATAAACCATGCGGCGATGAATGCCTTCGCCCAAAGGAATGGTGACAGAAAGAGCTTCCTTCACACCTTGCTTGCTGCGCACACAGACGCTGTGGCCCATCGACATACCCGGGCCGAAATTGGTATAAGACAATCCCTTAGGGGCAAGGCTCTGCATCAAGGTACGGACGATGGAATCCGAACCTGGATCCCAGCCTGCGGCAATCACGCTGACAGTCTTGGTTTCCTTATTGATAGGCATGAGTTCGCGACGATAGTCCACGATGGAGGTATGGATGTCGAAGGAATCCACCGTATTGATACCCAAAGGCAGAATCTGCCGGGCATATTCGGGACAGCTGCGCGTAGGGCAGGCCAAGATGGCCACGTCCACGTCTTCCAGTTCCTTAATATCTTTCACTACCTCGTATTGCGACAGTTCCAATGGTTTGTTTTCAGCTCCATTGCGGCGCACGATGCCTGCTATTTCAAAATCGGGGGCGGCTTCAAGGGCTTCCAGCGCGAAACGGCCCACATTGCCGTAACCCACTACGGCGGCTCTAATTGTTTTCATGTTTTTCAGAATTAAAGGGCAAAAGTAGGAAAAAAACACATACCGGAGGGAAGTGCATACGAAATAAGCCGTTTCTCTGCCAGAGAAAGGCCGTTTCTCTGCCAGAGAAAAGCCGTTTCTCGACTGGAGAAAAGCCGTTTCTCTCAAGGACGCAAAACAAATGGCTTTTGTTACTCCCGTATCGGCAACCATGATGACCAACAGTTCCTTTACAAAAAAGAAGTAGAGACGGCGCAATCACACCGTCTCTACACCATGAAAAACACAAGTGGAATTACTTCTCCACTTCCTTTTTAAGTCTCTCCGTCAGCATCGGGACAATCTTGTGCAAATCACCCACGATACCGAGGTCGGCAACGCTGAAAATAGGTGCAAACTTGTCCTTGTTGATGGCAATGATGAAATCGGACTCTTCCATACCGGCCAAGTGCTGAATAGCACCGCTGATACCGCAAGCCATGTAGAGGTTCGGGCGGACGGTCTTACCGGTCTGACCCACCTGACGGTCGTGAGGCATCACGCCGTTGTCGACCATAGCACGGCTGGATGACACCACACCGCCGATGACATCGGCCAGGGCTTGAAGCTTGTCGAAACCTTCCTTGTTTTGGACACCACGACCGCCGGAAACCAAAATCTTGGCATCGGCGATGTCGACTACGGTCTTGTCTTCCTTGATAGTCTCAACGAGTTTCACCTTGAATTTGCTGGTGTCAAATTTCGGGATGAACTCCGTGACTGTGCCTTGACGGCCTTCCTGACGTTGGCGCTTCTGCATCACGCCAGGACGCACGGTCGACATCTGAGGACGATTGTTCGGGCAGATGATAGTGGCCATCAGGTTGCCGCCGAAAGCGGGACGGGTCATGCGGAACTGCAGCTCGTTGTTGCTCTTTTCGTCAGCAACCACTTCAAGCTTGGTGCAGTCAGCCGTAAGACCGGTCTTCAGACGGGCTGCAATACGCGGAGCCATATCACGGCCGATGGTGGTGGCACCATACAGCACGATATTGGGCTTGCGCTCCTTGATGATTTGGTCAACCACTTGTGAGTATTGCTCGCTCAAATAGTCTTTCAACTCGGGAACGTCAGCTACAATAACCTCGTCAGCACCGAATTCAATCAGCTTCTGTGCTTGGTCTTTCACATTGTAACCCAGCAACATGGCTACAACCTTCTCGCCGAGGGCATCAGCAAGGTCGCGAGCCTTTCCTAAAAGTTCGAAAGCAACGGATTGGATGTTACCTTCACGCTGTTCAGCAAAAACAAATACGTTCTTATAATCTTTCAATTCCATGGCTATAACTTTTAGATGATATGTTTTTCTTTCAATTTGTTGACAATCAGCTCAACGGCTTCTTCCTCGCTCACTTCGTGAACCTCTCCTGGGGCCTTCATGGCCTTCGGGAAGCTTTGGAACACCTTGGTGGGAGAACCACTCAGACCGAGCTTGGTCTCATCGTAGTCAATCTTATCGGCACCCCAGACCTCAACCTCACGGTTGTAGGCCTCGACGATGCCGCTGACGGTCATGTAACGGGGCTCAAATGCAGAAGCCAACACAGTCAGAAGGCATTTGCCTTCCACTTCGAGAACCTGGACGCTGTCCTCATTCTCTTTGTGGACTTGCAGGTTGCCATTGGGCAGCAGCTTGGCATCGCAAACGTAGGTAATCTGAGGTAGGCCAAGGTGCTCAGCCATCTCAGGACCCACCTGAGCGGTGTCACCATCGATAGCCTGACGGCCGGCGATGATGAGGTCGTAGTCCAAAGTGCGGCAGAGACCGGCTATGGCATAAGAGGTAGCCAAAGTGTCAGAGCCTGCGAACTTACGGTCGGAGAGCAGGATGGCACGGTCGGCGCCCATGGCGAAGGCTTCGCGCATGATAACATCGGCTTGCGGGGGACCCATCGAAACGACGGTAACGTTGGCGCCAAACTGGTCTTTGAGGCGAAGGGCCAGTTCGAGACCGCCCTTGTCGTCAGGGTTCATGATGCTCGGCACGCCATCGCGGATCAAGGTGCCCTTTACCGGATCGATCTTGATTTCTGTGGTATCCGGAACTTGTTTGATACAAACGATAATATTCATACTGCTTCCCTCCTATTATTTCTTGAACAATTGACCGGCGATGACCATGCGCTGGACTTCCGAGGTACCTTCGTAAATCTCGGTAATCTTGGCGTCACGCATCATGCGCTCTACAGGATACTCACGAGTGTAGCCATAGCCACCATGGAACTGAACGGCCTTGGTAGTCACTTCCATAGCGGTTTCAGCGGCAAACAGCTTAGCCATTGCTGCATCGGGTGAATACGGGAGCCCCATATCCTTCTTCCAGGCGGCGCTGCGCACCAACAGACGGGCAGCCTCTACCTTGGTCTTGAGGTCGGCCATCTGGAACTGGGTGTTCTGGAACTGGGCAATCGACTTGCCGAACTGCTTGCGTTCCTTGGTGTACTTCACGGTCTCATCCATAGCACCTTGTGCAATGCCAAGAGCTTGTGAAGCGATACCAATACGGCCACCGTCCAAAGTCTTCATGGCAATGGTAAAGCCCTTGCCAAGAGGTCCGAGGAGGTTTTCCTTCGGCACTTCGCAGTTTTCGAAAATCAGCTCGCAGGTAGCGCTACCGCGGATACCCATCTTGAGCTCCTTCTTACCGATGCTGAAGCCCTTCATGCCTTTCTCCACGATGAAAGCGGAGATACCCTTGGTGCCCTTCGACTTGTCGGTCATAGCCATCACGATGAACACGTTGGCATAAGAAGCGTTGGTGATGAAAATCTTGGTTCCGTTGAGAATCCACTTGTCGCCAGCGTCGACGGCTGTGGTCTGCTGCATGGCAGCATCAGTACCGGCATTGGGTTCGGTCAAACCGAAAGCTCCGATCCATTCACCTGAAGCCAGCTTGGGCAGGTATTTCATTTTCTGTTCCTCGGTGCCGTTCTCCAGGATGGGAGCCATGCACAACGAGGTGTGGGCTGAGACGATGACGCCCGTGGTGGCGCACACTCTCGAGAGTTCTTCGACCGCCATGATGTACATCTGGACGGTGCCGCCTTGTCCACCGTATTGCTTCGGGATCGGGATACCCATGATACCGAGCTTGCCCATCTTCTGGACAGTCTCCATCGGGAAACGTTCCTGATCATCGACTTCGGCGGCCAAAGGCTTTACTTCGTTCTCCGCAAACGATCTAATCATCTGCAAGAACAACTGTTCTGTCTTTGAATAGCTAAAATCCATTTTTGTCTTTTGAATTAAGAATGCGGAATGCTGAATGCGGAATAAGCCTGCGGTAGCCTATATTCCGAACTCCGAATTCCGAATTCAGCATTAATACTTATAGAATCCTTCTCCAGTTTTGCGACCGAGCAAGCCAGCTCTCACCATCTTGCGGAGCAAGGGATGAGGACGGTACTTAGGATCGCCGAACTCTTTGTACAACACTTCCATGATGGCAAGGTTGACATCGTTTCCGATAAGGTCGGCCAAAGCCAAGGGACCCATCGGGTGGTTGGCACCCAGCATCATGCACTTGTCGATGTCCTCTGCGCTGGCGATGCCGTCGGCGAGGATGCCGACAGCCTCGTTGATCATCGGGATGAGGATGCGGTTGACGACGAAGCCGGGGGCTTCCTTCACCTCGACGGGCTGCTTGCCGATGGAGGTGGCGAGGTCAACGATGCACTTGGTCACTTCGTCGCTGGTCAG